>JAYTOY010000019.1:0-47834 GCA_043747555.1 Pseudobdellovibrionaceae bacterium | reverse complement strand
AGGGAACTAGAGTTGAACCTGTAGATGATCCTTTTGGTTGGCAAAAAGTGTAAAGGATGTGTCCGGTACAAAGTGTAAAGTATCTGTCCGGTATGGACCCTTTACAAACCAAAATATTCATAGAGTTGATGTTGAGGAATTGGCGGAGAGCGAGGGATTCGAACCCTCGAGGCCCGCGAAGGCCTGACAGTTTTCAAGACTGTTGTATTCAACCGCTCTACCAGCTCTCCGTCGACCGTTTTAGTGAACTTAGGCTCGGGGTTCAATCAGAATCACTGTTGGCGCGATGAGTTATGGTTAGGATTTTTTAATCTCTGTTTTGCCGCCCATATAGGTTTGTAAAACCTTTGGAATGGCCACCGTGCCGTCTTCACGTTGATAATTTTCAAGAACCGCAATCAAGGTTCGTCCAACGGCCAAACCGCTCCCATTCAAAGTGTGCAAAAACTGTGGCTTCCCACCTAAGGATTTAAAACGAATATTGGCGCGACGGGCTTGAAAGTCTTCGAAGTTAGAACAAGAACTGATTTCGCGATATTCACTTTGGCCTGGAAGCCAAACTTCCAAGTCATAAGTTTTTGCCGAGCCAAAACCCATATCAGCCGTACAAAGAAGCATTCGCCGGAAAGGCAGCTCAAGCTCAATAAGAACTTTTTCAGCATGACTGGTCAGTTGCTCATGCATTTCATGCGAGCGATCTGGATGACTGAAGGTCATTAATTCGACTTTATTAAATTGATGTTGGCGAATCAAACCTTTGGTATCGCGACCGTGGCTACCCGCTTCGGATCTAAAACAAGGCGAATACGCACAAAAACTTTTTGGCAAATCACTTTCATTTAAAATCTCGCCCGCAAAATAATTAGTGACGGGAACTTCTGACGTCGGAATTAAATAATAATTTGTTCCCGCTAGATGAAATAAATCTTCGGCAAATTTCGGCAACTGAGCCGTTCCTAACAAACTTTTATCATTCACAATAAATGGCGGAATCATTTCAGTATAGCCATGCTTTGTACTATGAAGATCCATCATAAACTGAATCAAGGCCCGCTCAAGCTGAGCCCCAGCTCCTTTTAAAAAAGTAAATCGCGCGCCCGTTACTTTGGTGCCGCGATCAAAATCTAAAATATCCAGAGCCACACCCAAATCCCCATGCTCTTTGGCTTTAAAACTTAATTTTTGGGGCTCGCCAACTGTTTTTACTAACTTATTATCTTCAGCCCCTTTGCCAACAGGAACTGTTGAATGTGGCTTGTTCGGAATCGTTAGCAAAAGTTGGTGCACTTGCAGATCCAGAGCTTGAGCTTGCTGTTCCATTTCTTTAACAGAAGCTGAAAGCTTGCCCATTTCAGCAATAATTTGGCTTGCGTCTTGTCCAGATTTTTTTAACTGCACAACTTCGCCACTGATTTTATTTTGTTTTGCCTTGGCCGTCTCGGCTTGAAAAATCATTTCTTTTCGCTGGCGATTTAAATCAATGATTTGGTCTAATATTTCAGTTGAAGCGCCACGGTTCAGTAAACTTTGCTGATATTCATCAAAGTAAGAGGGTCCGCTATCAGCTTTTTTTTCAAGAAGTTTAACGTCAATCATAGCAAAGCCTTTTTACTGTTAAGGGGCTAGAAGTATGTACATTCGAAGAAGTTGGGCGACAAGAACCATCACAAGGTCAAAAATTAAAACATGAGCCAAGGTCCACGCCTGACTGACTCGCATAAAAACCGCCATCACAACCAAAGCAACAAAAAGAAGTGACAGAGTTCCATAATGAGAAGCCTCTTGCCCGGCTAAGGATAGAGTCAGTCCCAAAAAGAAAGCTGTTAGTACTCGAAATCCAACTTGAATAGTCCGCGCTGATCCCGTTTTTACGCCAGCTTTAACACCATCGGCCAAATTATTCATTTTATCAGAAATTCCCATTTTTCCTCCTCGGCTTATTTAGTATTGCAATCTTCACTTGGAAATCCAAGTTGGTTTAATCGACCCTGAACGTCTTTTTTGTCGGGTGCATTTGGTGAAAGCTCTAAATACAGGCAGTAGCCCTTAATCGAGGCTTTCCGATCACCTTTCGTATCAAATATGGCCCCTTGTTCACGATAAATTTCGGCAAAGCCACTTTCTCGGGTCGCTGCAATGGCTAACATATCTTCAGCGACCTCAGTGGATCCATTCAGGCGATAACATTGGGCCGCGCGCACATAAACTTCGGCGCCTTGGGCACGAAGTTTCAAGGCCTGTGCATATTCGCTGGCACATTCGGCGTACTGCTTTTGTGCGTAATGAATTTGGCCGGCTAAAACATAGCTATCTGATAAATAAGGATTATTTTTTTTCTCAATTTTTACGGCCTCCATTGCAACATCCAAAGCGCCGGCTGCAAAAGCGGCTTTAGCTTTATAAAAAAACGTCTTTGGATAATTAGGATTAATTTTATTAGATCTTTCAAAATATTTCATCGCATCATCGTATCTTTGCGATTCAAAATAAAGTCGGCCAATTTCAAAAATAGGCCGGGCATCTGTTGGATCCAAAGCCGAAGCCGACAGATAAGCCTTTAAAGATTTCGTAAATTCTTTTTGTTCTTTATAACATTCACCTAAGCCTAAAAAGGCATCTTTATTTTTAGGATCTGCATCAGTCACCTGCTCATAAAAGGCCTGCGCCTGTGGGTATCTTTGCTCACTTCGAAAAAGATCTGCCAGTGCCACACGGTATTCATAGTTAAAGGAATATTTACGAATTAATTCTTGCAAAATTCGCGCGCCCGCATCAACCCCTGTTGTTACACTCATAATCAAAGCATAATTTTTATTAGCATCAAGACTGCTGCCATCAATTTCTAGAGCCTTTAAAGCAAACCGAGTCGCGTCTTTTAAAGCTTCATCCCTTTTTTTAACTTCAGGCAACGTTCCCGGCAGAATTTTTTTAGCTAAAAAAATGTTCGCCTGAGATAACAAAATTAAAGTATCGATATCGCCCTGATAAAGGGACAATGCCTTCTGCCCATAAATAATAGTGCCTTCTAAATTATTTTTTCTAAATTCCATCTGCGCTAATCCACGCAGAACTTCGTAATTATCTGGTGCATCCCGCTTTGCCTGAGCAAGAATTTGTGCAGCTGAAGCAAAATCAAAGCGACTGGAAAGATAATCGGCGCGCAGCACATAAGCAGATATTAAAGTAGGATCCGCAAGGGTCGCTTTTTTTAACCACTCGATCGCCTCAAAGGATTGATGCAACTGCCACAAACATTTCGCCGCCTTCATCGCAGCCACGCCATTTTTTGGATCTAGTTCGAAAGCTGTTTTATATTGGGCCTGCGCTGAAAAACAATCCCCTTGTCTGGCATATTGATCACCCAAAAAAATCAGCTCGTTTTTTTGCGATCCTGTCATTTTCAAATTATCCATTCCCCCCAGGCGAATCAAAAAATCTTTTATTTCTGGGTTCTGCGGGTCTCGTTCATAGGCTTTTGCAGCCGATTGCCGAGCTAAATCCTTATCATCTCTTTGAAGGGCCAAGGTCGCTAAGATAAAATATCCTTCGCCTTCAATTTCTCTTGGCGCGCGTGCCCGCATATCTAATGCGGTCTTTAGCCATTCAAAAGATTCATCAATTTTATTATAGCCTTTATATAGGACAAACCCCATTCCCAGTTTTGCTGATTTATGATTTGGGTTTACCTTTAACGCACTTTGGAAGTTTTCCATCGACTCAGCAAATTGCTTCGTCTTAATTTGTAGAAACCCCAAAGCAACTCGGGGCTTCAACCAGTCTTTTCCTTTTTCCATCGCTTGACGATAAAAGGCAACGGCATTGACTAGATCACGATCATAGCTAAGAAGCTCAGCCTTGATGACATAAATTAAAGACAAAAATGAAATATCATCGGGGTTATCCATCATGTTATCCACAACACCGCGAGCCTCTTTCACGCGGCCCAAGGTCATTAATTTGATGGCTTCACAAATATTCCCATGAATTCCAATCAGATTTAGGTTTTTAGTGCTCTGGCTAAACTCGGTCAAAACCTTTTGATCCGCTTGATCTTGATACGTGTAGGGCCAAAGCTCTTTATAAACTAAGCAAAGCAGCGCCCGCCCTGGCAGAAATCGAGGAGCTCCTTCAATTAAAGAAACCAGTTTGGTTTGCGCTTGAAGGTAGGACTCGACAGTGTCCTCTTGAATATCTGCTAAAGCCAACTTGGTCCTAGATTTCACTTCTTCACTTGAAAGGGTATCGTCTCCAGCTTTGGGCGCGATCAAGCGCAATTTTGATTTGCCACTTGAGCTTGGCCAAACAAGCAAAATAATTCCTAGTAAAATAACAACGCCAAGTCCGATCAGCGGCTTCCACATTAGGCGCAGACGTGTTTGCTTTTCCATGTGTTTTAAATTGGAAAGTTCAATCACAGGAGGAGTCGGCCTTTTTTCACTAAAAGAGTCGCTCTTAGGAAATTCAGAGCGAGGTTTTTCAAACTGCATTTTGGTTTGTTCGATAAAGGTCTCAGGTAAAATAGTCTCTTCATCTTGTTGCCGAAAGGTTGTCTCTTTTTTTGCTTCAACAACATCGTTTTCAAGAGCGCCTAACAAATGATCATAAAACTCGGGCTCTTGTGAAATAGAAATCCACTTGCCGCCAGGATAACGGGCAATTTTTTCTTCACCGCTCACTTGACCTTCGCGGATCATTTTCAATACGACTTGCGTACTAAATGGACCGCGCAACTTTCCCTGATCCGAGCGAAGGACCCATTGAACTTCAGTATTTGTCATGACCTTCTTATTTTACTGGGGAAATCGTGGTGCGACTATGGGGGGTTTCGGATCCCCTCTTTGGTCCTGAAATGTGGTTCCATTTTGGATTCGAGTTCCAAAATGGATTCTGATTTACCAGCAAAAAGTCCTGAAATACCGCTAGTTTCCATCAGACTGTCAAACTTTTTGGCACGTGCTTTGCTTTACCTATCCGTAACTAAGCATATGGAGGAGGTTTCAAATGATTCAAAAAGCTCTTGTCGTTATTTACATCTTGGCAGTACTTGCAATTTCAGCAACTGCAGAAGCAGCTAACGAAAGTTCACCAGCCCCTGGTTTAGGATGGATTTCAAAATAATTTTTTGTGTCTGTTATTAGGCTTGCAGCCAGTTGAACCTGCAAAATAACTTTGGCTCTAAGGACCCCCTCCCGAAATCAAAGAACAGGTCTCAACTTGGTCGCTTAAAAAGGTCTGATAACAACCACAGTTTATAACGTCTAAGTTCGATTCCCCTCCTGAACTAAGATAATATTACCAAAGCTCTGAGCCCCCCTCAGAGCTTTTTTTTGCTCTTTTTTCACCAAATCTCAGTTTGAAATAAATAATGTTAGCGCGGGATCTAGTTAAAAGATGTGTCGCTAAAATCGAAAAACGGCGACACGTTTTATTGACATGTCGTCCGAAGCGACATGTTAGTGAGTTAAACTTTGTCGTTATGCCCGGCGGGAAATTTTGGCGCCTAAAGCTGACAGCTTACCTTCAAGGTTTTCATAGCCGCGATCTAAATGATAAATTCGATTCACAACTGTTTCGCCCTTAGCAACTAAGCCTGCCAACACAAGACTGGCGCTGGCGCGAAGATCCGTTGCCATCACGGGTGCTGCCGTCAAGCCACCCGGTCGCCCGCGAACAACAGCCACTCGGCTTTTTGGAGAAATATCTGCACCCAAACGAACTAATTCTTGGACGTGCATAAAACGATTTTCAAAAATAGTTTCTGTAATCACACTGGTTCCATGAGCGACGGCCATTAAAGCCATAAACTGCGCCTGAAGATCTGTTGCAAAAAGAGGATAGGCGGCTGTTGTAATATCAACGGATTCCCAAGTTTTTGCCGGGTAAACTTTGATCCAATCTTTTCCGGAATCAATTTTAAAACCGCACTCTTTCATTTTTTGAATCAGATGTTCAAGATGTGCCGTCATGCAATTTTTAACAATTACTTCGCCGCCCGAGATCGCACCGGCCATCAATAAAGTTCCCGCTTCAATTCGATCTGGCATAATTGAATGTTCGGCGGGCTTTAATTTTTCAACGCCTTGAATAGTGATAACGCTAGTCCCTTGACCAGAAATTTTTGCGCCCATTTTATTTAAGTAATCTGCTAAATCAACGATCTCAGGTTCTTTAGCGGCATTTTCTAGGACAGTCGTTCCATCAGCTAATGTCGCAGCCATCATAACGTTTTCTGTTCCGCCGACAGTGCAGGTTTCAAATAAAAAATTAACGCCTTTTAATTTTTTAGCTTTCGCCGTGACATAACCTTCACTGGTTGTGATTTCTGCACCCAAAGCTTTCATGCCATCAAGATGCAAATCAATAGGCCGCGTGCCAATCGCACATCCACCAGGTAACGAAACCACCGCTTCACCATATTTTGTCAGCATCGGACCCAAGCACAAGATACTGGCGCGCATTTTACGAACTAAATCATAATGGGCTTCGAAATTTTTAAGAGTTGATACTTTGACAGAATAGTTATTTCCGTCCCGCTGAGTTTTGCAACCCAAGCTTTCAAGCAGATTGGCCGTGGATTCAATATCTTTAAGTTTCGGGACATTACTGAATTTATGTTCTCCTTCAGCCAGGATTGTTGAGAAAAAAATGGGTAGTGCAGCGTTTTTTGCGCCGCTGGTGAAAACTTCACCGTTCAATTTATGTCCGCCTTGGACTGCCATATTATCCATGAACTTCCCCTCTAATGATTCGGTCGTGGCCTGAAAGGTCTTTTTTAATCGACACTGATTTAAATTTTAATTGATCGAAATGCTTTTTCATATCGGAACCCTGTTGGTATCCCATTTCCATCAGCATGAGGCCGGGCTCGGATAAAAAGGGCAGATAAAGCTCGGACCATTTTCTTAACTTAGATAACCCGTCGTCTTTAGCAAATAATGCTTCTGCGGGCTCAAAATCTTTCACAGATGTTTGCACTTCTTTATCGGTCTCGGAAATATAAGGAGGATTTGATAACAGCAGATGAATCTTATCAGCGCCTGCCTTTTTAACTTCTGCTAACACAAGATCAATATTTTCAGCATCCGATAAAAGAAAACGACAACGATCTTCCACGCCCAAATGGTTTGCGTTTTCTTGGGCAAACTTTAGGGCGACCGCTGAAATATCAACGGCAATCAAATGGGAATTTGGATTGGCTTTAAGAACACTAAGGCCAATGCATCCTGTTCCACAACCTAGATCAACCACCGTCACTTTTTCTTGAGGATTCTTTTTCATCCAGTCGATAGCTTCCTCGACCAAGTGTTCAGTTTCGGGTCTTGGAATTAAAACGCCAGGTCCCACTTTAAAAATATGACCAAAAAATCCGCGTTCGCCAACAATGTAAGCGACAGGCTCGCCTTGCACATAACGCTTAACCAGTTCCCGAGCCGCCGTCAGTTCAGTTTCAGTCAGAACTTGTTCAAATTTTAAATAAAGCTGAATGCGTTCAATTTTTAATGAATGGGCTAAAAGCAGTTCAGCGTGCAGGCGCGGGGATTCAAAACCTTTATCTTTAAAAAACTTGATGGTTTTATCTAAGACTGCTTTTATTTCCACGCCTAGCTGCCTGTCTGTCTTTTAAGTGCTTCGGCTTGGAAATAGGCAATTAAAGGATCGATTAAATTTTCAAAACTGCCCTTCATCACATCATCTAAAGAATGCAGGGTTAAACCAATTCGATGATCAGTGATTCTTGATTGTGGAAAATTATAGGTTCGAATGCGCTCAGAGCGATCGCCCGTGCCGATCTGATCAAGCCTTGCATCGGAAGCTTGTTGGCGAACGCGGTCATCTTCAAGCATTTGCAGTTTTGCAAAAAGAATTTGAAAGGCTCGCTGTTTATTTGCGCCTTGTGATTTTCCTTCTTGGCAATGCACCATAAGGCCTGTTGGCAAATGATGAATACGAACCGCGGACTCAATTTTATTCACGGACTGTCCACCTGCACCGCTTGAGCGCATGGTATCGATCGTAATATCTTTATCTTCAATTTTTATTTCATTCACTTCAGCTTCAGGAATAACCGCCACTGTAATTGTTGAGGTATGGACTCGGCCTTGTGCTTCTGTTTTTGGAACGCGCTGAACCCTGTGCACTCCACTTTCATGTTTTAATTTACTAAAAACCGATTCGCCCGTCACATGCGCAATGATTTCTTTGGCGCCGCCTACGTTGCCTTCTGAGTAAGACATCATTTCGACTTTCCAACCTTGCTTGGTCGCAAAATAAGAATACCCACGGAAAATTTCTTCAGCAAAAAGGGCGGCTTCGTCGCCGCCAGCGCCGGCGCGGATTTCCAGGATAATATTTTTATCGTCCTTAGGATCTTTTGGAATTAACGACAGCTTAAGTTTTGATTCTAAGGCTGGAATTTGTTCTTCAAGATCGCGAATTTCTTCACGCAGCATTTCGCGCATTTCAGAATCGCTTTCGGAAGAAAGCATCTCTTTGTTCGCTTTGAGGCTTTCGTTTTTTTGTTTGTAATCACGGTAAATTGAAACGACCTTTTCAAGGTCCGAAAGTTCTTTCATCAACTGGCGGTATTGCTTCATGTCTGATGCGACATCAGGACGCTGAAGCGCCATATTGACCTGTTCGTACCGGGATTCAACTTCACTTAATTTTGAAAACATGTAGAAATTCTCGCTGTGTCAGAGGAAAAAGACAATTTATCACGTCAAAAAAAAAGTGCGGTCATTTTTCATGCCGCACTTTCTTAATTTATCCAAAATGAATAGCTAAGCTTTTTTAGCGTATTTTTTCTTAAAGCGATCGATACGACCTTCAGTATCCATAATACGCTGCTTACCAGTGTAAAAAGGATGAGATTGCGAAGAGATCTCAACTTTAATCAGAGGATATTCTTTACCATCTTCCCATTTAACCATCTCTTTAGAAGACAAAGTCGACGTCCCCAAAAATGAGTAATCACAAGAAATGTCCTTGAAAACGACGGTGTTAACTTGGGGGTGAATTTTGTCTTTCATAGCGGTTCCTTTGTAAGGGCCTTTGAGTAACATATCGAGCTATAGGGGACAAGAGAAATTTCCCTTATCCGCCGCTCATGCTGGTCAAAAAGGCGCCGTTAGTTTTGCTGGTCGTTATCTTATCTTGCAAGAACTCCATCGCATCGATGACATTCATCGGAGCTAGGACCTTCCTTAGGATCCAAAGACGGTTTAAATCGCCTTTTTCGATCAATAAATCCTCTTTTCGAGTGCCTGATTTATTGATGTCCATGCATGGGAAAATCCGCTTTTCCATCAGTTTGCGGTCCAAATGGATCTCAGAGTTACCGGTTCCCTTAAATTCCTCGAAAATAACCTCATCCATTCTAGAACCCGTATCAATCAGGGCGGTCGCGATGATGGTTAAAGACCCGCCTTCTTCAATATTCCGAGCCGCTCCAAAAAAGCGCTTTGGTTTATGAAGCGCATTGGAATCAACACCACCCGATAAGATTTTCCCAGAAGGAGGAACGACCGTATTGTAAGCTCGGGCTAAACGAGTGATTGAATCCAGCAAAATGACAACATCGTGCTTATGTTCGACAAGACGCTTGGCTTTTTCTAGCACCATCTCGGCTACCTGAACGTGTCGAGTGGGAGGCTCATCAAACGTTGAACTGATCACTTCACCTTTTACGGTTCGCTGCATGTCCGTAACTTCTTCAGGGCGCTCATCGATCAGAAGAACGATTAATTTTACTTCTGGGTGATTGGCTGAAATGGCGTTAGCAATATTTTGCATCAAAACTGTTTTACCAGTTCTTGGCGGTGCTACGATTAAAGCTCGCTGGCCCTTACCCAATGGACACATTAAATCCACAACCCGAGTCGTCAGTTCGCCGGGATTGTGTTCTAAGCGCAACCTTTGATCAGGGTAAAGCGGAGTTAAGTTATCAAATAAAATTTTGTCTTTACCGGTGTCAGTATTTTCAAAATTTAATGAATCAACTTTTAGGAGTGCAAAATAACGCTCGCCCTCTTTCGGTGGACGAACTGTACCAGTCACAGTGTCACCAGTTCGTAAACCAAATCGGCGAATTTGCGAAGGGCTGACGTAAATATCATCAGGACCCGGAAGATAATTATAATCCGGAGATCTTAAGAAACCATAGCCATCAGGCAAGATTTCTAAAACGCCGGAACCATAAATATCAACGCCTAGGCGCGCTGCACGTTTTAAAATTTCAAAGATCATATCTTGGCGACGCATGCCGGCCGCATTTTCAATTTTTAATTTTAAAGCAAGCTCAGTCAGCTGAGTGATGGATTTTGATTTTAAATCCTTCGATGAAAGCCAACTTTTTTCCTCTTCCGTCAGCTTTATTTCTGCTAAATCTGCGTCGGTTAATTCTGTGTTGGCTAATTCGCCAGGAGAATCATCTTGGTTGGGGCGGTTGTAATTTCGATCTTGACGGAAATCCCTTCGTTGATTGTAGTTGGAACTTCCGCCGCCGCCGCTGCTGCTGCCGCCACCACTGTTGTTGGATTTGTAGTCTCCACCGCCACTGCGATTTCGATCGCGGTCTCCGCCGCCGCCACTGCCTGAGTTATTATTTCTTTTATTGTTATCAAAGCGACGATGATTATTTCTATCATTTCTTTGGTAGCCGCCGCCAGAATTAGATCCGGTTGGAGTTGGTCTTTCCTGAGGTTGGCTTAAAGGACTTGGACCTGTCGTAGAAGTGGGTACGGATTCAGTAGAGGCGCTGGCTTGAGGGGCCAGCGGCGCCCCAGATTCTACAGGAGGTGCTGACACGACTGGGGCTGATTCAGCAACGGCTCCTTCTTCGGCTTTTTCGACAGTTTGGGCTTTGCTACGACCACGCTTTTTACTTACGTCAGCGGAAGATGGGGATTTTGTATCTGGCAAGGGAGGCTCCTTTTGGGCTTCATCTTTTTGATCTTGATCGATATTTTTGTTTTTATGGGCGATTGGCTCTTTTGAGTGGTTTATCTTTTTTAAATTAAAGGTGTTCTTATGAGACTAAATCGGACCTTGGACCAGGCCTATAAGAACTAGATTGCGGGATAAGACCCACTTTGTCAAATTATTTAGATTGTCCAGATTATAACCAATAATGTTTCATTTAAATACAGTCGTTTCAGACTGTTACGCCTAATATCGACTTAAATCTGTTAGTCGCTAAAGTGTGCTAACTCCTTTAAAC
This sequence comes from Pseudobdellovibrionaceae bacterium, assembly GCA_043747555.1. Taxonomy (GTDB): domain Bacteria; phylum Bdellovibrionota; class Bdellovibrionia; order Bdellovibrionales; family Bdellovibrionaceae; genus JAYWDA01. The sequence goes on along the minus strand of JAYTOY010000019.1, from coordinate 36,616 downwards.
TTAAAGAATAATTACAGTTTTTAGGACAGTTTCCGAAATTGTATGGGTACCACCACTTTCGATAATAAAGGAGTGCTTTGTGGAAACAGTAACAACTCCAGCCCCCAGGACCCCTCTTCATCTTGAGGTTTCCTTCAGACGTAATTACGCCCGAGAAACAATCACTGGCGTCGTTAAGAACATCAGTATTTCTGGTGCTTATCTGGAAGGCCATAGCGAGCCCTTCAAAGCTAATGAAAAGCTGCAGCTGACTTTTGAAGTCGGTGGTCGAACCCGTAAAGTGATGGCTCAAGTCGTTTGGCTTGGATTGAATGGCTCGGGAATTAAATTTTTACCGACCAACAATCGTGACGTTCAAATTATTGATGATCTGATTTATTTTGTTGAGAATTCTAGGACCGATCGCCGCAGCGTTTTAGACAGTATTTTTAAAAAAGTTGTTTAAGGAATTTTTTAAATTTTAAATATAAAGTCGAAAAAAAACCCGGTGATGAGCCGGGTTTTTTATTTATGTACCTACTTGGGTTTCATTAAACGCGGCTTCTAGCTCTCGTTGGCGGCGCTTTCTTTTTGCAATCAAAATGGCAGTTATGCCGAGAGCTGCAACCGTAATTGCAGCCAATGCAACCATTGTTTCTTCGTCCATAGCTTCACCAGCACCTGGATCGGCTTTAGCTTTTTTCTCAAATGGCGCTGCCGCTGGCGGTGGTGGAGGTGGCGGTGGCGCTGCCGCTTCTGGTGGTGGAGGCGGTGGCATATCATTCATTGCTGTCTGGTCCATTGCAGGAGGCGGTGGCGCTCCGTTCATGTCCATTGGTGGAGGCGGCTGATTCGCTGCCATATCTGCTGGTGGAGGAGGCGGTAAAGCACTTGCTTCACCCATGTTCGCAGGCGGAGGCGGCAATTCTTGTGGCGGAGCCATCGGTGGGGCTTCATTTGATGCAATTTTGGTTGCAGGACCCTTGTAATATTTTAACTCTGTTCCAGGCTCAAGCTTACCCTTTGATTCAATCGTATTCATTGTCCAAAGTTCTTTCCAACCTTTATCATAACCTAAAATATTTTTTCCTACCTTTTGAATAGTGTCGCCTTCTTGCGCGATGTAGGTTTCAGCTTTGATTCCGTTATCTTCGTAATAGGTCATCATTTTTTCAGCATCAGCAGACCGAATCGGAGAATTGTAAAAAATCTTTTCGCTAGGCTTGGGATCGCGATTCTTTAATTTTGGATTTGCTTTTTTTAGCTCAGATGTTTTGTCGGAACCGTAAATCATTTGGCTGACACTAGAAACAGTATCTCCCGGCCGTGCAAAATAAACGGTGTTCAGCAAAATACCATTTTGTTGGTAAGGGGTCTCTGGAACTTTTTGTAACGAAGCCGCCGCCGGAGCAGGAGTGGGTGCCTCCATCGGAGGTGGCTCTGCTTTTGGTTTTGATTCAGTCGCAGGGGGCTCAATATCAGCAATTCCTGACGAATTTGGCGAGCTTAGTGAGGGCTCTGGTGTAGTTTCATTCGGCATATCTAAAGTCGGCTCAGAAGATTGGGCCATAATATCTGATGACGCTGCAGGAGCCGGGGCTTCAGCTGCTGGAGGTGTTTCTGAAAGAGCGCTGTCCAGTGAATCTTCAGGCAAAGCATCTGCTGTTGCGCCGGCCACTGGAGGTGTTCCAGATCCGTCGGCAGCTTCTAAATTGTCGCCACCAGCTTCGGGCGCATCCGTCGCCACTTCAGCATCGTCTTTAGATTCTTTTGAGGTGCAGCCGTTCAAACTAGCTAAACTGAAGCTGCAAATCGCCAACAAAATCAATAGTCGTTTTGTCATACACTCATCCTTGAAATTAAAACGAAACTTACTGTTCCATTTTCACTCTTAGATTTAAGCATAGTTTCGCGGACTTGCAAAATATTTTGTGCATTTAAGGGTCTTTGATTTGGACCTAGACTTAGGGACACCTACAAATTCGAACTTTGCACCCACTTTAACTTTATTCTTAGCAAACCACCCTTTATTCATCTCAAGAGCATACATGGCGGGCTTTATGCTAGGGTATGAGGGTAAATTTTCTCCTACCACGGAATTCATAGCCCTCATTTCTTGGACATCAACCAAAGTCCTGTTTTTATCGAAGTAGCCAATCGACAAATCCAAGAAAGTGTTCTTCATCCAAAAACTAAGACTTTGTTCATATTCAAAAATGAAAAGCATGCCCTCCATGTCTTTCATCTTATCGCGGTACATTAGGCCATGACTTCGCTGAAGTTCATTTTCAGCTAATTCAATCGAAATAGTTTTTCCAGAAAGAATAATTTTATCCTTCTTAAAATCAATTGGATTTGGATCTTTTACACTTCCCGCAAACGCTGGAAGGCCTAGGCCCAGAAAAAAACTAAGCGTTCTGCAAAAGCTGTAAAGCGACGCCATAGCGCACTCCTTTTGTTGAAATCATCACTTCAGAAAACTTAAATTTTTTCATCAACTCAATTAATATGGTCGTCCCGGCAAAAATAATATCGGCCCGACCCCCCAAGTTGTATTTTATTTTTTTTTCTTCAACCGAAGTTGTTGCAAAAATATTTTGCCATTTTTCCAGCTGCAGGAGGGTGAAACAAAAGCCATCTACCTTTTGAGAATCAAATCTCCCCAGCTCAAGTGCTGCTAAGGCGGTTGGTGTCCCGGCCACAGCTAATAAAACTTCTGATGCCTCAAGATTTCTTTGGGCTGGAAACTTTCCTAACTGCTGTTGGATTTCCGCCTTAACCTTATTTTGCTCCTCAAGGCTTATCGGCTGATTGGAAATTATTTTTTCGGTCAGGCGGACGCCGCCCATATTTAAACTTTGCTGAACTTGGATAAGGCCATTTTTTCCAATGATTATTTCCGTCGAGCCTCCACCAATATCTACGACAGAAATATTTTTATCTTTAAAATCAAAGCCAACTAAAGCCCCTTGAAAACTAATTTGGGCTTCTCTTTCTCCTTCGATAATTTCAATAGGAATATTGTATTCTTTGCCAATCTTAAATAGTTCATCGCTATTATCAACATCTCTTGCTGCTGACGTAGCAACAGCTAAAATTTTTTCTGGCTGAAAGGCTTCTATTTCCTTTTGGAATTTTTGCAAGCAAGTTCTTGCGCGACTGAGAGCATAGGGATGAAAAATTTTATTCTTATCAACTCCCTGACCCAAGCGTACAATTTCCACCATGTCTTTGTGAATTTTTGAAATACCCTGAGCGCCACCTTCGGCGAGAAGACATAGAAAAGTGTTTGTCCCTAAGTCCATAGCAGCGACGCGCATTTATCCCTGCAGCTTTTCCGTTAAAATTTTATTCACAAGATCTGGATTAGCTTGGCCCCTAGATGCTTTCATCACAGCCCCTACAAAAAATCCAAAAAGCTTGGTGCGTCCGGCGCGATAGTCTGCCACCTGACTTTGGTTGGCACCTAAAACATCGTCGATAATTTTTTCAATGGCCGAGGTATCAGAGATTTGAACAAGACCTTTTTCTTTAATAATAACTTTAGGATCTTTACTGGATTGCCACATCTCCTGAAAAACAGTTTTAGCAATTTTTCCGGAAATTGTTCCAGCATCAATCAGTAAAATCATTTCTCCAAGTTGGGCTGGCTTGATAGGGGATTCTAAAATTGTTTTCTGGGCTTGATTAAGCTCTCGTAAAAGTTCTGTCATAACCCAGTTCGAAGAGGATTTAAAATTTTTAGAAACCTTTGCAGTCTCTTCATAGAAATCAGCCAAGTCGTTTTCCGCTGTTAATACCAAAGCGTCGTATTCGGGCAAGCCATGCGCCTCGACAAATCGCTTTGCTTTTGCAATGGGAAGCTCGGGAAGGCTTGCTTTCATATCAGCAATCATTTCCTGGGTCACAATTAAGGGTAAAAGATCCGGATCTGGAAAATAGCGGTAATCTTGCGCGTCTTCTTTTGCACGCATTGAAAAAGTACGGTTTTTATCAGGATCCCAAAGTCTTGTTTCTTGAATAATTTTTTCGCCACGCTCGATTGCATCAATCTGCCGTTCAATTTCAAATTCGATCGCTTTTTCAACGAACCTAAAGGAATTGACGTTTTTAATTTCTACTTTTGTTCCAAACTTTTCAGTTCCGACTTTTCTAACGCTGACGTTGCAATCACATCGCATGGAACCTTCCTCAAGGTTTCCATCACAAACACCTAGGTAGCGCACGATTTGTCGAACCATTCGGCCGTACTCGGCCGCTTCGGCAGGTGTTCGCATATCAGGTCCTGAAACGATTTCTAGCAGAGGAATACCAGCACGATTATAATTAATTAAAGTGTAGTCACCATGATGAATGGATTTTCCCGCATCTTCCTCTAAATGGGCTCGCGTGATGCTAATCTTCTTTTTATAACCATCGACCATAAATTCAACTTCGCCATGTTCACATAAAGGCAGATCGTATTGCGAAATTTGATAGCCCTTGGGAAGATCTGGATAAAAATAATTTTTACGTGAAAAAACGGAACGTTCGCGGATTTGGCAATTTAAAGCAAGGCCCGTTTTAATCGAAAACTCGATGGCCTTTTTATTAACAACAGGCAAAGTCCCAGGCATTCCAACACTGATCGGCGATGTATTTTCATTATCTCCGGCATTGAATTCGGTAGAATCAGCACAAAACATTTTTGTTTTTGTATTCAGCTGAACATGAATTTCAATTCCGATCACTGGTTCAAAACCTCGATTAGATAACATTGGGTTTTTTTCCTTTCGCGGGGGCCATATCTTCTAGCGCGCTAGCGACGTTCAACATTTTTTGTTCTTGAAAATGCGCAGCTGTGATTTGTAGTCCGATAGGTAAACCTTGATCCTTGGATACGGAATAAGGCACGCTCAGTCCGGGAAGACCCGCAAGATTTGTTGATGTTGTAAAAATATCATTCAAATACATCGATAAGGGATCAGAGATTCTTTCCCCAATTTTAAAAGCTGGTGAAGTTGTTACCGGGCTTAAGATAACGTCGCATTTTTTGAAAGCTTCCATAAATTGATCTTTCATCATTCGGCGAACCTGACAGGCTTTATTATAATAAGCATCAAAGTACCCAGACGATAGACAGTAGGTTCCAATCATAATTCGGCGTTGAACTTCTTTGCCAAAACCCTGGCCGCGAGTTTTTGAATAAAACTGATCTAAATCAATTCCCGATAAGGATGCAAAATCCGCTCGGTAACCGTATTTAACGCCGTCATAACGCGCTAAGTTTGAAGAGGCTTCACTTGAAGCAATTAAATAATAAATTGGAATTGCATAAGCTGTTAATGGCACAGAAATTTCTACCACTTCAACGCCTTGCCTTTTTAAATCCGTGACTGCTTTTTCCATCGCAGCTTTTACATCTGGATGCAAATTGTCCGTCATATACTCTTTCATCAGACCGACGCGGTAACCTTTTAAGTTTTTATTGATGTCTTTAGCAAAAGCCGGAACAGGTTTTGCGGAAGTTGTTGAATCCATTGTGTCTTTTCCACAAATAACTTCCATCACAAGAGCTGCATCTTCAACGGATGAAACCATGGGGCCCGCTTGATCAAGACTTGAAGCGTAAGCAATAATTCCATAACGGCTGACACGTCCATAAGTGGGTTTTACACCAACCACTCCACAAAAACTGGCGGGCTGTCGAATCGATCCGCCCGTGTCGGTGCCAATGGTGCCAACAACCAGCCGAGCGGCTTGGGCCGCCGCAGACCCACCACTTGATCCACCAGGTATACATTCCACATTCCATGGATTACGAACAAGTCCATAATGAGAGGTCTCGTTGCTAGAGCCCATTGCAAATTCATCAAGATTAGTTTTTCCTAAAACCACACAGCCGGCATTTTTTAATCTAGAGACAACCGTGGCGTCATAGGGAGGAATAAAATTTTCTAAAATTTTTGAGGCGGCTGTTGTTTTTAATCCTTTGGTGCAAAGCAAATCTTTAATTCCAAAAGGAACCCCTGCCATCAGTCCTGGATTTTCACCCTTCGCTATTTTTTGATCGACAGCCATCGCTTCTTTTTCAAAAGAATCATTCATTGAAATAAACGATCCTAATTTTTTATCTAATGTTTCGATTCGTCCGCGGAAGTGTTTAGCCACTTCAACGGCGCTGATTTTTTTTGTGCGAACGGCTTGGCTTAGTTCAGAGATCGAGGCATTTGTTAAATCCATTCATATTTCCTTTATACAACCGGTGGAACTTTATAGAGACTGCCGATTTTATCTGGAGCGTTGGCGACCATCGCTTCTGATTCGTGCTTAATGACCTGCTCATCATCGCGCCAAAAAGCTTCAATTTCGGACGGGGTGACCATTGGGATAACATCTTTCGTATCGAGCTTCGAAATCTGTTCGAAATAGCCTAAAATTTTTGACAGCTGTTCACTGAATTCTTGCGCTTGCGCCGGGCTGACTTCAAGCCTAGCTAAATGAGCGATCCGCTCGACAGTTTTTAGATCAATCACAAAAGCCTCCAATTTAAAAACCTAATCTAATTCAATGAGGGTCTGTCGTTCAATGAAGTCAGTAAATCCAGACAAAATGAAGCCCTGCACTATTGAAGGCAAGCTTCAGGTGGTGCTAGTTTGTCGCTATGGCGTCCGCAGTACAAAAAAAACACCAAAATCTGAAACAACTGATTCGGCAACACGACCATAACTATTACGTTTTGGATCGCCCCCAGATTACGGATTTCCAATACGATCAGTTAATGGCCGACTTGATCGCCCTTGAGGAGGCTCATCCGGAATTGCATCAGACGGATTCGCCCACCCAACGTATCGGTGGCCAAGCTTTGGATTTATTTAAAAAAGTTCCTCATCGCAAGCCCATGCTTTCGCTTGCAAACAGCTATTCGCCTGAGGATCTTTTTGAATTTGATGGCCGAGTTAAAAAAATTCTGGGCCCAGACAAAGATATCGAATATTTTTGCGAATTAAAATTTGATGGCCTTGCCATTGAACTGATTTATGAAAAGGGTGTTCTTGTCCAAGCCTTGACCCGCGGCGATGGGTCAGTCGGTGAAGACGTCACCCATAACATTAAAACAGTGAAAGCTATTCCTTTGGTTTTATCAGCAAAAAAACCGCCGGCCCTTCTAGAGGTTCGAGGCGAAGTGCTCATGTATAAACAAGATTTTTTGAAGCTCAATGAGGCGCAGGAAGAAAATGGTGAAAATGTTTTTGCCAATCCCCGAAATGCCGCCGCGGGCACGATCCGACAACTGGATTCAAAAATATCAGCGCAAAGATCTTTAAGATTTTTTGCCTATTCAGTGGGTGAAGTGGACGGCGTTAGTTTTTCTTCACAGGAAGAATTAGAAACTCAACTTTCTGAGTGGAGCCTTCCCGTTGCTTTACAATTGACTCACAAAAGTTTGGGCCCTCAGGGTGTCGTTGATTTTTATCATCAGATTGAAAAAAAACGCCATGATTTGTCCTTTGATATTGATGGAATTGTCGTCAAGGTAAATAGCTTCCGTTTGCAAGATGATCTTGGTTTAGTGGCCAGAAATCCCCGCTGGGCCACAGCTGCAAAATTTCAACCCGAACAAGCTCAGACGGTGATTCAAGATATAGAGGTTCAAGTGGGGCGCACGGGAGCTTTAACTCCCCGAGCTGTTATGACGCCTACAAAAGTCGGCGGTGTGGTCATCACCTATGCTACGCTTCACAACCAAGAAGAAATTCAACGTAAAGATGTTCGAATTGGGGATACGGTGATTTTGCAACGAGCGGGTGACGTCATTCCTGAAGTTGTATCCGTTGTTTTGGACAAGAGGCCTAAAAATAGCATGGCTTTTAAAATGCCAACCGCTTGTCCCTCCTGTGGGACGGCAAGTTTTAAAGCTGAAGAAGAAGTGATCACAAGATGTCCGAATCCTTTTTGTAAAGCCGTTTTAAAAGAGTCGTTGAAACATTTTGCCGGACGACGGGCCATGAATATTGAAAAAGTGGGTGATCGCCTGCTTGAAACTTTTGTCGATCAGGGACTTATCGAAACATTTTCTGATCTTTATCGCTTAAATAAAGATGTTTTGCTATCTTTAGATCGCCAAGGCGAAAAGTCTGTCGATAATATTTTGGAAAGTATAGAAAAAAGCAAGCGCACGACATTGGCTAAATTTATCTTCTCTCTAGGTATTCGCTACGTCGGAGAACAAACCGCAAAGTTTTTAGCCGATCATTATCTGTCCATTGAGAATCTAGAGAACGCTACCAGCGAAGACTTGTTAGCTGTTCCCGAGATTGGTCCAAAAGTTGCTTTATCCATCAGAGACTGGTTTACAAATAAAAGGTTGGTTGATGAGATCAAGGCACTTAAAAATCTTGGAATTATAATCGAAGCTCCACGCCGTTCAACAGGAGGAAAGCTTTCTGGATTAAGCTTTGTCATCACAGGAACTTTAGCCATCAAACGAGATGAAGCCAAAGAGACCATCGAAAAAAACGGTGGGAAAATCCTTTCTGGCGTTTCGTCAAAGCTTGATTATTTGGTTGCGGGCGATGACCCAGGCTCGAAAATCGATAAGGCCGGTTCTTTGGGCGTCAAAGTGATCAGTTGGGATGAGCTACTAAAGATGCTCTAAAATAAAAACGAGGGATTTCCCCTCGTCGTTAATTTTAAATTGGTCGCTTTAATTCTAAAGCTAGATATGATCGATCACGATATCGCGATCCATCACAGTTTTACGGCCATCAGCCTTTGCGCTTTCAACACCTTTTAAACAAAGCTTTTCAATCGCTTTACTAAGGATATCAATCGTTTGAGAAGAGGTATTCATTCCACCTTTTTCTTTGATTAACTTTTTAACTTTGCTTGTTACAACAAGAACTTCAGACATTGTAAGCCTCCGTTAATTGACTTGAACCAGACAAGGTTTACATAGGGCCTAGGTGTTGACAACGACATATTTAAAAATTTAGAGGTGATGCGCCGTGTTTTGTTGCCTGAAAGGGAAATGACTCGCCATCTACAAATCGAAAAACCTCTGACTGCCGGCCCCCTTCGATGGACGGAGAAATCCACACGAAAGATCTTTGGTCTAAAGGTTTTGTACATTCGATATCTAGAAATGCCGGCGACCAACAGCCCGGATTTAAATGTTCAACGGAGCCAATCATCTCATGTCTAACGATATGTGTATGGCCAAATACAATTCTTTTCACTTTTGTAATTGCGCTGGCCATGGCCAAAATACGGTCATCTGGTTCCTTATATCCTGAAACCAAAGAAGTAATAGATTTCGAGTAAAATAAGAAAAATGGAAGAAAGGCGAACAAAGGTATAAAAGCCCAATAAAAGGAAACATTAATCATCGCTTTAATTAAACTCATCGCCTGAAAAATAAGATAAAAAACGATTAATATAATAAACGCCCGATCCAACCACAATTCGCGCATGAGTAAAAAGGGATTACTGGCCGCAGGGGGGATAAAAAGTTCTTTTAATTCTCGGACCATTCTTGGTTCAGCATTGGCTTTATAGGCAATTTCATTAACGTGGTCCTCAATTCGCAAAGGATTCCTGATCGGTTCGGCCAGTCGATAAATAAACGAATGCCCTAATGTAATCAGCGCGCCACCAAACCAGTCCAAAATAAGCAATGGCTGTGCTTTGATCATGTAACGCAAAAAATTGGTAACGTACTTTTTCATTGTCATAATGTAATTTGAATCGACATGCGGATTAAAAAATCCCATGCCATTCATAATATAACGACAAGCTAAGTTCCCGAATGGAAGCTTTAAAGAAACATGGCTATAGCCACGAATATAAGGGTTGATCGGATCGTCACAAACACAGTAGGGATCGTACTGATTGCCGTGTTCCACAAGAGTGTCTTGATTACTAATATAAAACCATTCACAGAATCGGACTTGATCGCGAAATTCAGGTGAAAGTCTTAATTGATCCATAATTTCTTGGCGGACTTCTGGAAAATGCAATTCGATATCATGATTTCCCATCACAAAAACCAGACGATTTCCCTCATTGACAAAATTTCTAAGCGCATCGACAAAAACTTCGTGGTCCTTAAGGATTGTTTTAATTTTATGCTTAGAGCGCTCGGCCCGTGGGAAAAGTCCCCGCTTGCGTTCAATAAAAGAAATTCGGTAAGGCGGATCTTTTGGCATTGCCATAACGCTATCAAAATCAAAAATATCGCCGTTTAATATTAACTCGATGGGTTCGCCGCCGGATTTAATCTTTAGATGAACTAAAAACGCCGCAAATGTGTCATCAAAAAAGAACTGACGGGTTTTAAATTTTTTCCACAGGGGATACTTGATATTCACAGGTTCTGCATCACAAAGGTGAAGATCGCTGATCACGGCAGTAAATTGAGCTTGGTAAAAACTTAAGTCTGACATCGTCATCCTATTTTGAACTACATTCTTTTCTTTGCAAATCTTGTTTTTTTACTAGATACATGAGCCATGAGTCATTTTGTGAAAGGTCTAGTCGAACCCATTGGAATTATAGGCATGGGCCTCAGCGGAACAGCTGCCTTTAATTTATTAAAATTGCTGGCTCCTGAAAAATCTGTTGTAACCTTCGATTCCAAGGCTGGTGTGGCTGAATGGAATGACCTCGAAAAAATGTTTGCAGAAATCCCTGTTAAAACTTTAGTTGTTTCGCCTGGCATCCCGTTATCAACGCCCGCTTTGGCAGCTGCTAAGAGGCAAGGTGTCCGAATCACCAGCGAATTAGCAATCGCGACTTCTTGTTTATCCTCTGAAAAGATAATTGCAGTGACAGGCTCCGTGGGCAAAAGCACTACGGTTAGTCTTTTGGCCGCGGCCGCTCAAGCTTTCGATCCTAATAATATGGCTGTAGGCAATATCGGAAAGCCCTTAGCTGAGTACGTTGTCGAAGTTTTAGATGGGGAAAGAAATCGCGCGACATGGCTTTCGTTAGAACTTTCAAGTTTTCAATTAGAAAATTATGAAAATCTTTCGGCTGATCATTCAATACTAACTTTTTTTACTGCTAATCATCTTGAGCGCTATATGGATTTAGCAGAATATTATGAAACAAAATGGACGTTGGTTTCAAAAACCCGCGGCGCTGTCTTTGTGAATTCCCACAGTCCAGACCTTTTTAATTTCGCAAAAACAAAGGGGAATACTAAAATCAAGATATGTTCTTGGGATGATCACGAACTTAAGCCTTTTAATTTATCGGATTCGCAGCTTTTAGGCGCCCACAATCAACAAAACTTATGCCTTGCTGCCTCCCTAGCACAAGAGGCCCGCTGGCCGCTAAGTTCAATTCAGGCGATTAAAAAATTTCCAGGCTTAAAACATCGTCTTGAAAACTTAGGCGTTTTGAAAGGAATTTGTTTTGTCAATGACAGCAAGGCCACAGCTTTAGATAGCGTCATCAGCGCCGTTGATTCCTTGGCCCAAACTGTATCTAGTCCTTCATCATTGTATTTACTTCTTGGCGGAAAAGATAAGAATTTACCCTGGTCTTTTCTATCGCGCTTAAAAGAAGTTTCGAATTTAAAGATTTTTTATTTTGGCGAATCTGCTGAAAAAGCAAAAATCGGAACTTGTCTTGAGGGTCCTCTTTTTTCAAAACTGGGACCTGCCTTGGATGATATCTTTTTAAAAATTAAACCCGGGGATACTTTGCTGCTAAGCCCAGGCGGAACAAGTCATGATGAGTTTAAAAATTTTGAAGAGCGTGGCGAATTTTTTAAGCAAAAAGTTTTGGCTCAATTTTCTTGAAATAAAATAATTGAAACGGATTTTTGATCGATGGGCAATAGTCTTGACGATAATCTTTCACTTTGGATTCCATAAACAACAATTTCTTGGGTTGCGGGGTCAATATTATTAATTATAAACCCCCCACCCTTAATTCCCTCACGACTTAAATTTCCTTCGCTATCAAAATAGGTGATGTTTTCTGGTAAAAAAGTGTCGTCACCTGCTAGATAAACTTCAAAATTTTCATCTTGCACAAACCCGATCACCGTTCCTTTTTCGGCATCTATTCCAGACCATTTTGGTTCTAAAATTTTAAGCAGCCAATCTTCTGAAATCAAAGGAACATGAACAAAATCTTGATCATCATTATAAAAATATTGAGCAGGAAGATATCCCTCGTTGACAGGCATGACTTGCATCAAACTCAACCTGGAAACCTGTGGAAGCAAAATCGAAGTCCACCCCTTGTCATCAACCTTTAATGGCTCTTCCAAGCTTTGCATTTCAAGATCTGCAGCTTGAGCTGTTCCTGCAAAAGCATCAAAAACGCGCAAAGGAACATTTTTTGTTTTTAAACTAGATTCTAAATTTGCAATTGAAACCGTGCCCGCTTCCAGTGACGCCACATTGTGAGCATAATAGTGTCCACCCCGACGAGCGATCAAAGCATGAAAGCCTTCCTGCGCTCCGATAATCGCGAAATATCCATTGGCCGAAGTCTCTTTAAGGTTTGTGTCGGGCAGGTTGAGTAAGTCGAAATAAATAATTTTAGCAGATGACTCGCCTTCAATTTCAACTTGCGCGCCCGGGACGGCTCGCTCATCCATGATAACTTGTCCCCATATCAAAGGAAGCTCTGGATTATTCAAGTCATATGATAATTGCTCACTAACAATTTCTTTCAGTGCGTTGATCATTTTTTCAGGAAAGACAGGGGCTTTAAAATCCTTCCCGGAAATGAGTAACATATTGGATTTTGCGAAATGATCGGCTTCGAAACGGGCGATCGTCTGCGAGTTTCGATTCATATTCAATAATTGCAACGTTTCATCGGGACCTTTTCCAAAAGTAGCATCATTCTGCAATGCCCGGGCGCTCAACCCGGCGATGGGTTTTTTATTTTTGCCACCATCGTAAGTATTCGGTGCTGTTCCACGGATAAAATTAGCTTGCGGTCGTATAATTAATTTTGGCGCAAGTCCGGCTTGCAGAAATCCTCCTTGCAGAGGCAAATTACCCTCGCCTAAAAGTTGTCCCGCTTTATCATACATCTTTGCGACCAAGGTTCCGGCCAGCGACGCGATATTTATTTTGTACGTTCCATCTTTTACAGAAAGGACTCCCGCTTCACGACTGGCACCTTCGACAAAATGGCGCAAATCAATCGAGTGGTCATTTGTCCACCCTAGCCCACCAGCAATCTCCCAGGGCCCGTGGATTTCATATCCTTGAGCCGTTTTTATAATTTCAATTTTGTTGGGAGCAACTTTTTCACGTAATTTCGGCGGCATGTAGTCCGTCGATGGCGGCCGATCAAAAATAGCAAATCGAGACTGAGCCTCTTCCAACCGAACTTGTTGTCGAAGTGGCAAAGTACTCACCCAGCTTAAATCCATTGGTTCAGCAGATGCCAGTTGTTGAATATCCAAGTTTTGAAACTTCTTTACAATAATGGGTTCCAGCAAAACAATCTTTTTAGCTGTCTGAATATTCTGACCAATTAAAGTATCAACAGATAAGTTGGCTGTTCTTTGAAATGTAATAGGGTTTTTTGAAACAATTTGAAAAGCCGGTCGCGCTTGCTGAAAGGCTTGAAAGGGAGGATTATTTTTTTGAACTTTAATTTCAATAGGGGCGTCAATCTGCCAAAATCGAATAGACTCAGTGGCTAGAGGCCATAAAGAAAACAGGCATAATATAATTGTATGAATGCCTAGCCTTTGCAACTGTGTCTCCCTAGTCCTTGGTGACTAGTCACAGTTTGTTAGTAAGCTTTGAAATCGTCAATGAAGTTGCGATTATCCCTACTTTGGTTAAGCGCTTTTTTTATTTTTTCAGACAACCGTTTGGCTTTTTCATCATCGTAACCCGCTAAAACGAAGTTTCGACCTTTTTTCTCTTCAACTGTCACAATCACTCGAATGTCATATGGCCGGCGATCACCCAAAATTAAGACATGGGTAAAAAATCTTTCAGGACCACTTTTTCCTGGATCATAGTCTAGACCCCGACTGTCGTAAAAGCCAGAAAAGAGCTCACGGCCATTTTCGCTAATTTCTCGAGGCTTACCAATCACCGAAATGACTGATTTTCGACTTTCAGTCATGTTCAGCGGGGTTTCTTCCAGGAGCATTCCGGGCTGATTGGTCGCACATGACGAAAGTCCCAGACCGCAGACTAATAAAAGTAAAAAATCCAGCCGACCTATCAAAGCTTCAATCCAGATTTTTGCCAATCTTCAAGAAACGATTTTAGGCCTTTATCAGTTAATGGGTGATGACTCAGTTGTTGCATAACTTTAAATGGAATCGTTGCGATATGCGCGCCCATTTCTGCGGCAGCAAGTAAGTGCTGAGGACCGCGAACACTGGCAACTAAAACTTCAGTCTTAAATTCATAATTTTGAAAAATTTGAAGAATCTGAGAAATTAGAACCATCCCATCTTGTCCAATATCATCAAGGCGCCCGACAAAAGGAGAAACCATGGTTGCGCCGGCTTTGGCCGCAAGCAATGCTTGAAGGGGAGTAAAAACCAGTGTGACGTTTGTTTTAACTCCGTCATGACTTAATTTTTTAACTGCGATCATGCCCTCTTCAGTCATTGGAATTTTGATCACAACATTTGGTGCAATTTTAATAAGCTCTTCTGCTTCTTTCAGCATCTCATCAGATTTTAAGGCAATCACTTCAGCAGATACCGGACCTGGAACAATCGAACATATTTCTTTAATGACTTCTTTAAATGGTCGTCCCATTTTTGCAATCAATGTCGGATTTGTGGTGACACCGTCCACCCAACCGCGAAGATAGGCTTGTTTAATTTCGTTCACATCAGCGCTGTCTAAGAAAAATTTCATACGGGCCTCCGAGTCTAGCTATGCTTATACTCAAATCCAGTCACAGGACCAAGCTTTTTCCTTGCAACATAAATTCAGCATTGGTGATCGGCGGAAGTGACCGCGCTAATTCATGCAAACTTTTCTTTAATATGGGATGTTCAAAGTTACCCCAAACCTCAGTCGCGCATCGAATCACCAGCGGATCGATATGCAGGCTAGGATGCGGCAACGTTAAATCTGGAACCATTAAAGTTTCTAGATCTAAAGCCAACAAAGTCATTTTTACCCGATCAGGGCCCGTAAAGGACAAAAGATAATTCTGAGTGTAAAGAAGTTTTTTTGCGAACTCTTGGGCGTTGAGGTCTGTTCCCATTTTTAACACAGTGATTAAATTTGCATCAAAATCATATCTTTGGTCAGTTTCGTATTGCACATAAACAGATGAAAATTCCATCGCCCATGAGATCAGCCTAAGTTCATTGACCAGACGCTTCAATATCTCTACGCCAGCAATCATTTTAATCGAAATTAAAACAAGTGACGAATGCTGAGTCACGGACGTTCCAGCAAATTTTGAAGTGAATAAAAACCGGGCTTTTGTTTTTTTAACCACTGCGAAGCCTGAACAGCGCCTTTGGCAAAAACCCGACGGTTCAAAGCCTGATGTTCAAAAGTGATTGTTTCTTCTTCTGACATGGCCCAAACCTTGTGAATACCATAAATTCCACCGCCACGAATTGACAGCGGCCTTTCTAATTTTGTCCCCATTAATGATTCTAGTTCGTTCTGAATCAGGATCGCCGTTCCGCTCGGCTTATCTTTTTTCCGAAGGTGGTGGAGTTCTTCAACTTGAAGATCGAATCCTTCGACTCCCTTGAGGGAGTGCAAGGCCTTTAGCAATATATTAATTCCTAAGCTCATATTAGGAGACCACAAAAGAGGAATGGAAGATTTCGCCATTGCTTTAATTTGCACTTTTGTCAGTCCGGTCGTTCCTGAAACTAAGGCCATTTTATTTTTCTGACAAAAATGAAAGATTTCAGCAAAGCCAGCAGGGGAAGAAAAGTCGATCCAAATTCTAATCCCTTTGCAGAGCGGGCTTTTCAAATCCGAAACTATATTTTGGGCCGACAAGGCTTGTTGCTTAAGATCGACGGCTAAATAGGAATTTTCACCGTAAGTTTCCCTAAGTACCCCAAGAACTTCTTGGCCCATTCTGCCACCCGCACCAAACACACCGATTTTAAAATTATCTTTCTTTTCCTTCAAAGTTATCTCAGAAGGTTTAGCTTTAAGAGTTCGTCTCGTATTGGTTTTCGCCATTTTTCCTCCAAGGTCACTAGGGGCAAACGCAGGTCATCGCATTCGATAATATTCATCATTTTTAAAGCCGCTTTGACGGGGATAGGATTGGCTTCTGCAAATAATAAATTCGTTAATGTTTTGTATTTTTGAAAATCCAAAAGAGCGTGATCGCCTTTTCCGCTAGCGACCATTTCTAACCAATTTTTCATGACCGCGGGAAAGAGGTGGGACGAGACAGAGATAACGCCATTTCCACCGTTTTTTAAAAATTCAACAAAGGTTCCATCATCGCCTGAAAGATAAATAAAATTCTTGGCTGCCAACTTTTTTATGTCTCTTAAAAATTGAATATCCCCGGTGGCCTCTTTGATCCCAACAATGTTTTTTACGTGACTGAGCTCAGCAATGCTTTCGGCGCTGAGGGCAGCAACAGTTCGGCCTGGAACATTATAGAGCAAAATTGGCAAATCGACAACGTTAGCAACATTTGAAAAGTGCGCGATCAAGCCGCGCTGAGGTGGTTTGTTGTAGTACGGCACCACAATCAACAGAGCGTCTGCACCCAAGTCCTGCGCACGCAACGAATCTTTAATTGTTTTATCGGAATCATTTGAGCCCGTGCCAAAAATTAATGTTTTTGAATTGCCAATTTTCTTCCTGATAAAATTATAAATTTTTTCGCGCTCTTCAATTTTTAAAGTAGGACTTTCGGCTGTTGTTCCATTAATAACAAAGCCATCAACCCCACCTGCAATCTGACAATCAATTAATTTTTCTAAAGATAAAAAATCAACTTTTTGATCTTTGAAGGGGGTGATCAAAGCAGTAAAAACTCCACTTAGGTTTTTCATGCAAGGTCCTCTTGAAAAAATTCTTCAGACAATTTTAAATCAGCAATCTTATGAGCTTCGCCTGTCATTAAAACTTGCTCCCCCTTGATAACGACATCCAGGCGCCCTCCAGGCATTTCAACCTGGCAATCCGACGTTTGGTGTTTTGCCATCACATAGCTAGCGGCAGCGACAGCGCCAGTTCCGCAAGATAAAGTGAAATCTTCAACGCCACGCTCAAAGCTAATTGCTGAAATTTTTTCGGGCGCCTGAATAAATACAAAGGTAACATTAGCGCCGGAGCGTCCCACTTGGGAGCAAGACCGCATTTGAATAGCCTCTGGTTTATATTTTTTTAATTCTTCTAGAGATTGAACTTCAATCACCAGGTGAGGTACACCCGTATCAAGCCACGCTACAGGCAACGGCCACATCGGGAGTGACAATGACTTTGAAAGCCATTCCACTTTCGGCATTCTAACTTCTACAAAATGCTTATTTTTGATTTCACAATGTACAGAGCCGGCGCTAGTCTTTATCGCCATCTTTTTTATATTTGAATCCTGTTCAAAAATAGAAAGAGCAGCACAGCGAGCGGCATTTCCACAAAACTCGGCCGTGGACCCGTCTGAGTTATAAAAGTCCCAACTGAATGATTTATCTTCATCTAAGTTTAAAAACACCATGCCATCTGCGCCGATGCCAAAGTTGGGTTCACATAATAACTTTGCCATTCGCGCTCTGACCAGTTCGGAAATATTTTCCCAAGTGATTAAAAAGCTGTTTCCTGCGCCTTGCATTTTTGAAAAATGAAGGGGCCTTCGTAAATCATCCATCATTAGCTTCTAATTTTTTTTTCGCATCTAAGTTGTTTTTTTTCTTCAAATTTTCATTCTCTTGAATTGTTTTTCCGTTGCCAATAAATGCAGGCTCGGCAGGAGGCATCGGCTTACCCTTGACTCCACAAGAAAAAGAGGTCAACAAAATGCTTGATATCAAGATTTTCGGCAGGAAAGACATACGTTATTGAATCACAGATTTTAAAAATTAGACAGGCATATCCGCATCTGAATTGTACTCTTCAACGATCGTGTTAAAGTATTTTTGAGCTCGGTACCGGTTGAGTTCAGGCAAATCGTTCTGACGAATATAAAGTTTTTCAATTCCTCGTTCCGTCAGCCGTTCCTTTTGATAATCATAGAAAACGGCGCCCGAAGGCGTGTAAAGTACATACCTTTTATTGGCCGGAAAGAAGATATAAAGATCAAACCCCAATTGGTTTTCGCCATAAAACTCATCAATGGGGACGCTCAGCATTCCGTCCAAATCGGCCGGCTGATAGCTGCCGCGAACACCCTCTAAGGGAAAGAAGGCAAACGCAATCTCGTTATGTTTGTGAATCGATCGTCTTAAGAAGTCTGCATATTCTGCCGCCCAATCCAAAAATGCGACGGGCTTAATGAACATATTGAAAGTCTCAAGGGCTGAGACCGCTTCGTCTTGATCTTGCATAAATTGAATAAGATGCTTTCTTATAATCGCATTAAAGTTTTCATCCAGGTGGCAGTCAGCACCAAGGGCCGCCACCAAGTAGCCTTGAAATCGTTGGCATTCGATCAGCATGCACGTGATTTGACTGGTTTTGTCTATCTTTTGGAGGGGTAATTTTTCAGAAACACGCGTGCTGTCTGATTCTATAATTTCGCTGATCAGTCGCTCGGTTCCTTGGACTAGAATATTATTTGAGGGAACTCTGTCAGGGTAAGCCATTGATTTCGATTTATAATCTAAATTTGCATAATCGATTGTTTGCGACGGTTGGTTTTCTTTTGAATGTAATCTGAATATTTTTGGGGAAATTCCACTTCGTTTGACTTCATAACTTTCGCGGATGTTGATGAGCCCATTCAACCTATTTTCATGTTTAGTAAAGACCCTCAGAACGGCCGGTCCCGCACTTGGAGGAAACAGCTTGTAAGCACATTTGGTCTTTTTTAAAAGCCTATAGTTTTCAACCGTGGATTGCTGTGTCGTTGCAATAACACAACAACGAATTTTTTCTAAAATCAAATCGGGAAGGACGGATACATTTTTATTTGAATGATCCATACAAACTAAAACAACTTCTGGTTGATGTGTCATTAAATACTCAAGAGCTAATTTTAAATCGTACTCACAGTTGACGGCCCAACCGTTAGCTTCCAAAAATTTTCCCGTAGACGCAAGGCCGCCCGGCGAAGCAGGAATTATAAGAATATTTTTTTGAAGTTCTAATCTATTCATCCTGAAAAACTCTTCGGCATTTTATATGTGGGTTTACATTGGGCCTAGGTCTTATTTAAGGATTCTGTGGCTGGTTTTTTAGAAAAATCTCGATTTCATTCAGGTGTCCGCAAAGACGAGGGTCCAGAAGAAATCGACGATAGAAAGCCACCGTAATATTTTGACATTCTGTTTTATAGTCTTGAGCTGATTCTAAATTATTTACTTTTTGTTCACTGTCGATTTTCCAAGCCCAATAAAATTGCTCAGGATATTTGCCATCCAATTTCTGTAACTGATTTAGGGTGTCTTTAGCTTTCGCAAAATTTTTTTCTTTAATATTCCACTCGATGTCCATACTTAGCCATGGAATAGAGTTTGCGTTGGGAACGCTTTCTTTGATTGTCGCATATCCCATCAGGTCATTTTGACAAAGTTTTGTTTGAGCGAGCACTAAAGTAAGCTCATCGTCCCACGGATTTATCTTCTGAGTTTTTTGAGCTAATTCGGAAGCCGTTTTGCAGTCTCCTTTAATCAAGTTTTGCCGAGCGGTTTCAAGAAGAAGAGTTAGATTTTCGGGCTCTGCTCGAAGCGCTTCATTAATTTTAACAAGTGCACGCGGCAGATCCATTTTTTTTAACGACAGAGAAAATTCATAAGCTTGTTGGGCTTTTTCAGTGATAAAGATGCGGGACATTTCATTGATATTTTTTTTTAGTTCTTTAAACGGAAGACTGTTAGGCTTTTCGTTTCTTAATCCTACATTTAAAATTTCCAAGGCTTGGGGACGATTTTTTTGTAAGATCAGATTTTGTGCCTTTTGGATAATATCCGAAGCATTTTCACGGCCTTTTTTAGGCGGGGCCGCCGTTGCGCCAAGTGGGATCAACATAAAAAAAATGGCCACCCTTGAACGGGTGGCCTTGACGGCTTTTGCGATCATTACATCTTTTTAAATGCAGTTAACAAAATAGTCACTTCACCAATCTGACTTGGCTGAACAGCTTTCAACATGCCAGAAATCGGAATCAATTGTGGATTTATCCAAGCATTTGATTCTTGATTAGTTTCTTTGTCTTTTAGACGCGCATGAATGCATTCGAAAGTTCCGGCAGGAACAGTGATTTTGTCTTCTTTCACTTCAACAATTTCAGTGTTGTTCTTTGGCGGAGCCTCTTCTTTTCCGTTGACGATCATTTTTTTGATTTCGCCAGTGTTTGGATCAAGCAAAGTCTGAACAACTTGCTTACCTGCAAAGCCTAAATCAATATTTTGATCAAGCCAAACGCCATCAGCGCCCACTTCGCGAACCGACATAACCATAGTTCCTTTGATGAAACCCATGTCGATAGAGTAATTGTTGGTCTCGCCGACTTTCCAGTTAAGACCAGTTGTGTGCGCTTGATCTAAAATTTGTTGGTGATTAATCTGAGTGACAACATCAACAAATGTTGGTGCAGCCATTGCAAAACTAGAAGCTCCTAGAACTAGGCTTAAAATAATTCCTTTTAACATTGAATTCCTCCTTAAGGTGAAGGGCTTCCCATTGAAGCCCTCTTTAAAACTTTCGCCTATCAGATCATCTTAAGGATGGGAGTCAATATTAAGTTTGTTGCAATTGATTGATCATTACTTGACGCGGTTTGCTGCCATTAGCGGGTCCAACAACCCCTTCTTTTTCAAAGATTTCTATTAATCTTGCAGCGCGTGGATATCCAAGACGAAATCGTCTTTGAATTAATGAGGCGCTAATGTGTTTTTGCTCGGACGCCCAATGTAGAATCTGATTGTACATTTCATCTTGTTCATTGGCGTATTGTTCACCGCCGCCTGAAAAGTCTGCGCCACCGTCATTGCTTCCGACATGCCCTTCAAGGGCTCGCATAGCAAGAATGTCAAAGTCAGGCTCGGCTTGATTCGCCCAAAATTCGGTCACATCATTGATTTCCTTTTCACTTAAAAAAGGGCCGTGATGCCGCATAGGTTTTGAAAGGCCAGGAGCAAGAAACAACATATCACCATTAGGAAGCATGCGTTCAGCGCCACCTTCGTCTAAAATAATTCGCGAATCCATTTTGCTGGCGACCTTCAATCCGATGCGACCAGGAATATTTGTTTTAATAAGGCCCGTCACAACTTCTTTTCGTGGCGATTGCATCGCTAGGATCAAGTGAATCCCGCAGGCTCTGGCCATTTGCGCTAAGCGCACCACCGATTGTTCAACATTTTGTTTATCAACAGCCATCAAGTCGCCAAACTCTTCAACAACTATAACGATATAAGGTTGCGGGGTAAAATAGTAAGTATCACCCTTTGTCGCCTGTTGAGCTTCTAAATCTAAATTGGCTTTTTCGTGCTCGGTCACTTGTTGCGAATTTAAATTTGTCATCATTTCGTTAAAGCTTTCTAAACCTCGAGCGCCGAAACGACTCATTGATTTATACCGCTTATCCATTTCACGAATGGCCCACTTCAATGCTAAGACCGCTTTTCGTGGCTCCGTAATAGGTGGCATAATTAAGTGGGGCACTTTTTGAAAAGCCGCAAGATCTACTTGTTTTGGATCAACTAAGATTAATCTTAAGGTTTTCGGCGAGTGTCGGAACAGCAGACCAATAATGAGCGAGGTGATAAAAACAGATTTCCCCGAACCGGTTGTTCCAGCGACCATTAGATGAGGCATCTTTCTAAGATCAACAATTTTTGGATCACCATTCACTTGCCGGCCTAAAGCGATCGGGAGCTTAATATCTTCATTCCAAAAAACTTGCTCGGCCACAAGGTCTTTATAATAAACTGTTTCGCGCTTTGCATTTGAAGTCTCGATTCCAACAACATCACGACCAGGAATCGGCGCAATCACCCGCAGCGATTCGCTGGAAAGAGCGAGCGACAAGTCATCTTGCAGCTCTGTGATTTTACTAAGCTTCACATCGGCATTTGGTTTAAACTCAAAAAGGGTGACAAGCGGACCCGGTTTTACGGCAACAATTTCGCCCTCTACTGAAAAATGTTTTAACTTATCCGTCAGCAAATCTGCTTTCCTGCGAATTTCTTCCTTGTCGACTTTAACCCGAATAAGTGGCGGATCTTCAAGCAATGAAAGTTTTGGCATATCCCAATTTTCGACACGCCTTGGGGGTTTCACTTTTAAGATTACCTTTCGGCGACTTGGAATGTGGGGACTTCCAACTACGTCCTCTTGCAGCTCTTCGTCTTCAACTTCATCATCAATAAGCTCAAGCTGTTTTGGCGCGCCGTCTTGAGTGTTCTTTTTTTCAAATGCAAAAAGAGCTTTAGACGGTGGTTTTACTTTATCTTCAAGGTTTTTCCGGCGTGACGATTCTTTGGCGGTTTCCCCCAAAGTTTTCAACATTGCTTTTATTTTTTTTGCAAACCAGGCAAATATCATTTTTGGAATTGTTAAGATTTCGTTCACCGTTTGCTCAGAATAAAAAACAAATAAAATTCCGGTCATTGACCAAAGAACAATCTGCACTCCGACATAATTGAAAGCTTTCAGAAAAACTTGCGAAACGCCAAAGCCCAGCAAGCCGCCAATAGCAATGGTATCGCTAAAAATTTTCTTATGTGGGAAGTAAAGTGAGAGCAGGCTGGCCAAATTCAACACCAGTAAAAAAGCCCAAAGCAGTCTTAGGGTTTTCCAGCGGAACTCTTCGCCTTTGAAGCTAGCGACCGCTAGTTGTAAAAGCCCCAGAGCTAAGACCCAAGCCGTCAGCCCAAAAAACTGATACATTAAGTCCGACATAAATGATCCGACCACGCCACACAGGTTCAGAGCTTTCATGGTAAAACCTACAGAGTTCAGAGACGGATCCTTTGGATTAAAGCTAGCTAGGGCCAAAGCCAAAAAAAGCGAAAGTCCAAGGAACAGAATGGCCACGATATCTTGTCGAAATTTTTTGAATATTTTAGTCACTCTTTCAATTTACGTTTTTTCAGGGCGCGGGGAAAGGTCATTCGCAGCTGCCTTGACTTTGGCAGAGCCTAGTGAGAGCACAAGGTCTAGTCTATGATCAAAATCAACGAGGTCTTTTTCAGTATTCAGGGCGAATCTACCTATGTTGGGCTGCCCACCGTTTTTGTGCGAACCACAGGGTGCAATCTGCGCTGCACCTATTGCGATACAAAGTACTCTTATTTTGAAGGCGAGCTTCAAAGCCATGAAAATTTAATGCAAAAAATTTTAAGCTATCCCACGAAATATGTTTGCATCACTGGTGGCGAGCCCCTTCTTCAAAAAGAAGTTCTACCCTTAATGATCGATCTGGCTGACCAAGGATGTCTGGTTTCTCTGGAAACAAGTGGGTCAAGAACTTTAGCCGGCGTTGACCCGAGAGTAAAAATTATTTTGGATGTAAAAACTCCAGACAGTGGCGCTGCTGATAGTTTTCTTTTAGAAAATCTTGAGGGGCTTCCTGCCTCGACTGAATTTAAATTTGTCATCTGTTCTGAATCCGACTTCAAATGGTCAGAAGAATTCTGTAGTCAATATGGTTTAAATAAAAAATTTACTGTTTTATACAGCCCATCATACAACCAAGTATCTGAACGCTGGTTGGCAGAAAATATTTTGCAAAAAAATTCAACTGCAAGGTTGCAATTGCAGCTACATAAGTATATCTGGTCTCCTGCAACACGCGGAGTATAGAAACCTGCAGCTTCATCTTCGAAGCTGCCCTTTCAAGTAACGATAACACATAGGAGTTCCATGACGCCGAACCTGAACAGTTCTGATAATCTCTTCGTCGCTAATCTTCAGTCAGTGAGCCTGGAAAAGCTGGTAAAAAGTAAATTAGAGGTTCTTTTTCAACAGCAAAAAGAAGCCCAAGTAGACCTGAATGGTCTTTACAATGTAGTGATCGAACAGGTTGAAAAGCCGCTCCTAGAGCTTGCTTTGCGTGCTTATAATGGCAATCAGGTAAAAACCGCTCAGATGCTGGGAATCAATCGCAATACTTTGAAGAAGAAAATTGACAACTATAAGATTCGTGTCAAAAAAACTAATTAATAGAGCTTAAATTTAGATCTGTATGCGGGCCCACCATGGCTTTCAACTTTGTTGCCCGCATCTTTTGTTTTGCTGCTAGAGTCAAAGCTGTCCAGGGGGGATGGTCAAGGGGGATCCATGAGCGCAATACTGCCGCCTCAAAATATCGAGGCCGAACAGTCCATCTTAGGTGGATTGTTGCTGGAAGCGTCTGCCTTTGACCAAGTTTCAGATTTACTGACAGAAGAAGATTTCTACAAACCCGCCCACCAAATTATTTACCGCTCGATCAAGGAACTTCATGCTAAAAGTGAACGCCCTGATCTTTTAACAATTTCAAACCTATTAGAGACCAAAAGAGAACTTGAGCCGATCGGTGGGTCTTCTTACCTGGCGTCTTTGTTAGAAAAAACAATTTCTGCTGCTAATATTCTTTCCTAT
This sequence comes from Pseudobdellovibrionaceae bacterium, assembly GCA_043747555.1. Taxonomy (GTDB): domain Bacteria; phylum Bdellovibrionota; class Bdellovibrionia; order Bdellovibrionales; family Bdellovibrionaceae; genus JAYWDA01. The sequence goes on along the minus strand of JAYTOY010000019.1, from coordinate 11,960 downwards.
TGCCGTATTGTTCGCGAAAAATCTTTGCTCAGGAAATTAATCACGACCAGCACTCGTTTTATCGATAAAGCTTACTCGGGTGACTATCAGGACGTTGAAGTTTTCTTGGATCAATCTGAGGCTGAACTTTTTAAAGTCAGTGAATCGAATAATCAAACGGGCCTTGTGGGCTCGATGGAAATCGTAAAAACTAGTATTGAACGAATCGAAGAGCTTTATAAGCGCAAAGCAGATATCACTGGCCTTTCCACTGGCTTTGCTGAGCTTGATAAAATGACGGCGGGCCTTCATGGCGGGGAACTAACGATTTTTGCCGCTCGTCCTTCTATGGGCAAGACCGCATTTAGTCTTAATATCGCAGGCCATGCTGCCATAAAAATGAAAAAGACTGTGGCCTATTTTTCCCTGGAGATGGGCAAGGAAGCTGTCATGACAAGGATGCTTTCGGCGGAAGCCAAAGTATCCATGCAAGAGCTTCGAAGTGGGAAAATTCAAGACAGTTCATGGCCCCGTCTCATCAATGCGGCAGGGCTATTAAGCGAAGCGCCTTTATTTATTGATGATACTCCGGGAATCAGTCCTTTTGAAATTCGTGCTCGTTGCAGGCGTCTGAAGGCCCAGCATGGCCTGGATTTGATCGTCATCGACTACTTGCAGTTGATGGATTTAAAACAGCGTGTGGAAAGCCGTGAGCGCGCTGTCGCCGAAATATCTAAAGGCTTAAAGACGATTGCTAAAGAAATGAATATCCCTGTGATTGCGCTAGCTCAGCTCAATCGGGGAGTTGAAGGTCGATCAGATCGCAGACCGATGTTGTCTGATTTGCGGGAATCAGGATCGATCGAGCAAGATGCCGACGTCATTGGTTTATTATACCGAGAAGATTATTACGACAAAGAAGACCCTGAAAAAATGGGGCATGCCGAAGTCATTATTGGTAAACAAAGAAATGGACCGACAGGCACAGTCAAACTTCGCTTTGACGGTAAGTTCAATCGGTTCCGTGATGCTGATCCAGATGGCGTAAGCCCACTTCCGCCGCCTCAAGCTCCGCCGCCAATGCCAGGAAAACCCCGTAATTTCGCGCCCGGAAATAACTAAGCATTCCTCCAAATCTAGAGCTCTTTTTAGCCTCTTAAAGTCCGTCGAGGCTAAGGGCCAGATTCTTAATTGATTCATTTAGAAATTTGAATAGTTCTTAACCCTTTGATCGAATAGGGCTGTCCAAGAAGTAGGTAGAATAGACCCAAACTAGCATGGAGGCTTTATGGGTGAGGCTTTAATTAAAACGGTGATTGATTCGACGGGACTTCCTAGCGAGACAATGGAGCAAGAGCTTAATCGCTTAATTGCGAAAGCTGGACTTCAAAAAGAATCCCTGACTTTGGACGATATGCGAAACATTTTAGCCGACTATCTACAAGACACTTTACTAAATTTAAAAAAGACCTATTAACGTCTGATCCAGGTAAAATTGACTGTCATAAAACAACATCAAACCATACCATTTTTAGATGGGACTTTTCGAAAGCTTCTTCAAAGAAGCTAAAGATTTATTTATAATTATAAAGCCTGACGGTTTTGCGGCGGAAGTCAGTCCTTCTTGGGAACATCAGCTTGGCTGGACACCCTATGAATTGAAAGCTAAAGTTTTATCTGAGTTTGTACACCCAGAAGATCATAGCCAGTTTTTAATTGAAACGCCTTTATATGTCAGCACCCGATTCCAACATAAAAACGGAACCTATCGATGCTTAAGCTGGTCCTTTAAAAAAGCGGATCAAGACGGTTTAATTTTTTCAATGGCCCGCGATATCACAGATATACGAAAAAATAATCTTTCGTTGGAAGCTTTGATGGCCTCATTGGATGATCTGATTTTATTGGTCGATGAAACAGGTCTTTTTATCGACCTATGGACCTCGAATCCAAAGTTGCTTTTTTTGCCCTCGGAGCAAATTATTGGTCACAATATTCGGGATGTTTTCGGTTATTTTGGCGTTGGCTTTGAGTCCGTTATGCTGCAGTCTTTTCGCCTGAATCGCCCGCTCAGTCTAGAATTTCAATTTCCCAATAGAGCCGCTTGGTTTTCTGCCAAAGTAAATCCCATACAAGGGACCAGCGGCCAAAAGAAACTGGCTTCTTTTTTAATTCGAGATATTTCTGAAAAGGTTGCAGCTAGTGACGCATTAGATATTGAGCGGGGAAAGTTACTAGCAGCTTCAAAAATGGCAACACTTGGCGAAATGGCCGCAGGAATTGCCCATGAAATTAATAATCCATTAGCCATTATTCAAGGCAAAGCTTGGCTCTTGAAAAAACAAGTGGATGAAAATCAAATAGACCCCATCACTTTCAGCGCTGGTCTGCATGCCATCCATGAAACCACCGCAAGAATCTCAAAAATTATTCATGGTTTGAAAACATTTGCACGCCATGCTGATAAGGATTTATTTCTTGAAACAACTATTTCCAGCATTATTGATGACTCATTGGAGCTTTGTCGCGAAAAATTTAAAAACCATAAAATTCCAATTCGTCTTTCTGGAAAGAGGCCCTATGTTCTTCAGTGTCGTGGTGTTCAAATTTCCCAAGTTTTTTTAAATATTCTTTCTAATGCATTTGACGCCATCCAGGGAACCATAGATCCCTGGGTTGAAATCCAAATTACAGAATTAGAGTCCGGCATTGAGGTGAGCTTTACAGACAGCGGGAAAGGGATCCCACAAGCTCTTCAAGAAAAAATATTTCAGCCTTTTTTTACAACAAAAGAAATTGGTAAAGGAACTGGGCTTGGCTTGAGTATCACAAAGGGAATTGTAGAAAGTCACGGGGGCGAGTTTTTCTATGACAAAAGTTGCATCAATACTAAATTTGTTATGCGGCTACCTAAAAAAATAGTGAGTTCTGAGCAGCAGACTGCTTAAAACAAAAAAGCCCTGGCTTTCACCAGAGCTTTTTAAAATCTTTTTACCTTGAATTAAACCAGACCTAAAAAATCAACTTTAAGCGCGCTCAACGTTGATTTTAATTTGCGCTTCAAGGCCTTCTCCATAACGAATGACAGCCTTGTGTTGGCCTAAAACTTTGATTTGATCTTCTAGGTGGATGTCTCGGCGATCAACCGCATAACCCTGTTTTTCTAATTCTTTTGAAATATCAGATGTCGTCACAGATCCAAACAATTTGTCAGAATCAGCACCGGCTGACATTTTAAAGCTAACGGTTGTCCCGCTGACTTTATTAATAACTTCTTGTCTCTCCGCTAAAGCTTTTTTAACTTTAGCAGCAGAAACTAGTTTCAAATGGTCCCACTCTTTCATTCTTTTCTCGGTGGCTTCAACGGCCAACTTTCGAGGGAATAAAAAGTTGCGTGCAAATCCTTGTGATACGTTCACAAGTTCTCCAGCGCGACCCACATCTTTAACGTCTTGTTGCAAAATAACTTTCATATGTGCACTCGCTTTCTAGTTGCTGACGACAGGCGCTGCTTTTCGCAAACGGCTCCGAAAATCAACCCAGTAATCGATGAGTCCCAAAGCGCTCAAAAGAACGAAGAGATAACCCACCAAAATAATATATGTTAGAACCCTAAAAAATAATGAGGCTTTCGTTTTTAAGAAAAAAACCTCGAGCACGGCAAGCCCTTGGAAAAAAAGGAGAATTACACCTAAATTAACCAAGTTAAAACCGATCACTGACAACATCGGGACACCAAAATTAACCATTGAAAAAAACATGGCTAATAAAAAAGTCCAGATGACGATATCCGGCAGTTGGAATTCAAGAAGTTTCAACTGCGATGCGATTTTTTCAGAATGAATTTTGAAATACTTGGCTGATCTTTTTTCAAAAATCAAAGCATTGCCCAAAGCCATCATCAATAAAGAAACCAACATCGACGGAGTTTGCTGAGCTAAAATATTGGTATCGAATTTTAAGCTTGGATTCATTTTCTGAAAGCTTTCAAGGCCCTCGGAAAGAAGCAAGGCATATCGATCCCAGGAATTGATGCCAAGACTTACAAGCGTGTAAGCCATGCCGCCAATTAAAATCACAGAGCTTCCAAGCAGACTCAAGAAACTAGCCCATTTCCATCCGCTGCCGCGCTTTTCAAGTTCGCCGTAAGTTCCAATCAGAAACCAAACAGTGCCAAGCAAAGTCGCAAATATTGGAACCTTCACCAAAAGAAACGCCAAGCTTGCTAGGATCCCGAAGGCCCAGAAGTAGATTGGCTTGTAAGCTTTATGGAGGACCCGGATAAATGGGCTACCCAGGAAGACCGTTAAGAGGGTCAACACAAAGCTTAGGCCAGCTAAGGCGAAAAATTTGGACGAAGTTGCCTGCGATTTCATTTATAAAAAATTAACCGTCGTAAGAAGCGGCACGTGCGGCAGCAGCTGCTGACTTACGAGCTTGCATTTTTGCTTCTCTTTCTTTTTCACGGCTTGCACTTTCTTGTAGACCCAACTTGAAAGCTTCCATGTGCTTCGTCAAAGCAACACGCTCATCTAATCGTGTGTGCATAAAGCGAAGAACTTTGTCGTTGATTCCCATTGTTCGCTCAAGCTCAGCAATGGCTGAAGGACTTGCTTCGAAAGTTGTGTGGAAATAAACTGCTTTTCGTAATTTACCGATCGGGTTAGCAAGTGTGCGCTTTCCCCAAGTTTCAAGCGAGTGAATGGCGCCTTTGAAACCTTCGATGGTTACTTTGTTTTTTCGAAATAACTCTTTTTGCTCATCCATTGTTGCATCAGGGTGAACAAGCACGACCGCTTCATAGGGCCGCTTAACATCAGCCATTTTCAGATCCATAAATCTTCCTCTCGGTTAAAGCCCCTACGCCCATCGTAGGAACAAGGATTTCTTTTTAGAAAACGAGGGTTTAACATGCCTTTAGCCCAAGTACAAGGCAACCTGATTGAAAGTCTGAGAAAAGTTATTTAAAGTTATTACATGGCACTTTTCATCGTTCCCTTAAATGGTCCAAAATCGGGCTCTAAATTAGTCCTTTCCGAAGGCTTTACAATTGGTCGCAAAAAGGGCGATTTAATTTTGGAAGACGATTCTAAGGTCTCAGGAACACACGCGAAAGTTACAATTGATAATAAAGATCAGCTGATCTTAGTGGATCAAGATTCGGCCAATGGCTTGATATTGAATCGTAAAAAGGTGAAAAAGATCGCCTTGATGCCTGGCGTAATTTTCACTATCGGCCAAACTGATTTTCGGGTGATTAAAGATGACACGATTCCAAGCCCAGTTGCTCCAAAGAACCCAAGCTTAAGCGAAGCGCCCCAAGCGTTTGAGGTCCCAGTTTCCCGTAAGCCCCTCACCTGGCAGGAAAAAATCACCGGGCTTTGGGAGCAAATGGAACCAATGATCGCAATTCCTTCCGAGGAGACTCATTTGGGTGCTTTTTCTCCGGCATTAGTTTTAGATTTTATTGAGGGCATTCAAGCTGATCAAAAAATTACTTTGGGTTATGGTCCTCGGCAAGCTGGCTTTGATCACCTCGATATTAACCTGCAAGATCCAACTGTTCCTGATGAAGCCTTCGAACTTCGCCCTGGCCCTGGCAGCGTTCAGTTTGTGGATTTAACGAACGGCCAGGTCTTGATCAACAATTCCCAAGGTGAGGTGACCTTTTTGGAAGAGGGTGACATTATTAGCGTCGGGCAAACAAAAATCAAAGTAAGGTATTTGTGAATTTAGACAAGATGACAATTCCAAAAGTGACGGGCTTTCATAAAAGTTTTGATGGCACACCGATTTATTATGAAGTGCGCGGCGAAGGTGAGCCTATTATCTTTGTTTATGGCATCGCCTGTTTAATGAATCACTGGCATTTCCAAATTTCGCATTTTTCAAAACATTTTAAAGTGATCTCCTATGATTTGCGCGGACATCACAAAAGCAACCCCGTCGCAAATTTAGAAAATTTAAATACTGAAAGTTTAGCCACGGACCTCATTGGATTAATTCAAGGTTTAAATTTAAAGTCGGCTCATCTCGCGGGCCACAGCTTTGGCGTTCCTGTGATCTTAGAGGCTTATAAACAAAATCCTGATGTCGTTAAATCAATGACTTTAATTAATGGCTTTGCCAAAAATCCAATTAAAGGAATGTTTGGTTTGGATGTTGTTGAGCCTTTTTTTCATTACATGAAATCGCAGTATGATTTAAATCCTGATTTGTGGAATAATTTGTGGAAGATAGCTGTCTATAATCCTTTTGCAATGCGAATGGCCGCACTAGCTGGGGGTTTTAATTTGAAACTGACTCATTTTAAAGATGTCGAAGTTTATGCTCGCGGAGTTTCTCAAATGGATTTGGGCCTGTTTCTTCCTTTATTTGAAGCGTTGATGAAGTTTAATGGTGATGACATTTTAGAGACAATACAAAAGCCAACTCTGATTATTTCTGGCGAAGACGACAAAGTGACACCAAAATCTTTTCAAAAAGAATTTCATGAAAAAATTAAAGATAGCGAATTTGTATCTGTTCCTTACGGATCTCACTGTACGCAGTTAGATTTACCTGACTACGTTAATTTAAAAATGCAGGATTTTATTCTACGCAATAGTTAATTTTATTTATGGTTATGAAGATCTTGTCATGAACTGATTCTTGCTTGTGGTAGGCGCGATGGGGTTTTCCAGAAAAAAAAGTGGTTTATGTTCGTTATATTCAATTACAGCTTAAAAATATTTAGCCAAAACTTAACTGGCTCGCTCCACGGATAATTTAAGACCCATTGTCTTAAGAACCGCAGTTAATGTTCCCAAGGTTGGATTGCCAGACTTACTCAAGGCTTTATGAATCTTTGCTCGATAGACAATCCCAAAGACTCAGAAACTTCACGGATCGCCTCAATGACGAGTTCAGGCATGTCACCGTTTTCTTCCAACGAGGCTTTAAGGTAAGCAATGGCTTCCTCGGGATCTTTTTGGAATCGTTCCTTTTTAAGATCAGACCACGATTTTAACTTCTTAGGACTTTTCTTCGTTTTCATAAGGGCTATTAGCCCTGTTTCAATATAAGACGGTTCCCCAAAGCACCTTCACCCATATGATGACTGATGGTGATTTTAAGGTCCGCCCGCTTTATTCAAATGAGCGAGGCGCTTCAAAAAGATCACGAAAGTGTTTTTTTTTGGGGTAGCCTGAAAAGCATAAGGCCCGAATCATCTTCGAGCCCTTTACTGGTTTTTTGGTTTCTAGGAATCAAGAGGTAATAATCAGTAACTTCTAGCAACGCATCTAATACTAAACTTGGAACCGATCGAAGCTACATTCGACGCTCCGGTGCTAAAAGTAAAATTGCGAGCCCTTACATCCCCGACCATAGTACCGGTCCAGATTGTTGATAGGGCATCGGTAAATACGATTGATGCGCCGTTGTCCTGAGCCTGCCGGAGCTCGTCTATGGACGGTAAATCAAATTGGATGCTGAGCCCTCCTTTTCCTTCGTCGGGTACATCTTGTGATAAACATGCACTCTCAGCCCAGTAGTAAATGCTCGGCGCCTGATCAAGTATATCACTCCAAATAAGCCTTGAGGTGTAATCCCTCCAAACTTCTTTGCCCTTTGAATTTACGGTCACCAGAGTCCAAAATTTACCATTAGATAAAATAGATGAAGAGCCCTTGTTAATTTCGGAACAGTCAGAGATTCTTTCTGAAATTCCACCTGACTTGCCACAGCTTTGGCGATCAGCCGCAAAAGTAAGAACTGATGCAAATAATGTAAGTATAAAGAAAATAAGTTTCATCGCAGCACTTTAAAAAAAACTCCTATTTTCAGCAGAGATACCTTCCTCATAGTCTGATGTCCAGAAATGAAATGGCTTTAGCGGACTATTGTCCATTTTGAGCACAGGCTTCCGTGGCAAGGCACTGATGTGAGTTCAAATGGATCGCTTTTTAGGGCTGCCCAACCTATCAGACTTAAACAAAATCCAATGAGCTTCAATATAAACCGGCTAAGTGACCCGCAGCTTGGCATTTGGAGATTTCCTTCGTGACCGGTTTCGTTGCGTCGATTACCCTTCGATTATGAGTTTTGTAATTCGCCTAAATCATGCCGATATCATTATTCCTAGAGGTTCAGAGTCGAAGGCTCGAGAATTTTATTGCGATTTCTTGGGCTTTCAGGAAATCGAGAAGCCAGAGGACCTCCAAAAGAATGGAGGACTTTGGCTCCAGCTTTCAGACGTACAAATCCATTTAAGTATTCAGGATGGTTATGATCCTTCGAAGACGAAGGCTCATCTCGCCTATGAAGTTTCCGATCTCGACAGATTAAAAGTCGCACTTGCGAAGAATGGGCTTAGTTGGAATGACAACTCCCCGTTACCAGGATTCATTCGCGGCGACATCCGTGATCCTTTTGGGAATAGAATTGAGTTTCTACAAAGAATCTAAATTGAACAATCTCACTTGATTCCTAGAAACCAAAAAACCACTAAAGGGCTCGAAGATGATTCGGGCCTTTTGCTTTTCAGGTTACTCACAAAGTAAAAATCACTTTTGTGATCTTTTTGAAGCTCCTCGCTCATTCGAATAAAGCGGGCGACCCTTAAAATCGCCATCGGTCATCATATGGGTGAAGGTGCTTGCACTAATAGGCCCGCGTTTATAGGCAGCAGCCGTGTGATCGTGAAGCTTTAACGCCATATCCACGAAGCCAACTCCAAAAGCACCAAGCCAGAAGAATTAAAATCACAAATTAAAACAACCCTGAACTTGCATAAAGCAATCTCAAAAGCCCAAATGCAAAAAAAATTCAGAACACTCGACTTAGCCATTCAATTTTACGGTTCTCCTCCAAAGGTAGGGGCACCCTGAGTTTCTGTTAGCCGCAATAGGCTTTTACTCTTATACGATAATTATTAAAATTATGCATTCCCTAAGCTCTGTTCTGCCTATCAAAAATCTCAAAATAGTGGTTGCCATATATGGCAACACATGCCATTATCCAATAATGAGGCGACGAGCCCACGACATCAAAATAACGGTCAATGGGCTAAAGATTGTCCAAGTGGTCATTGATCCTCATTACGAGCTGAAGCATTCGGACTCTGTTGACGAGCAAACGATTCTAGGACTCGTCGCTCTTTTGGACGGATTGAGATTTGAACCGGAAGACAGTGATTCTCCATTTCAATACTTTGTCGCTGACGGCTTAGTCTTGGATGGCAAACGGTACAAGCTTGTTTGGCTGCTCGAAGACAACAAATTATATATTGGCGTTGTAAACGCATACAGGAGAAAATAGCCATGGGTTTTCCTACTAAAAAACAACTTGATAAGGTTCGTGCTCGGTTAGAAAAAGCTGAAGGCACCTTAATGATCGCGCCTGATGCTACTCCACTTGAAAAGTTGCGCTGGGACATCTGCCAAAAGTTCATTCAATATAAAGCTGAGCACGATATGACTCAGGATGAGCTTGCGGAAGCGATTGGCGTTGATAAAGCAAAGGTCAGCAAGATTTTGCACCACCGAATTGATGAATTCAGCACGGATCGGTTGATTAAGTTGTTTCAGGGCTTAAATCCGCGTATTAAGATCAAGGTCAGCTAATAAAAAGGCGTTAACAAAACTGATTTGGTGAGAAATTGATATGGAGTTTTTAAATAAGCCTAAGAAATCAGCGCAAGTTGAAAAACCGCAGAGCCATAATCCTGACATTTCCGCTTTGGCGCAGTTCCAATCCGATTCAAAGAATTCGGATTTGATAAGCAAGATTGGCATCGCTATCGGACTCAAATCCATTGGCAAGAAAAGCACGGATGCATCAATCTCCGTACGATGCTCTTACTTTTGATACAATTTGTAGCTTATGATTTAAAAATCAAAGCCGAAATTTTCATAGAGCACTCTTCAATGACACTTTTGGGTGCGCGTTCAATCAGTTTGGCTTTTCTAACTTTCCAATCAAGATTTTTCAAATGATCGGAGAGGATAGCACCTTTTATGTTTTTTCCAGCGAGGACAACTTCAAAGGGATAACCTTTTATATTTGAAGTTATAGGACAACAAATCGCGAGTCCTGTTTTTTTATTGTACTTTTCGGGGGATAAGACCAATGCGGGCCTAGTTCCCATTTGTTCGTGACCTGCCTGTGCAGTGAAATTAAGCCAAATTATATCGCCTCGGTTGGGTACATAGTTCATCACCAGACCTCGTTGCCTTCAATTTTAAATTCATCTTCAGAAGGCAAATTGCTTTTTGTAATTTGATCCAGAAGTTCATCGATCAAGTATACTTTTTTTGCCGGAAAAATAACTATGGTGCCATTTTTAGATTCGATTTCTACTTCTGAATTTTCCCCAAGATTAACTTTATCTATGATTGTTTTAGGAATTCTAATCCCCAAAGAATTTCCCCACTTTTGAATTTTGATTGCCATGGCATTTTCTCCTTTTAAGTCTCTCTTTAAAAGAGTATATACAATGTTTATACTCTTGTCAACTCAAACGGATTTAGAAATGGCGCATGTCCCATGGTAAAACGTATATTGTATAGTACTATCAGTCCATAGGGCCCATTAATTTTTACTTTGCTAATGACAGGCATGATTTAGAGCAGCTCTTCAAACTCACGATAGAATCTTGATGTCCTTAGAGTTTGTTCATAAGAGTCCAAAAATTCCTTTTTGCCTTCGAGGTTAGGGGGCCATGACCTATCCACAAGATGAAATGCAGTTTGTTTGTTTCCAGAAAAAACCAAATCTGTAATAACTTGAACGAGGGAAGGAGGGGGCGACTCTCCAGTTTCGTCATCATGGAACTTATTTTTCCAGGATGAAATTTGATTGTTGAAGTTATTGAGATCTGGAACAGATTTTATCATATATTCTGGAGCCACATGATAACTGTCTTCGGAAAACTTTAAAATGACTTTTCCTGTGGCCGAAAAAGCAAAGCTAGAAAACTGATAGGCTAAAAAATCGTCAGTCACTTCAATTTCTAAAATTCCATCGTTGTTGATATCCATCAATACGGGATAGAAATTTCCGCCATCAATCTCGGCAATTTTTTTAAAATCATCGGCGATCTTAAAAATATGCAATGAGTAACAACAATGCATTCCCCCAGTCCACTTTGAAAAAACCAAGTAGGGTTCATCTTGATTTGTAAGATAGACAAATGGATTTCCAATTTCTTCAAAGTCCGCCCCAGGAAAATAATAGGTCCCAATTTCTTCATCACGATAAGCTAATTGTCCATCACGTTCAATTTCGATAGAGCGACATAAATGCTCCTCATCGCGAGATATTTTAACATAATAAGTTTTGTAGGATATTTCTTTAATAATGACGGAATTGTTGTGACATATATTATTGGGTAAGTCTGCTTGAAGGCTGGAAAAATCTGGGGATTGGCCATTTGATATTTCAAGGGCAGTGATTAAGGTGACCAATGAAATTAAAAACAATCTTATTCTATTTTTTGAACTCTTTTTTGCCATGAATAAGATTAACTAAAATCTTATGATAATTCCAAGAGCTATTTCTTAGATACTGCAAAAGTCTCTGAAGCTGACCCACACAAATGTGCGCAACAAAATTCGAAGAGCATCCCAACCATCTATAATCTCGGACATAGTTCTGGTTTAAACTTAATATAATGCCGCGACGGTAGGTTCTGAACTTTGCATAGCTAATCTTAACTATGCAAAAAGATCACAAAACCTCAAAGCAATGTCCTAACTGCAGCTCCACTGATTTTATTTTAAAGGGCACTTACTTCGTTAAAATATTACGTACTCAGAAAAGACGCTATCAGTGTAGAAGCTGCAGATCCACTTTCTCAAACCAAACCTTCCATAATACCTACTACCAAAGAAGACCTGATTTAAACGAGAAAGTTTTCTTGTTATTAGTCAGTGGTAATTCTCAACAAAGAACAGCAGAGCTTCTTAATTGCTCTCCAACAACCGTCGCTAGAAAAATTA
>JAYTOY010000018.1:0-5102 GCA_043747555.1 Pseudobdellovibrionaceae bacterium | reverse complement strand
TGATAAAGCAGGGGTTTTTGTTGTTGAAGCCGCCGCGCCGCCACTGTCTAAAGTTAAAATAACGTTTTCAACTTTAATAATGTCGCCGACTTTAAATTTTATTTCTTTCACAACGCCAGCAACAGGGCTTGGAACTTCAACGGTGGCTTTATCAGTCATGATTTCAACAATGGATTGATCGGCTTTCACTGTGTCACCGGGTTTTACCAGCCACTTTACAATTTCACCTTCAGTAACGCCTTCACCTAGTTCCGGTAATTTGACCTCAGTTGCCATGGCTTACAGTCTCCTGTTGTTCATTATTTTGTGCGAGTAAAGATTCTTTTCGATTTTTTTCAATGATCCCCCTCATAAAAAATTCACCAGCTTTATAGGAACTGCGAACCAAGGGTCCTGAGGCAACATACAAAAAGCCCATCGTTTCAGCGACCGTTTGCCAATGTTTAAATTTTTCTGGGGTTACAAATTCGATCACTTTTAAATGCCTTGGCGTCGGTTGCAAATATTGACCGAAGGTCACAACATCACAGCCGACTTCACGCAAATCTTTTAAGGCTTGAACAATTTCATCGTCTTGTTCACCTAAGCCTAACATGATCGACGACTTGGTGTACATCTTTGCGTCTTTTTCTTTGACAGCACGAAGTACATTTAACGACTGACGGTAAGTGGCTCTAGGATCTCGGACACTTGGAGTCAGTCTTTCCACTGTTTCGATGTTGTGTGCAAACACATCTGGTTTTGATTCTACAAGTTCCCAAATTAACTTTTGATCGCCACGAAAGTCGGGCGTTAGAATTTCCACAATCAGTTCTGGAGAAAGTTTTTTAATGGTACTGACCGTGCGAGAAAAATGACTGGTGCCTTGATCGGGCAGATCATCGCGGTCGACGGAAGTGATCACGACATATTTTAAACTCATCTGGGAAATCGAGTACGCTACTTTTTCAGGTTCAAAGGCATCAATCGCGCCTTTTGGATTTCCTGTTTTAATATTGCAGAAGCGACAGCCGCGCGTGCAGACTTCGCCCATCAGCATAAACGTAGCCGTTCCGCCGGACCAACATTCCCCCATATTTGGGCACTTGGCCTCTTGGCAAACTGTCGCCAATTTTAATTCGCCCAACATCCCTTTGATGCGAGCGTAATTTTCACCGGTAGGAGCTCGAACTTTGAGCCACTCCGGCTTAGGAATAAATGGTTTTTTTACGGCTGAGTCAGACATGGATAGGTTCTAGTCTGCACGACTCCGGATAGCATCACATTACGCGAAGCGTCCGATGATCCCTTAATAGGTAAAATTTGCTAAGGTCCAGCCCATGAAAACACCTTTAAAGCTCGAGCAAGGAATCTTTTTAAAACGGTATAAGCGATTTTTTGCTGATATTGACTGGCAGGGGAAGGTGATCACTGCCCATGTGGCAAATACAGGCAGTCTAAGAACTTGCGGCGAATCCGGAAGTCCATGTCTTTTTACAGTTCACGACGATCCCAAACGAAAGCTAAAGTACAGTCTCGAGATGATGCAAGCGCCATCGGGAAGTTGGGTGGGTGTAAATACCTCTTTGCCCAATCAATTGGTGAAGCAAGCCCTGAATGAGAAAAAGTTTCCGCACTGGCAAGAGTGGGATGAAATTCATCCCGAATTTAAAATCAATGCAGAAACCAGATTAGACTTTCGTTTAAGAAAATTAAGCCCAGAGAAATTCCACTATATTGAAGTTAAAAACGTCACTTTGATGCGTGAAAAAAAAGCGCAGTTTCCTGATGCCGTCACCACTCGCGGACAAAAGCATTTGCGCGAGCTGATAAATTTAATGGCGCAAGGTCACTCGGCTGAACTTGTATTTGTGGTTCAACGTGATGATTGCGAAGGATTTACAACAGCCGACGATATTGACCCAGTGTATGGTCAGGCTTTCCGGCAAGCCATCAAGGCGGGTTTGCGTGTCACGGCCTTAAAAACAAGTTTAAGTGTTACTGGAATCACACTGACAGGGCAAGTTTTACCCATTCACTTTTAAAATTTGAAGAAAGACTCCCCTGGCTAAGGAGTCTTTCTATAAGATTTATTTCAAATGACGATCAATGATTGTTTTGAAATCCTCATAAGGATAAGCACCGCGAAGTGAAACGCCATTAATAATAAAGCCTGGAGTTCCCATGATTTGAAATTTTTGAGCTTCTTCTGAATCTGCTGTGATACGGGCTGCCACTGAAGGATCATTCAAATCCTTGTCTAACTTTTTCATATCTACACCGAGGCTTTTAGCGACCGATTTTAAGTAAACTTCGCCATCTTTTTTAAGCATGTCTTGATGTTGAAAAATAGCATCATGATATTTTTCAGCTTTATCATGTCCTTGTTTTGCGATGGCCTCAAAATACTTTGCAGCAGGCAAGGCCTGTCGGTGTCCACCTAAAGGAAGATGTTTAAAAATAATTTTAACATCTTTAGGATAATTTTTTAAAACTTCCTTGGCTGTCTGGTAACCCTTACTGCAATAAGGGCATTCAAAGTCAGAATACTCAACGATTGTGATTTTTGCATCTTTAGGTCCAAAGGTCACACGGCTGTCATCTATCACTGGCTTTAACGGGTTAGTGAATTCGTCATCACGTTTTTTTGTTTCGTCAGCCATCATGTCTTCTTGAGCTTTTTTAGCATAAGTTTCTTGAGCATTTTTTACGGTTTCAAAAAATCCTTTTGGATCTTTTTCAATCGCTTTAAATACAAGGCTTGGCTCTTTTTCAATCGCTTCTTTAATTTGTTTAGAAGTCGGTGCGCAAGCGACTAGACCCATCACTAAAAATAAACCGGTCAAAATTTGAGATGTTTTCAATATTCCTCCAAAGTTGTTTTTTTCAAGCCTTTTGATCATGACATAACTTTCTGTGATTCTTGAATCTTTTTATTCCAGAAATCATGCGTCGAGAAATCCAGAAATTGGACTTTTATGGAAGCTTAAGCAGCCCTACAATCATCTGTATGAAAACAAAAACACTGTTTATAACCCTGATTTTGATGCTGAGCTCCCTTTCTGAAGCAGGTTTGCTCCTGACATATCACAAGTTAGCCCTTAAAGACCTGGATCAGATGAACGATATCGTCAGTTCAAAAATCAAAGAGTCTAAAAAATCGTATGCTGGCAAGACTGTGCCCCTGAAAGAGGCCCTTCAAGCGGTGCTAGGTCGACCAGATGAAGATAATATGGTGGAAAAGGTTATTCCGCCTCTTAAGTCAGAGCTTGAATCCCAAGACGCGTGGGAAAAATCTTTGAAAGAGCTAGCTACAGAAGCTATCAACGCTTTAAAAAACAATAAAAACTTTAAGCCTGAGGTCCAGGTAACATATCAAGTTTTTCTGGAAAATATGCTGGCGCAAATGAAGCCCGACCTTGGTAAAGGCGGCTTTGAAACCAAACTGGTAGAAAAAATTCGTGAAGCAAAAGTGGTGATTAGCAAAGAAGCGCAAAATGAGCGCAAATTAAGAATGATGAAAACGCCTGTTTCGCCTTCGGACATCGCCGATATTATTTTGAAAGAGACGAAGGCACAGCCCGTGCCTGTGACCGAGGGAAAGCCAGCACCTTCTGCCGAATAAAGATCAGACCTCGCCAAAGATTTCTTCCTGGCCAAAAGTATAAAGTGTTTCAGAACGACTCAAGTTTTCCCAGGTAATTCCGAAAAAACATTCAGAACTCGAAACGGATTTCGGAGGTCAGAATGTTTTTGCAGGGAAATTTACAAGCTGTATTTGACGCACTTTACACTATTGGAGCGATTGATCCTGTCTTGAAATTAGACTGGGACACAGTCAACAGACAGATGGTGGCCAATCCCCATATCGTGCATGCCGCTTGTTCGGCGATTAATGCCTGCAAGGGTGACACTGATCTAATTGTGCAAAAGCTGCATCGCATGGAAGAAAAATCAGTTCATTTTGTAGCCCTAGAAGTAGCTCGCGAATTTTGTGAGGCTCAAGGACGCAAAGAACTGCATTAGAATAAAATATTTTTGCAAAAAAAGAGGTTTTTATGAACCGAAGTTTAATTCTTATTCTTTGTTTGTGGCTGACTCAGGCGATGGCCTGGGATGTTGATTTATCCCGGCGCCAAGTCGATTTTAATCGCATCACTAATCAAAGTCGTTTGCCCGCAAGCAATGTCGAAGAAGAGCCTTTGGGCCTTTTGCAAAAAGCCTTAGCGATTCCAGATGTCTCTCAAGATATTGTGATCGTGAATACTGAAACAGGTTTTGTTCCCGACAAAGTGAATGTGAAAAAAGGCGGAAGTTACAAAATTTACATTGTGAACGTCGATTCGAAACATAAAAATTCTAGTTTTATTCTGGATGCTTTCTCTGAGCATCATTCGACAAGCTACGGAAAAATTAAAACATTTACGATCACTCCTAAAGCTGAAGGCGTTTATACTTTTCAATCTCCTGAATCAGGGATTGAAGGCCGATTGGTCGTTGCTCCGAACGAGCGTCAGCCAGCCAGTCGGTAAAGGAAATTCATGGACAGCGGAGCTTCAGACGTTTTTAAAACAACGATTCGTCAGAACCTGGGCCCCATATTGCCTTTTTTAGATGACCCAACAGTTTCCGAAATTTTAATCAACGGTCCTCATGAAATTTTTGTCGAGCGAGCTGGTAAACTAGAAAAAACAACAGCTCGATTTACAGATGAAGACTCTTTAAGATCTGCCGTGACCAGTGTAGCTCAAAGTGTAAAACGTAGAATCAGCGAAGATGAGCCAAGATTGGATGCTCGTCTTCCTGATGGATCAAGATTTGCTGTGGTGATTCCACCATGTTCGCGCAAAGGAACAACCGTCAGCATTCGAAAATTTACAAATAATAAAATTTCCTTCGCAGACTATATTAAAAAAGGTGCGATCTCAGAAGATGGCGCTAGGTTTTTGGATGTGTGCATGTTTCTTGGAAAAAATATTATTGTCAGCGGGGGAACAGGCTCTGGAAAGACAACATTGCTGGGTCTTTTATGCACTCGCATTCCAAAAGGCCAACGCATCATTGTCATTGAAGATTCTAGCGAATTGCAGGTCAATTACGATCACGTCGTCATGTTTGAAACG
>JAYTOY010000017.1:0-16876 GCA_043747555.1 Pseudobdellovibrionaceae bacterium | reverse complement strand
CAGTTTATAAAGTTTGGGGGGGGGGGGCGATGGCATCAAAAAAGAGAGCTCGTTGACACTGAGATGCTCTTTAATAAAATCGATATCGCACCACTGAATCGCCTGATGCTTGTCGGGTTCATTATTTTTAATTGATTTGTTATCACCTTTAGCTTTAAAAAAAATTCCTAGCCAGTGTGTATTTCCAATGATCCGGGTATCAACGCCGATCAAATGTAATTCAGTAGGACTAAAGCAAATTTCTTCAGTAAGCTCTCTGGTAAGTCCTGTTTCAGGCGTTTCGCCGAATTCCACTGTGCCACCTGGCAAAATCCATAAGCCACCCGCTATTTTTTGATTGGGCTTTTTTTGAATCATTAAAATTCTATTCTTATCGTCGGAAATGACGGCACGGCTATAAATTCTAAATATTTGCGCGTTCATCAGCAGTTAAAAACCCTACGGATCGTAAATCCTTTGCCGGGTTCAATCCCCACAACACCCATGGGTTTTTGAGTTTCACCTGACAGGATAAAAACATACTGATCTTTTTTTGGATCAAAACCTTGAATCAATCGCGATCTTAAATCGAAACTGATCTGACCATTTTGAAAAAGCCTGGCATCTAAGCCCTTCACTTGCACTCGCTTACTGGCTGTTAAAGCATGTTCTAATCTGACCAGGGCCGAGCAAGATTCGTCACTGCTCAGTTTTTGGCCGATCTCTTCAAGCGTCGCGGCTTGTTCAATCGAAAAAGGCATTGAGCTTGTTCGTTCCAAAGTTTCCATGGTCGCTGAACTGCCCAAACTTTTTCCTAATTGATCGACCCAAGTCCGAATAAAGCTTCCCTTCGAACACGATAAATGAAACGAAGCTCTTCGGCCTTCTTGATCTGAATCCAAATAATTCACATCCCAAAACTTCATTTCCTTTATCGGAATCTCTACGGCAATTCCTTCGCGGGCATATTCATATAGTTTTTTTCCGTCGATTTTTTTTGCGGAATATCTTGGAATCGGCCACTCGAAAGCGCCTTTTAAATCGGTGCCGCCCTTTTTTATAACGACAGAAGAAGACGGAATTTCAGTCGTTTTTGTGACTGTCCCCGTGACATCCAGGGTATCGGTTTCTTGACCGAACAAAACGCCAACGCGATAACTTTTATCGCCTTCTAAAATATACTGACTGATTTTTGTCGCCTCACCGACAAGAAGAATAAGTAAACCCGTGGCCAATGGATCCAGAGTTCCGCAGTGTCCAACGCTAGAAGTTCCAAAAACTTTTCGAGCTCGAGAAACCACATCATGACTGGTCATTCCGGCAGGCTTTTTGACTAAAGCCAATCCGTGAAAGAGGGGAGTATTATTCTTCATCAAGGTTGGTCTCATCTTTAGAGCCGATCACTTTTTGATCTTGCAGCTCTTTTAGAATGCGCTCAACCTTGAGAACACTTTCAGTGGTGGTATCTGGAAAAAAACTAAGCTTTGGGCAATAGCGCATGCGCAAGTGTTCGCCCAAGTGAGTTTGAATAAATCGAGATTTATCTTGCAGAATTTCCATGACTTGATCGCGTTCATTTTCGCTGCCAAGCACGCTGATAAAAACTTTGGCTGATCTTAAATCCGCTGGCATTTTCACATGGGAAACAGTGACGATTCCAGGCAAGCGCTCGTTCAGGCCGTGCAAAATATATTGCGCGACCGCCATTTGAACTTCTTTTTCTGCTCGAGCGACTCTGCGCCCGTCAGAGCTTGCGCCCGTTCGATCTTTTGGCTTCATATTATGTCGATGCTTCCAAAGGTGTCAGCTCGCGAGCCACTTCTTCTTTAATAAAGGCTTCGATCTGATCGCCCACTTTAACATCATTAAAGTTTTCAATGCCTATACCGCACTCAAAACCAGAAGCGACTTCTTTGGCATCATCTTTAAATCGCTTTAAAGAGGCCAGCTTGCCTTCGTAAACAATTTTTCCATCACGAAGAAGTCGAACCATATTAGAACGCTGAATTTTTCCATCCGCGACAAAACAACCTGCAATCATGCCTAGTTTTGGAACGTTGAAAGTGTTTCGAACTTCAGCACGGCCCATGACTTTTTCAACCACATCAGGAGTAAGAAGTCCCGCCATCGCTTTTCGAATATCATCCATCATTTCGTAAACAATTGAGTATGTTCTGACATCGACGCCGATTTGCTTGGCTTTTGCTTGCGCTCCGGTATCAGGCCTGACGTTAAATCCTAAAATAATTCCTTTTGCCGTGTGAGCCAGTAAGACGTCGGATTCAGAAATTCCACCAACAGCAGAATAAATTAATTTTGTTTTTACTTCTTTGGTCGCGACTTTCTCTAACATGCCACGGATTGCTTCAACGGATCCATGCACGTCCGCTTTAAGAACAATCGCTAGTTCTTTGACATCGCCTTTTGTGACTTTGGCAAAAATATCTTCCAGCGAAAGTTTTTTAGTTTCTGAAGCCACGCGAAGTTGTTCACGACGAATCGCCACAACTTGGTCTCCGGCCGCCTCATTTTGAACGATATCGAAGCGGTCACCGGCTTGTGGAACTTCATCAAGACCTTGGATCTCGACAGGCATTCCAGGGCCGACTTCTTTCACTCGCTCGCCTTTATCGTTCATAAGGGATTTAATTTTACCCATGGCCATGCCGGCGACGATATTTTGTCCAATACGAACTGAACCATCTTTTACAAGGATCGTTGCTACAGGGCCTTTGCCCTTTTCAACTTTGGATTCAATAACGATTCCAGTTCCAGGTTTTTTTGGATTGGCTTTAAGCTCAGCGATTTCTGCGACCAATTTAATTTGCTCTAAAAGTTCTTTTAAACCGGTTTTTTTCATGGCTGAAACTGGGCAGTAAATTGTTGTACCGCCCCACTCTTCAGGGACTAATTCAAACTCAGTTAACTGCTGTTTTACTTTTTCAGGATTTGCACCCGGCTTATCCATTTTGTTAATCGCCACAATGATTGGCACGCCCGCAGCCTTCGCATGCGAAACAGCCTCGGCCGTTTGCGGCATCATTCCATCATCAGCGGCAACGACAATCACCGCAACGTCTGTGGCGTTAGCACCACGAGCTCGCATCGCTGTAAAAGCCTCATGTCCCGGAGTATCCAAGAAAGTGATTAGACTGCCGTCTTCTAATTTTACACTGTAGGCACCAATGTGCTGAGTGATGCCACCGGCCTCACGTCCCGCAACATCAGTTTTTCGAATCGCGTCCAACAAACTTGTTTTACCATGATCGACGTGACCCATAATCGTAACAACTGGCGGACGAATGATGGTGTCAGCCGTATCAGCTTCAACGACAACGGCTAAATCAGTAATTAACTGCTCAGCGGATCGTTGGACGTTTTGAGCTTCCCAGCCAAATTCTGGAACAATCAACGCAATGGTATCAAAATCGAGTTCGGTATTAATGTTAGCCGTGACTCCATTTTGCATTAAAGCTTTGGTTAACTGCCCGGCCTTAATTCCAATTTCTTGGCCAAGGTCTGCCACTTTCATTGTGCCAAAAACTTTAACAATACGTTTTGACGCTTTAGATTTTGTGATTTCAGTTTTCAAAGCCTGACGATTAAGAAATTCTTTTCTTTTCTTTGGTTGGAACACCATTTCCCGTTTACGAAATTCCACCGGATTAAAGGTTGAAACAACCTCTTCTTTTTCACGAGCTGGAGCCGGAGCCGGCACTGCGTCCATTCGTTTCCGTTTATCAAAGATTCCTTTTTTAACTTTTCCATGCTCATCCAACTGCGGAGGCATTTCAGGAGTCGACGAAGCAGACACAAAACCGGGTCGAAGACTTCGATTCAGGCCACTGCGAGAAGGACCACTAAATCCACCGGGACGAGAAGGACCACCAGGCCCTCCACTTGGTTGCGGACGACTTCCCCCGCCACCACCTGCTGCATTCGGCGTAGGTCCACCTGGATTTTGAACACGGCCTAAATCCATTCGACCAATAATATTTTTTCTGCCGACCTGAGCCGCCGGTGTCGACGAACTTGCAACACCACTACCGCCGATGGAAACTTCCTTTTTACGGGCAGGGCTGCTAACAATAGTAGCTCTTGCAACCACTTCAGGCTGTTTTTCTTCAACGGCAGGTGCCGCTTCAACCTCAACGATAGGTGCTGCAACACTTGGAATAATTTCTGAGACTTCCTCAACTGCTTTGTGTCCGACAGTTCCATCCTGTCCTGCCGTTGGTGGAGCTGATTCTTGGGAAATACCTTCTTCAGGCTTACGACGAACCACTTTTTTAGCAGTGGCCGCAGCGCCTGTTGGCTCTGCCGAAATTTCTTCTTCCGGTTCACCTGCAGCAGCCACAGGTAAAACCTCTTCCGCAGCTTCTTCAGCCGCTGTGGGCTTTCGACGAACAACCTTTGATTTCGCAGCGGCCGGAGCGGCCGCAGGCTCTGCTTTTTTAGTTTCAGCTTTTTTAGCTGGTGCTTTTTTAGCCACCGCTTTTTTCTTTGGAGCTTCTGATTTGCCCGACGAATTTAATCGCACTTTAATTTGCTCAAGAAGGTCCGGCTCCAGTTCAGCCATATGGCTTTTTACTGGCATCTGCCACTCTCTGATTTTGTCCATCAGCGCTAAAGGCGTCAAACCGACTTCTTTTGCAAATTCAAATACTTTCGGATTACTCACTCAATCTCCTTTTAATTCTCAAAACTATAATCTCAAATAACTTTTTTAAACTTTAAACTTAAGATTCTGTCGTTTCCACTTTCGCGTCGCCATCTTCTTGAGCTTCTAATTTTTGTAATTCTTGTTTCAATCGCTGATCGGCCTGTTGTTTAGCAGAGCCTGAAGTCGTCGGTTTGCTTTCTTTGGCTGCCGAAGGCGCAACCGGAATCGGGGTTCCTTCGCTTTCGTACTTGGCAATTAATTCTTTAGCATCTTGGACAAGCTTTTCAGCTTTTTCGCCTTCTTCGTAACCAGGGATACTGTTGATATCATCTAGCGAAGCATTCGCAACAGCTTGGAAAGATCCAAAACCGGATTGAAAAATATTTTGTGCCATGGTCTCTGTCATATTTGGGATCAACATCAAATTAAAAATAGCCTCAGCCGTTCGATTTGAAGCTGAAGATTCAGACATGATATCAATCTTCCAAGTTGTTAATTTCGCAGCCAATCTAACATTTTGGCCTTTTTTACCAATCGCTAGACTTAATTGCGAATCAGGAACAACAATTTCCATCTCTTTATTTTGTTCATCCACAAACACACGAGAAATCTCGGCGGGTGCCAGTGCATTACAAGCAAAACGAGTGACGTCTTCATCCCAAGGTACGATATCAATTTTTTCGCCCCGAAGTTCTTGCACAATATTTTGCACACGGCTGCCCTTCATGCCGACGCAGGCGCCGACAGGATCAACTGCGGAATCTTTTGAACGGACTGCAATTTTAGCGCGGGCTCCAGGTTCACGGGCGGCCGCCATAATTTCGACGATGCCATCGTAAATTTCAGGGACTTCCATTTCAAAAAGTTTCATTAAATATTGTTCAGAAGCGCGTGACATGATGATTTGTGGGCCACGAGTTGTTTGTCGAACTTCGAGTAAAAAACCTTGGATACGATCGCCGGGTTTATACTGCTCCCCAGGGATTTGCTCACGCATTGGAATAAACGCTTCTGTGCGACCTAAATCGACAACGATGGCGCCTTTTTCCACACGGCGAGCGATGCCTGATGCGATTTCGCCCTTGCGCTGCTCAAATTCATTAAAAATAATGTCGCGTTCTGCATCGCGGACCTTTTGCATAATAATTTGTTTTGCAGTTTGGGCTGCAATTCGACCTAACTCCGACGTGTCCATTTTAATACCCAGTGAATCTGCTAACTGGGCCGCAGGATCTAATTTAAGAGCGTCATCTAATGGAATTTCAACTTCTTCGTCGATATAAGCTTCACGGGTTACAACTTCTTTAAATTCAAAAAGTTCGACCTCGCCAGAGTCCTCGTTGTAGGAAGCTTCGATTTCACGATATGTGCCGTACTTTTTACGAGCTGCCACCAGCATGCCTTGCGTCACTGCTTCGATCACGATCGCTTTGTCGATGCCTTTGTCTTTACCCACTTGCTCAATCACGCGACTAAGATCTGAAAATACATTGTCTGCCATTGGACCCTCTTTATTTTTTCTTAGGTTTTCGAGCTGCTTTCTTTGCGACTCGAGCCAATTGTTTTGCTTCTTTAACTAACTGCTTAGCTTCTTTTGCTGCTCTTTTAGATTCATCAATGACTTCTTTAAACTCAAAAACGACCTTCGATTTTTCAACAGCTGATAAGGGGATTTTAAAATTTCCCTCGCTCGAATCAAAAATCAAATTCTGGTCTTCAAAGCCAGTTAAAACTTCTTCAACATTGCGAGAGTTTTTTAAGCGCTCAACTTGCACCCCGAAGGATTGCATCGGCTCAGAAGTGCGAACCGCAATTTTTTTACCGATGACCTTTTCAAAATGCCAAGATTTCTTTAAAGGTCGATCCACACCGGGTGTCGAAACTTCCAAGTTGTAAGGCCCGCCTGGAATCACATCATCAGTGTCTAACAACGAATTCAATTCTCGAGAAACCGTAGAACAATCCTCGATTCCTGCGCCACCAACTTTATCGACATAAACACGCAGCGTTCGACCCAGACCTGTTCCCAGGAATTCAAGGTCGTAAAGAAAACATCCGCCCCGATGACAAACTTCGCCTGCCATCTGCTCGACTTTTTCTAACCATTGCGGCAATTCAATCATCAACACCCTTAACTAAACTTTGGCGACCCGAACTTGTTCGGGTTCTGCACTGACCCTCAAAATAAAAATGGGCCCTTCAAGGCCCATTTCTAACAGCCCGAAGCTATCAAAAATGATGAGCGGAAGCAAGGAGTTAGAAATCTTTTCTGAGAAAACTCATCAACACCGCCGAAGCGCCATCAGAATAGTAATTTTTGCGAACCCCCGTCGGCTTAAAACCTAGGTCATGATAAAGCTTTAAGGCCGCTGCATTGAGTTCGTGGACCTCTAACCAAACACTCTTTTGACAGCCTGCAATAAGATGCGTTAGAAGCTCTCGCATGGCTCCTTGTCGACGTAAAGATGGATCGGTTCCCAAAGCCATCACCTCAAAAGCGTCCGGACCTTCCCGCCATAAGACAAAAGATCGCAATAACCCCTCGGACCACAATCCCCAAGCTTCCGAGATTGTAAGATCAGCCTGAACTTTAGAAGACGACCAATTAAAATCGGGACTGACGTCAAAGTTTTTTATCAATGCAAGAAGCTCGGGAAATTGGGTCTCTTGCAAGCGAAGAATTCGGCGTGTTTTCATTCTTCAAAGTCCCCTATTTTTAAGTGGGTTGGCCACTGAGCACAAAGGTCCAGAGGCCTGCGAATTCATGTATGATCCATAACTGGTAAAACTAAATAGTCTAGATTAACCTCTCTGGGGTCCCCAAATAGCAAGAGATTTTATATATTTATCTATATGAAGCAAAGCGTGAAGCTTCTCGAAATTCCAGATATCGAGAGTGCTGAAAATTTAAATTCATCAGCGGACATTGTGGTTGGGGATCAATTGCCAGCCGCCACCGTGCTTTCTTTATACTCCAATCGAAACGTGAAGCACATTATCCAAAAATCAAACCTTTGTTCTGAGACTGAAATTAAAGCGGCCTCAACCATGCTTGTCGCACCTCAACAGTTTATCGATTTTCCTTTGGCGACAATTTTTGGTCATGACAATCCAAATCAAACTTTAGAAAATTCTTTGGCTGAATATTCGTTTTATATGTCAGATGTTGATCAAAAAACTGAGTATCTGGATATGCTTGAAGACTTTGTTCAAGAGCATGCAACTCCTAAATCGATGTCTATAGATGTGCGCGCCGTGGCCGATGAAGTGATCACCAACTCCGTCTTTAATGCGCCGTTTGTAGATATGGAAAACTCATTTTCCGGCCCGACCCGCGATAAGGGCAAAGTTATGATTGATCCAAATAAGAAACCTTATTCATTTATGGGTAAGGATCAACAACGCTTTGTTTTTGGATGCAAAGATTTCTATGGGCGATTAAATGTTAAAAAGCTGATTGCACGTATTCAACTTTGTTATCAGAATAACCCAGGGCAACAGATTAACTATGGGCCTGGAGGCGCTGGCATTGGCTCATTTATAATTTTTGATTCTTGCGTCAGCCTTTATGTCGCCGTCGATCCTAATAAATCGACGACACTCTGTTGTGTCTTCCCCCTCAATATGGCGGCCAGGCAACGACATTTGGTGCCAAAAAATTTGCATATTTATTTTTAAGAGTTCTATAAAAGAGGATGCTTGATATGGAATCAAAATTTGAAGCGAACTTAAATGGTGAAACATTGCTCGTCACAATGACGGGCGAGGTGACTGGTCAAAGCCAATTGCCGAACATTAAAGACCTGAATGCTCGAAAAGTGATGATCAACCTTGCGGGGTTAAAATATATCAATTCCGGCGGAGTGCGAAACTGGATTTTATGGATGGCACAAGCCAAAGAAATATTTCCTGACGCTATTTTTCAATTTGAAAATTTTCCAGCCACTTTTGTTAAGCAAGTTGCATCGATCCAAGGCTTTTTACCGCCAGGTTCAACGGTGAATTCTTTTTTTGTTCCCTATTACTGTCCGACTTGTGATCACTCGTGTGAAAAATTATTTCTTAAACAAAAAGATCTCATCAATCAGATTCTTTCGATTGCTTGTTCTGAATGCAGCGGAAAAATGGAAATTGACGCTGTCCCCGAACATTATCTAGAGCTTTAAATTTAGCGAATGCTGATATGCAGATGATTGGCTTGCCCAATATTCTTTCGGCGACCTTCCAACAAAAAAGTACAAGCAACAATAGATCGTTTTCTATTTTCACCAAACATGTAGAAATTTGCGCAGTTTTCGATCATATATTTTAAACCCATACCCGCCCCAGCTGTCGACATCAGGGGAGACGATTGCTTTTGTGAATAGATTTCAACCAGACGATTTAAAATTGTCTGGCGCTGCAGGGATCCGAAAGGATCTTCACAGCCGATAACAACTTTCTGTGGTGAATAACAAGAGAAAATTTTTACTTTTTTACCCGGCGGCAAAACGACGTCGACTTCTCGTGGAACCTTTTGAAAAAGGCGATCCCCTTTTGTGCCGATCGGTGCATTGTAAAGGGCATTACTGATCATTTCATCGGCCGCTTGTAAACAAATGTCTTCAATACTTCGAAGGGCACGTTCTTGCTTAAAAAAAATGCCTAGCTCGCTGATCAGAAATGGCTTCTCCTCACTGCTATTAAACATTCGCAAAAAATTCGTTTCTTTGTTCGCATCCTCTGGAGCAGGTGCAAATCCTTGAAAAAAGTACGGAATAGGATTTTCTGTAAAACTGTCCGGGCGCTTACTCATTAAACAAGATGCAAAAAGCTGAGCGCCAAAATCTTTTCGCGACGAATAAAGCACATGCTCATAACCTTTAAGGAGGAACTCCATCGGATTATAAGTTTCGCCTTCAGGATCGATAACAATAATAGTGGATTCTTTTTCGCCTTGCCCGACAAGACCTATATCAGAAGGAATTCGAATGACCCGAATATTTCTTAGCAAATTTCCGATCGCATGTTGCCGAGATGGCGGCCAGAGCTTCGAAAATTCATCAAAAAGACTTCTCATTTTTTTATAAAGGAAAAGAACGAATCCGTCACATCCAACTCCATCGTGTTTCCTTTTGAATCTTTCACAGGCGGCAAATTCAATAATCCTTCGGGGCTAAAATCTCTCCCCTTGACCAAATGAATTTCAATCGTCTCTTGCGTGGTTTCACTATAAAATGGAACAAAGAAAGACATCACGGTCATATTCGACTTTAAGAAACCACTGATATTGCCAAAATTTTTAACAAAAATGGCCGGGCAGTTTTCAAGTCGAATGGATTTAACCAAAGCGTGCTTTTCACCCCACAATAAGAAATTTCTAACCCCTATGGAATTAATATTAGTCACTCGCCCTAAATCAATTCTTAAGATGGTGGCGCTTGCGTGAAGGGGCAACACGGCTTTTTCATCAATGGTGCCCATCAACTCAAGCTTGGTCTCATTGGCATTAGAAGTCTGTTTAATATCGATCGGCATAGTTTAAAATATATACCTAATGAGGGGGCCTGTCAGATCTCCATTTAAAGTTCATACCTATGTCTAGTAACTATTGAGGTGCCTTCGTACTCTCGATCAGCAAATTTCGAATTTTATATTTCTTTTTTAGAAGCTCAAACCACGATCTGAGCTTTTCTTCTTTTTGCTGCTGCGCCAAATAAACTTTGATGTTTTCCTTAAAACTATCCAGCGTTGATGCGCCAAATTTTAACCTGTTTCTTTCGAAGTAAGTTTGAGCTTCGGCGTCAGTCACAATCCCGGACATCGATTCAGCTTTAATTTTTATGAAGTTTCTAGAAATCATCTTGATAAGAATTATTTTTTTCACAGTTGCTGGGTCTGCTTCCAGCCCCTGCCAGTAAGATTTGCCACTCACCGCCTTTTCGACTTGATTAAAAGCCTCCTTAAGCTCGACGTCTTTCACCTGCCCGACAGAAAAACTTTCGCCCTCGAGCACGGCTGCTCGCTCCAACAAATAGGTGGTTGTTAATTCAGCAAATTTTGGGTCTTTGATTTGGACTTCATAAAGAACGGAGGACTTACCGGAATTAGGGTCATTTAATATTTTATTAATCACAGCAGCGATCTGAATTTCGCGACTGGTGATGACCTCTTGGCCAACAATACCTGCGGATTGCGTGATCGTTGCGGCCCAGGTGAAAGCAAAAAGAAGCAATAACATATTTTAAAGGTTTCATATTTTGGGTGGGATAGAAAGGCGCAGTTGATATAAAAAAAAGAACCCAGACCTTTGAAGGTCTGGGTTCCCACGTCATTCAAGATGACTAACGAAGATCAAATTTTTAATTCAAGAAAGACTGTGTCTTAGAAGCTCACTCGAGCTGCTAAAGACATATTCCAGTACTGTAACTTTTCAATAGGAGTTCCGTAAGCTTGTGAATCTAAAAATCCACCGTTGCCTTGAGAAACTCGGCTGCTCATATTAAACATGTATCTGAAATCTGCACCTAACGTAAATCTTGGCGAGAATTCAAAATCAGCTCCGGTCACAATGCCTAAGTCAATCGCTTGCGAGTTAGCATCGCTTCCACCTTGTTGAGAGTAACCGCCGTAGTTCTCAGCCGACCATGCAAATGTTCGGTAAGAGTACTGAGCCGCACCACCAAGAATTGGGCGAACCATACCATTCAAAAGATAGTACTTCATAGCCACTGCAAAACCATACTGCTGAACGTCCACTAAAGTAGGCGCATACTGATTTCCATAATAGTAACTAGCACCATCGACTTTTGCGACTGTGTAGTTAGAGTAAATAAATGAACCCTCCACGGCGTAGGCATCCTCAAACTTCGTTCCAAATGAAGCTCCCAAAATATAGTTCCCCCGAACATTTTGGACATCTGGATACTCGCCGATACCGGCAAGGGCAGAAAAATATTTCTGCGTTGTAGGAGCGACAACCGCTTTCTTTTCAGCATCTAAAGCTGTTCTTACTTCTTCACGAACCACATCGCGTGAGTCTTCTTGGCTGACAGCGGCTGTTTGCACAGGAGCTATTGGTGCCGGAGCGATAATAGCGATTGGCGCAACTGCAACGGGCGCGACTGGTGCTGGCGTAATCACAACAGATTGCTCTTGTTGCTGTTGTTGTTGCGGCTGAGTTTGTCCAATCTGATTGAACTTTTCACCGAACAAAACGTCAGCTCGGCGTTTCTCGTCTTCCATCCGAGAGACCTCAAGCTTTTCAACGATTTTAGATTCGGTGTCGGCTTCAACTTGCTGCCTGGCTTCACGAATCTGATCCGCACGAGACTTCTTTAATGGCGAAGCTTCGATATAGGTCGTTGGTTGTTTTTGAACTTGCGACTGCTGCGCCAACGCTTGATTCGAAGCTTGCGCGTTCGCCGTTGGTGTCGCTTGGTTCAATATATAGATCGGTTGACCTTGGCCAGAACCCTGCGGAGCAATCGTGCCCGTTGAGGTGCTGGATGGCGCCGCTCTGCTACTATACATCTGATCGATTTCTGCATCGACCTCGCTGTCCACAGCTTGTGATCGCGCGGCAAAACCCGGTGCGGTCATCAAACTTAAAACAGCCGTCAATAAGACGCGTTTTTTCATATCATCTCCTCGTTAGTCAAAACTCATTACTTTGATCTGCTGGGTACTTAAGCAATGCCTATGCCACGAGCACACCGATTTGATGGCCTTCGTAAGGCTTCAATATGTTTGAGCTTTCGAATGTGGTTGCAAGGGCTTAAATGACACCACTGCCAGCAAAAGTGACCAGATCCGTGACAAGCCATGAAAAAACTTCTTGAGTGAAGAGCTGTCTTTAAGTTAGAAACAGAGCTCCAATTTTCTTCGAATGTACAGATGGCTCTGTGGTGGAATTGGTAGACGCGCCGGACTCAAAATCCGGTGTCCGCAAGGACGTGGGAGTTCGATTCTCCCCGGAGCCACCAAAAGTTAAAAAGCGAAGCTCCAACTCTAGATTTAAGGCCATGGAGCAAAAGAAAAACTCTTCTCTCAATAAACCGTTAAAACCGATCTCGGCCTCCGAAGCTCGGGAGTTTATTATTAAAAATAAAGAGAAGTTCATTTCGGAGTTCGGCCAAGAGAAATATGATCAAACCATTGCCGAATACAAGACACATCTGGGAAATAGAAAAAAATCAGCTCGAGAAAATGACCTCGAACTTATAAAGTGTAACCAATAGGCGCTTAAAGAGTTCCCAGAGCTTCCTGAGCTTGAGCCATATAAAGATAAAAAAAGAAGTTGGCGAGTGCATCGCGGGGGAGGAACATATTCCTCACGATGGGTTTTCACTTAAAAGTTGGATCGAAGACTTTAGAAGTCCACTTAAGAAAAAGGACAGCTCCGAATTCGATATCGGAGCTGTCTAGGTTCACTCCACAATACTGAACAAGACTTCGAGCCTGGGACTTTAATTGACCTTTTCCGAGTTAGAATTGGCAGGGTGAGTAGTGTTATCGATACAGCAATTTTGCATTTCGATTTTTATAAATTCAAAATTCCTAAAGCAATTAAACGGTTAACGACGAAAATTCTTTCTTAATTTATTTTAGATCGAGGGCTTTTTTGAAAAATACTGCTTCAGAAGATTGAATTGTTGAAAACGTAAAAATCATTTTAAGTTCTCCTTGATTGTCAGAGGTTTTGAAGTTTCATTTTTGTCTAGAAAATAGAGCTTTTCTGATTCAGCTGCTTCTAAACGATTCCATTAAATGTCGCTTCGCCGCAAAAAGTTTAACAGCTTAACTTAACCCATTGGACTTAATCCTTGTTCGGAAGAATTCTACAATATGTATTGGTAAAAGTATAAAGCATAAAGTATAGGTCAGGACGAACAATATGTGCCAACTTGGGTTGTCACGTTACTTGCTATTTTCCTGGGTAGCAGAAAAGAGATAATTTATATGAAGCTTAAAATTTCAACTTCAATATTTACTTTAATCTTTATGACTAGTCAGTTTGCACTAGCACTGACATCTACGAGCCCAAACCAAAACAATCCGCTAGTTTTAAAAGAGATCGCTAAACTACCGGCCAATACTGAGTGGTTTTCTAATAATTTATTTTACGACAATTTCACGCAACTTGAAGATAAATACCTTTATTCTGTTACAGACTGCAATCCAGGCTGCGATCCAAAAAATATGGCCTTAGAGTTTTTCGAAGGAGAAACTGGGGTTCGTCTGTTTAAATTAGATTCGATATTTTCGCATATCACTGAAAGCGACAAGTTCGGTTTATTGGATTTAAATAAACAAGCGATTCTCTCTCCTGATGGGAAGCTATTGCGTTTAAAATTTAAAGAGAAAAAACTCGATAAACTCCAGTGGCGTACACTCATTATAGAAGTCAATGGTGGAAAAATCATCAAGGATATCATATCTGAAACTGACCAGGAAACTGCTTTAAGTAACAAATATATCTATACATATAGTTCATACTCAAGGGAGACATATTCAACAAAGTGTATTGTTCCATTGAATTTTGAAATCAAAAGGACCGACTTAAATAATGGCTCAGTAAAAACATTTAAGTTTCCTGATACAGGATCAAAAGCGGAGTGTATTGATTATATCATTCCAGTAAATGACTCCAAAATTTTAGTTAGGGTTGACCAATGGCGAGCATCAGTATTCGATTCAGATGCTGAACAAATTGTTCTTGATGTAAAATACACTGGCAGACAAATATCATTTCTCAATAATTTAATGGCAATTGCATACGGCGACCAGGGACACGTTGTTTGGGATACTCAATCGTGGCAAATTAAGCATACTTACCCGTACAGAGCAGCAAGCGGTAATTTTTTTAATGGTGAAAATGGGACGCATTTTATTAACGATTGGGTTTCAAAAATAACCTACATTTTCGATTCGACTAATGGTCAGCTTATCAACAAATTTAAATATTGCAGAGAATTTAATGGTACTGCTTGCGTAGATATATACAAAAACAGTAACCAGAAAGTAGTGCATGGAATCTTTTCTCCTCAAAATATGGATTCGCCAATATATGAGCTTGAAATATTTGGAGGCGAACACACTGATGACGGCCACCGAAGCGTAGTGACACACTTAAAAAACCGAAAATTTATAAGGATTAATGAGATTCGTGAAACACTCTCTGGTGCCGGTCAATACTCGAATTGCTATACTATTGAACTGCTCACAGGTCGCCCAATACAATTTGAAGGTGTAAGCTTAGATAAAAGTCTAGCTTGCGGAGCTCTTTCAAAAGATGGCTTCAAAAGTGTGCTGAGATGCGAAAAGAACGGTCCCGATTGCAGATTATATTCACTTCCTAAGTGATTAATTGTTCTAATTTCAAGTTGATATTAGTAGCCCAGCTATCCCTGCTCTTTGATCGAAGATGGCCGGAAATGCGAACTCAACCGATCACCTAATTTTTTAGATCCAGAATTGAAAAATGGCGCCAGCAAAACTGTGCGCCATTTTCATTTATAAGAAGGGATTTTGACTGCGCCCTCGAGGTTTCATCTCAAAATACTTGTCATTAATCTTTAAAGGACTTGTAAGGTCCCCACCCAAGCAGCTCATTCCGCTTAGTGCAAGCATCATTAAAATCACTGGCTTCATAAGATTTAAATAATTTCATAGGCCTACCAAGGGTATCAAGAAGCTTTGAACCGTCATAAATGGGATCGCTGGGACAGTGCAATTGTAATTCTAATTCATCTTCGCTTTTCCAAATTTCCCATTTCATTTTCATTGATTACTTTGCTCCAGATTGTCTGTCCATCATTTAAATCTAAACCGGCTCTCTTTTGCTAAGGTCTTCAGCGGCTTTATTGTCGGTTGAGGCTAGGTGACCAAATACCTCTGGTCTTATGATTGCCATCATGCTCAAAACGCTCAGGCTTCCTGGGCGTTTCGTCCCTTGAACGAGGAATCCAGGGTTTGACCCTCAAGCCACTTTTTTCGCTATAATTTTATACTCATAGCCAAGCTCGCGAAGAACCGAGAGCAAAACCTCGAGAGCAACCTTCGCAGTTCCGACCCGCGATTCGATTTGCGCAATCCGCCCTTGAGTTACACCCATTTTTTTTGCAAGCTGAGCTTGAGACATCTTTTTCTCTTTACGAGCCTTTTTGATCAACTCAATCAGTCGATGTTTTTCACGGACTTCATAAACATCAACACCGAGAGATTTTGCAAGCTCCTCCACTGTCATTTCTTTCCAAGCCATGACTACACCTCTTTCAATCGTTTTAAGACCACTTCAATTTCTTTTTGTGGCAGCTCTTGGGTCTTCTTTTTAAAAGCATGGACGAAATAAATTCCATCAGCTTTTTTGATAAAATAGAAAAATCTATACGCACCAGTTCGGTCCTTCAAACGCAACTCATGAAGTCCCTTGTGAATCGATGATAGGTTACGACTGAGGGGCATCGAAAGACTTTGACCTTTTTCCAATAAAACCAGGGTGTCCACAAAGTCCGTTCGTAGCTCTTGGGGCAAATCAGCCAAAAATTCTTCGACTGGGGATCTTCCTGAAAAACTGAGATAGAATTTGACCTTCATCGAAGATATGCCCTCTCACCAATTATTAGCATAATCTAATATATTAGTAAATACTAATATCTACTATTCTTTAAATACAATGGGCTTGAGCTGAAGCCCAGCTCGTGTTGGATTCCTTTTAATAGCTCGCAGCCGCTCGTCGACAGCCGTCTGGCTGATCTCAAAATAATCAGCCAGGCGCGACACTTTCCATCCCTCGACCCAACGCAATCTTGCCAGTTCCGTTAAATCGAGGTATCCCCGTTCCCAAGCAAGCTTGTAAACCTGTGAAACCACTGGCCCACTTAGTTCTTGTAACTTAGTGTAGCCTCCACCAAAATTAACATTTCTTGAAAATAGCGGATATCTTCCCGGTCCATGGTCATCTAGTACGGCAGGTTCTTTCCATATTTGTATTTTGCAGGAAGTCCACAAAGAGGAGTCTGTATTATAAAGTGACCATTGATATAAGTCCGATTAACTAAAAAATAATCCGTCTATTTGTCAGGACAAGTTGTGGACCTGTATCGCTAATACTGAAGCATTTTTTGAATTACAAATTGCTTTTCTTATGAATTTCTAACCATTTAATTTTTCTAGCGACGGTTGTTGGAGAGCAATTAAGAAGCTCTGCTGTTCTTTGTTGAGAATTACCACTGACTAATAACAAGAAAACTT
>JAYTOY010000016.1:0-2742 GCA_043747555.1 Pseudobdellovibrionaceae bacterium | reverse complement strand
AAGTTTTCTTGTTATTAGTCAGTGGTAATTCTCAACAAAGAACAGCAGAGCTTCTTAATTGCTCTCCAACAACCGTCGCTAGAAAAATTAAATGGTTAGCAATGCATAAAAAAAGCAATTTGTAATTCAAATAAAATTCTACAGTAAGTGTCCGAACTTGATGACCATGGGCTGGAAGGTACCCATCTATAATGACAAAAAGATTTTCGCTGAGAATATATTTCTAGCTCTCTGTAGTGTCATCTTGCATATTAATCTGTGATACAAGGAGGGCTCTGAGATTTTTTTTTATTTCCCAGATTTGTCTCGTAGTCGGCAATTGTTTGATCATATTTTTCTTTGCCAAATTCCGAAATAAATTTGTCTTTGTTTTTTATAATAAAATCCCGAGCAACGGACGCCGATATCGGTTTTAAAGGTTTAAGAAGAGAAGAGTTTTTCTTTTGCTTCATATCAATAGACTATCACAGGTTATGCCAAGATTAAATGGTAAGGCGGGTCTTTTAAATAGTTAAATTGGAGTAAAAGTTAAAAATGGTGGCTCCGGGGAGAATCGAATTCCCACGTCCTTGCGAACACCGGATTTTGAATCCAGCGCGTCAACCAATGCCCATTATTCAACCCTAGTTAATCGATCCTATTAAACATTGACTTTGTGTGTATTATAATGCACAGTTGTAGGTATAGCTTATGATGAAGTATTCAATTTTTAAGACAGGTGAGTTTAATGATTGGCTGAATAATCAGCCACCGAAGCTAAGAACGATCATTTTAGCGCGTGTTGATTTAATTTCGCTGGGTCACTTTGGAAATCATAAACGTTTTGAAGGCCTGATTGAGCTTAAATGGCTTAACGGAAGTCGTGTTTATACATTTATGTGGGGATCAACTGTTATCGTGGCACTTTACGGAGGAAATAAAAATGGACAAAATCGCGACATCAAAAAAGCAAAAAAAATCAGGGATGAAGTCCTTGAAGGAACACGCACCCTTCACAAGTAAAGAATTAAAAAATTCAAAATTAGTTGTGGATACTTTACTTGAATGTATTCGCAGCGGTGACCTTGAATCTTTTCGTGAAGTTTTAGCAGCGCACTTAATGACGGTCAATAAAGTTAAGTTTGTTAAAAAAGCAGGTATCAGTCGCCGCACACTTTACACTTTGATTGATCCTAAAAAAGAATTTAACCCCGAGCTATCAACGATTTCATCGATTATTCAATCGCTAGTAGCTTAGGCTCTTCTCAGTTTTTCACTACCGCCGGAAATGGAAAAAGAAGGCCGTAAAGTCGCTAAAAAAATGAAGCTGACTCCTGATGATGTTGCCAAGACAGTTCGAGCTGGTCGGAAATAGCTCGCTCCATGTTAAAAGTTTGTATCGATACCAATATTTGAGTGGTCCTGCGTTTTTGTTATTCAGATTCCTTATATTTATGGTGAAGCCAGTTTTTTCACAGGAAACTTCTCTCGAGGGCATGGTTTTTCGTTACCATAAATTACGTCGTAACATTGTCCAGTATCGGTCCATATGGTCCAATAATTTAAAACGCGCTTATTCCCTGGAAAGGTTCCCAAGCCTGGAAAAATATATTTGTATTCCGATTTGCTTTTAGGCCCATCAAAAGTTCCTGCTCCACCAATGTAAACCTTCGGGGAGCTTTTTAGGATTTTTGTTGTGGCTCTGAGGTGTGTGATGCAGTCCTTTTGAGTTACAACACGAGGTAAGATCAAACTGAAGACCGTATTCTCCTCGTCAAGTACATGCATCATAAAGCCATGAGGATTTTTGATATCTCCATCGTAACCTTCCTGATATTCGCATTCAACTAAGACGCGATTCGATGTAACAGCTAGTTCTATTGCGTTGTCGCCTTGAGCATTAATTTTGTAGCTGGATGTTGTGCAAGCTGATAAAAATGATGTTAGGACAGCGAGTAGGCTAAATTTATTTTTTCTTAAGTTGTTTATAAGCATGCCTGTATTTTTCCAATCCTTTTTCTTTATAAGCTGTTTTGCTCTTGAGAAGACCTTTGTATTCCAGAATAATGTCTTCATGGTCGGCTGCGCGACCTAGCTTGCCTTCTGCCAGCCGTTTTTTTCGATAAAGCCATCTAATACCCATTGGAATATTGATCGCAGGATCAATTAAATCTTTTTTCCGGATATCTTTGAAGATGAAATCCTTCACTTCGCCCTTTGGATTTTGAAGTATTTTATGTGTGTTTGGTGTGATTTGAATAATACCTGTGGCTTTTGGATTACCAGAGGGATTTTCACGAAAGTCAGATTCGCTAAATATAAGGGCCTTCACCATGTCAGGGTCTAAAGAAGGGTTTGAATTAAATTTTTTATTAAAGTAGTCCGTCCAAATCGCGATGAGATCATCGTACTTATCGCTGTCTTTCCCTAAGATTTGGCTTTGGCCTGGGTAAGTAATATTTTTCCGGTCATAATTTTTAAAGATGGATTCAATTTCTTCTTGGTCGAGATAAGTTCCTTTAAGATGTCTTGGGTGTTGATCCCGAAGGGTAATCCCAGTGGGGTTCTTTTTACTGCGCGGAACCCGCATAGGGTGTTCACGAACGGTCGTCACTTTTTTAGGTGCTTTTTTGGTCATAGAAAGATTTCAGCATAGGGTTTATACTGACCGATTTCTTCTGAAATGTACCGGCCAATTTCATCAAAGTGTACCAGTCAATTTCATGTAAGTGCGCCACCTGATTTCATCAAAGTGTACCACTT
>JAYTOY010000015.1:0-9527 GCA_043747555.1 Pseudobdellovibrionaceae bacterium | reverse complement strand
AAAGCTCCTTATTGGAAAAAAGCTCTTGTAACTCTTAAAGCTGGCGAGAAGATTGCCTTATTTGAGGGAGTGTAAAATGGGGATTAGAACATTTAACCCACGTTCAGATGGCCGTCGCGGAATGACGGGTTTTGATTTCTCAGAGGTCACTAAAACGACTC
Organism: Pseudobdellovibrionaceae bacterium; assembly: GCA_043747555.1. Taxonomy (GTDB): domain Bacteria; phylum Bdellovibrionota; class Bdellovibrionia; order Bdellovibrionales; family Bdellovibrionaceae; genus JAYWDA01. The sequence continues at coordinate 9,366 of JAYTOY010000015.1, read as the reverse complement.
CTGAAAAGTCATTAACGACTTCTCTGATTCGTTCATCCGCTCGTAACAACACGGGTGCGATCACGATGAGACATATCGGTGGACGACATAAGCGTCGCTACCGTTTAGTTGATTTCAAGCGTACAAAATTAGAAGTATCGGCAAAAGTGATCGCGATCGAGTACGATCCGAACCGAACTTGCCGAATCGCTTTAATTTCTTACATTGATGGCGTTAAGGCCTACATCTTGGCTCCTATCGGTTTGAATGTTGGAGACTCTGTCGTCTCCAGCGATAAAGCTGATATTAAGCCTGGAAATTCACTTTCTTTGGCGGCGATTCCTATGGGAACAACAATTCACAATGTTGAATTGCGTCCTGGAAAAGGGGCTCAATGTGCTCGTGGTGCTGGTGCTGCAGCTGTTCTTGTTTCTAAGGACGCTCAATATTGCCAAGTACGTATGCCATCGGGTGAAGTGAAAAAAGTTTTATCAGTCTGCAGGGCTTCAATTGGCCAGGTGGGTAACACAGATAATGAAAATATTAACTTAGGTAAAGCCGGTCGTTCTCGTTGGAGAGGTATTCGTCCATCAGTTCGTGGTATGCATATGAATCCCGTCGACCATCCTTTGGGTGGTGGTGAGGGTGTTGGTAAGGGTCATCACCCTGTTACGCCTTGGGGACAACCATGCAAGGGCTTTAAAACAAGAAATAATAAACGTACAGACTCTAGCATTATCAAGCGTCGTAAGTAGGAGTGAACAGTGGCAAGGTCAGTTAAAAAAGGCCCGTTTATCGATCATCATCTGGTGAAAAAAGTCGAAACGGCCCTCGAGAAAAATGATAAAAAAGTGATCAAAACATGGTCACGACGTTCAACTATTACGCCTGATTTCGTAGGGCTTACTTTCGCTGTTCATAACGGACGAAAGCCAGTTCCTGTTTATGTGACTGAAAATATGATTGGTCACAAATTAGGTGAGTTTGCTCCGACAAGAACATTTCATGGTCACGCAGAGAAAAAGGCTTCGGCCCCAGCAGCTCCAGCGGCCGCTAAGAAGTAAGAGGTAAGAGATGGAAGCAGTAGCAAGTCTCAAATATGCCAGAGTCGGAGCCCAGAAAGCCCGTCTTGTAGCGGATCTAGTCCGCGGCAAAGATGTGAGTGACGCCATTAAGACTCTGACTTTTCTTAACAAGAAGTCAGCAGAGATGATTAAGAAAATTATTGAATCAGCCGTTGCAAATGCTGAATTCAAAAAAACTATGGATATCGACAAGTTGTTTGTAAAAACAATTTATGTGGATAAGGGTCCAGTGTTGAAACGTTTCCGCCCTCGCGCTCAAGGTCGTGCGTTCGGTGTCAAGAAACAGACCAGCCACATCAACGTCGTACTCGAGGAGAGATAAGCGTGGGACAAAAAGTAAATCCGGTTGGCTTCAGGGTTGGAGTGATCAGAACATGGGATTCTCGTTGGTATGCTAAAGGTCAGCAGTACTTCGATAATTTGCATGAAGATATTAAGTTGCGTAAATATTTGAAAGACAAATTAAAGCACGCAGGTGTTGCTAAGATTGAGATCGAACGCGCTCACAAAAAAGTGAAAGTGATTATTTCAACAGCTCGTCCTGGTGTTGTGATTGGTAAAAAAGGAACTGGCATTGACGCTCTGAAAGCGGACGTTCAAAAGCAAGCTCCGACAAACGAAGTTTTCTTGAGCATTCAGGAAGTTCGTAAGCCAGACATGGATGCTCAGCTTGTCGCTGAAAGTATTGCCATGCAGTTAGAAAAACGGATCTCTTGGCGTCGTGCTTTGAAAAAAGCGATTGCTGCTGCGATCAAGGGTGGAGTTCGCGGGATTAAAGTTCGCGTCTCTGGCCGATTAGATGGAGCTGAGATTGCTCGTTCTGAGTGGTACAATGAAAAGAGTGTTCCATTGCATACTCTTCGCGCTGATATCGACTACGGGACTGCAGAAGCTCAAACTGCTTATGGAATTATCGGTTTGAAAGTATGGATCTACAAAGGCGATGTAATGTCTGCCCGCGAGGTTGAGGAGGCTGGCCGTGTTAAGTCCTAAGCGCGTAAAGCACAGAAAACAATTCGTCGGCCGAGCAACAGGTTTTGCTCGTCGGGGAAGTAATTTAGATTTTGGCGAATTCGCCTTGCAAGCTATTGAAGAGGGTCGTTTGACTGCTCGTCAATTAGAAGCAGGTCGTATTGCGATTTCAAGAAGTATTAAACGTGGTGGTAAAATTTGGGTTCGAGTTTATCCAGATACGCCAGTAACAAAAAAACCAGCTGAGACTCGTATGGGTAGCGGTAAGGGTAATCCAGAATTTTGGGTCGCCCGTGTATTGCCAGGAAGAATTCTTTTTGAAATGAATGGTGTGACCCGCGAACAAGCTTTAGAAGCTTTCACTCGTGCGGCTCATAAGCTGCCATTTAAGACTCGTTTCTTGGTTCGGGAGTAGTTATGAAATTTACTGAAATAAAAGATTTATCCGTCGCAGAATTAAAAAAGAAGAGAGCTAATCTTAGCCAAGAGCTTTTCGAAGCTAAGATTAAAAACTCAATGGGACAACTTGGTAACCCGATTGAAATCCGCAATCTTCGTAAAGACATTGCTCGAATTAACACAGCGATTATTAAGCAGATCGTTCGGTAGAGGTAAGGTATGGAAACGCAAGAAAAAGGCCGAGGAAGAAAAATTGAAGTTGTTGGCGAAGTGGTCAGCGACAAAATGGATAAAACCATTTCCGTTTTAGTTTATCGTATGGTTCGCCATGCGAAATACGGAAAATATCTTCGTCGATCATCTGTTTTTAAGGCCCATGATGAAAAGAATGTGGCTAAAACTGGTGATAAAGTAAAAATTTATGAAACTCGTCCATTGAGCAAGACAAAACGTTGGGCTCTGGGCGAAGTTGTTGAAGCGGCTAAGGCCTAGGTGAGGGTGCTATGATTCAAATGCAGACTCGACTCAATGTGGCTGATAACTCTGGTGCAAAAGAAGTTATGTGCATCAAAGTTCTTGGTGGCTCTAAACGAAGATTTGCTTCGATCGGCGATATTATTATCGTTTCAATCAAAGAAGCACTTCCGAATGCAAAAGTAAAAAAAGGTGACGTGGCTAAGGCGGTCGTTGTTCGTACCGTTCACAAATTGCGTCGTCCAGATGGTTCGTATATTAGATTTGATGATAACTCAGCGGTTTTAATCAACGCTGCAAAAGAACCCATCGGTACCCGTATTTTTGGTCCCGTGGCTCGTGAGCTCAGAGCAAAACAGTTTGTGAAAATTGTTTCTTTGGCTCCAGAAGTACTGTGAGAGGTCGACTGTGAATCGTTTGCAAGATAGATATCAAAAAGAAATTGCTCCGGACTTGATGAAGTCATTGGCTAAGAAAAACCCAATGGAAGTTCCAAGACTGGAAAAAATCGTGATTAGCGTTTGCTCTAGTGAAGCTGTTCAGAACCCAAAAGTTTTAAATCAAGTTGTTGATGAAATTTCATCAATCACAGGACAAAAGGCAGTCATCACTAAAGCTAAAAAAGCGATCTCTAACTTTAAGTTAAGAGAAGGCATTCCTTTGGGTGTTCGTGTGACTTTGCGCCGTGAGAAAATGTGGTCTTTTTTAGATCGCTTAAATTCTTTAGCGCTTCCTCGAGTCCGTGACTTCCGTGGTTTGCCAAGCAAAGGTTTTGATGGTCGTGGAAACTACAACATGGGCTTGAAAGAGCAAATCGTGTTTCCAGAAATCAACTTTGATAAAGTTGAAAAAACTCGTGGAATGAATATTACAATTTGTACAACTGCAAACACTGACTCTGATGGTAAGGCCTTGCTTGAAGCATTGGGCATGCCATTCAGAAAGTAGGAGATAAGATAAGATGGCTAAACTTTCATCTATCGTAAAAAATAATGAGCGGAAGGAAAAATCCGGTCGCTATTATAAGTATCGTTCTGAGCTTCGCGCTAAAGCCGTAAACGTGAAGGCTTCTGACGAAGAAAAAGCGGCAGCACGATTAAAATTGGAAAAGCTGCCTCGCGATACATCTCCTAATCGAGTGATCAATCGATGTCAGATAACGGGTCGCCCTCGTGGTAACTATAAAAAATTTGGTCTTTCAAGAATGGCCTTTCGTAAACTAGCTTTGGATGGGAAACTTCCGGGCGTAACTAAGGCCAGCTGGTAAGAGGGAACTATGGATAAAATTGCTGAATTTATAACAGTAATCCGCAATGGCGGAAAAGTAAAAGCTGAAAAAGTTGACGTTCCTGCCTCTAAGGTTCGCGCTGGTATTGCTCAAATCTTGGTTGATGAAGGCTATATCCGAAGTTTTAAAATCGCAAAAGATTCAAAGCAGGGAATCATGCGTGTTTACTTGAAATATGACGAAGAAGGTCAGCATGCGATTTCTGATATTAAACGTATCAGTCGCCCGGGCCGTCGTCTTTACATAAAAAATGATAATGTTCCTGTGATTCGTTCGGGTTTGGGTTTTGCAATCCTTAGCACCAGTCAGGGAATCATCAGTGGTCGTACCGCAACCGAGAAAAAACTTGGTGGCGAGCTTCTAGTTACAGTTTGGTAGGTAAAATATGTCTCGAGTAGGTAGAGCGCCAGTATTTTTTGATGATAAAGTCCAAGTTTCAGTCAACGCTGCTAACGAAGTGTTAGTGAAGGGCGCAAAAGCACAGATGACTGTGAAAATGCTGCCGACAGTAAAAGCTGAAATCGAAGGTAAGAAGATTACTTTGGTTCGTGGCAGTGAAACAAAAGAAGTTCGTTCATTGCATGGTCTTTATCGTGCTCTGATTCAGAATGCTGTAACAGGTGTATCTAAAGGCTTTACAAAAGGTCTGGAGTTGCACGGAGTTGGTTACAGAGCCAGCGTTGCTGGTAAAAAGCTTGAGCTTTCTTTGGGATACAGTCACTCCATCATTTTTGATATTCCGGATGGAATTGAAATTAAAGTTGAAAAGCAAACTGCTGTTAGCATCATGGGTGCGAATCGGGAGTTGGTAGGACAAGTAGCTGCTAAGATTCGTTCTTTCCGTCCACCTGAGCCTTATTTAGGTAAAGGTGTTCGTTATGCAGGTGAACATATTCGCCGCAAAGCTGGTAAGTCTGCTAGTAAATAGTTTTTTTAGGTAATTACAGGAGTGGGCTGCGTAGGCAGCCGCAATGTGAGGTGATTTATGATGAAGTTAAAGATGGGAAAACACACAGCTGCGAGACAAGCGAATCGTTTAAAGAAAAAGATTCGTATCCGCAAGACTGTTAAAGGCACTGATGTTCGGCCTCGCCTTTGTGTATTTCGCAGCGGCAAACATATTTACGCTCAGGTTATCAATGATGTAAATGGGCAGACTTTAGTTTCAGTTTCATCGCTTTCTGTTGAAGCAAAAGCAAAAGGCAAAGATCAAGCAAAGTCTGTGGGGCAAGGAATTGCGAAAGCAGCTTTGTCTAAGAATATTAAAAACGTCGTTTTTGATCGTAACGGTTATATCTATCATGGTCGTGTTCAAGCTTTGGCTGATGGCGCTCGTGAAGCTGGTTTAAATTTTTAAGGAGACCTTGTGGAGAAAGCTAATTCAGAATTAGAAGAGAGAGTTGTTGCGATCAATCGCGTAACAAAAGTTGTTAAAGGTGGACGTCGTTTCTCCTTTGCGGCTCTCGTAGTTCTTGGCGATAAAGTAGGACAGGTCGGATTTGGATCTGGAAAAGCTGGCGAAGTCCCCGAGGCCATCGGTAAAGCAAGTCGCGCAGCTAAAAAGGGTCTTACTAATATCTCTCTTAAAGAAAATCGAACAATTCCACACGAAGTGATAGGTAAGTTCGGTGCCGCTAAAGTGGTGATGAAGCCCGCAGCTCCTGGAACAGGCGTTATTGCTGGTGGTGCAGTTCGTGCGGTTCTTGAGTCCGTTGGTGTAAAAGATATTCTGACAAAATGTGTTGGAACTCGAAATCCTCACAATGCAGTCAGAGCTACGTTAGATGGCTTAAGACAACTTAAGCAGCTTAAAAATCAAGAGCAGGGTTAAGGATAGGTTATGGCTAAAGTATTTAAAGTTACATTGAAAAGATCGCTAATTGGTTGCACACAAGACCAAAAAGACACTGTTCGTTGTTTAGGTCTTCGAAAGCCTCATTCAACCAATGAAGTGAAAGACAGTCCTGCCATGCGCGGACAAATTTTGAAGGTTCAACATTTAATCAATGTTGAGGTTAAGGGGTAATTATGAGTCTTTTAGCTGAACTGAGCCCAACCAAGGGTTCTACACATTATCGAAAAAGAGTTGGTCGGGGAATCGGTTCTGGTTTAGGCGGTTACTCTGGTAAGGGTGGAAAAGGTCAAACTCAACGTTCAGGCGGAAGTATCCGTCGTGGATTTGAGGGTGGTCAAACTCCTTTACATCGTCGTCTTCCAAAGTTTGGTTTCACTAACGCTGCATTTGCGAATAATTTTGAAATCGTAAATATCGGGAAGTTAGTCGACTTCAAAGGCGAAGTGAATCCAGAGACAATGAAAGCAAACGGCTTCATTTCTGGAGTTAAATTAAAAATTCTTGCACAAGGTGAGCTGAAAATTGCTCTTAAAGTAAAAGCACATAAGGTTTCAGAGGCTGCTAAGAAAGCCATTGAAGCTGCTGGTGGATCCGTCGAAATTATTAAATAAGAGGTTACAACATCGTGGCGACTGTCAACAGCTTAGCTAAGAATGCCGATTTAAGAAAAAAAATTCTCTTCACACTAGGGATGTTAGCTATTTATCGTATTGGCGTTCACGTCCCAACTCCGGGAGTGAATGGCGCCGCGGTTCTTGGTTTTTTTGAATCTCAAAATCGTGGTATTTTTGGATTATTTAATACATTTACAGGTGGAGCACTTGCGCAATTTAGTATTTTTGCGTTGGGGATCATGCCGTATATTTCGGCCTCGATTATTTTTAGTCTTTTGACTTCAGCAGTTCCCTATCTTGAGCAACTGAAGAAAGAAGGCGAGCATGGTCGTAAAAAAATTAATCAGTACACTCGTTATGCGACAATTGGTTTAGCGATCATACAGGGTTATGGAATCAGCAGTTGGTTGATGTCGCCTCATGAAGGCACCCAGCAAATGGTGACAGCGGCCTACGTTGGATTTTTACCTTTTAAATTGATGACCGTGATTACGCTGACGGCGGGAACTTGTTTTGTCATGTGGCTGGGTGAGCAGATCACCGAGCGCGGCATAGGAGTGAACGGTTCGTCTTTGATTATCTTTACTGGTATTGCCGCTTCTGTTCCGAAGGGTGCTGGTCAGCTTTTGGAATTAACAGCGAATGGGCAGATGAAATCAGCTGTCCTATTATTGCTCTTGATTTTCATGGTTTTAATTATTGCAGCGGTTATTTACATGGAGACGGCTCAGCGACGAATCACGATTCAGTATTCTCAGCGAGCGCAGGCGGGAATGCAGTCCATGGCGACGCCGCAAAGTTATTTGCCGATTAAAATTAATTTTTCAGGTGTGATTCCGCCAATTTTTGCGAGTTCCCTTTTAATGTTTCCTGCGACGATAACTCAGTTTGTGAATGTCCCTTGGTTACGATCCTTCCAAGAGTCATTAAATCCAAATGGCGTTATCTTTAATATTTTGTTTGTGGCGTTGATTGTATTTTTCTCCTTTTTCTACACTGAGATTGTTTTTAACCCTAACGACGTGGCTGAAAATTTGAAAAAATCAGGAGCTTTTGTTCCTGGAGTTCGGGCTGGAAAAAGCACCGCCGACTTTGTTCAAAAGATTTTAGATCGTGTGAATGTCATGGGTTGTATTTATCTTTCTGTGATTTGTATTATGCCTGGGTTGCTTGCAAACCAGTTTGATGTGCCATTTTATTTTGGTGGAACTAGCTTGTTGATCCTTGTGGGTGTCGCTATTGATACGGCTCAGCATATTCAACAGCATATGGTTTCTGATCAGTATAAGAATCTGACTAAAGGAGCTAAAGTCCGCAGTCGGAGGGTTCAGTTTTGAATATGATCCTCTTCGGAGCGCCTGGGGCAGGTAAGGGGACTCAATCTCAGCTCTTAATTGACCAGCTGGGTATGAGTCAGATTTCGACAGGTGATCTATTTAGGGCAGCGATCAAGAAAAAAACTGAGCTGGGTCAAAAAGCGCAAGCTTTTATGGATCGTGGAGAGTTAGTGCCTGATGCCATCGTCATTGGAATGGTTCAGGAAGTTTTAAGTAGAGGCACCAAGAATTTTATCTTGGATGGATTTCCCCGCACGGTGGCTCAGGCCGAGGCGTTAGAGAACTTGATGGGAACCATGAATCTGCGAATCGAAAAGGCTATTTTCCTTGAGGTTCCAATGCAGATTTTGACAGAGCGGTTAACGGGTCGCCGGGTGTGTAAAAACTGCGGAACAGTTTTTCACATTCAGTCCAAGCCTTCAAAGAGGGATGGGATTTGTGATTCGTGCGGTGGAGAAGTTTATCAAAGGAATGATGATAAGGCCGACGTCATTGGGAATAGGCTGAAAACATATGAAGAATTTACCAGTCCACTTAAGGACTTTTACAGGAAAGCTGGGAAGTTAACGGTCGTAGATGGCAACCGAGGGGAAGCTGAAGTTTTCGCAGAAATAAAGAAGTTGATTAGTTAACTTGGATTTTGTATTAATCCTAGACTTCAAACTGTGACAATGTTAGTTTTCCGTGCTTATTTACGACTTTAAAATTTCAGTTTCGAGATGGGTGTTGGAGTATGAAAGTACGACCGTCAGTTGGAAAAATTTGTAACAAATGTAAAGTGATTAAACGTCGCGGGGTCATTCGCGTGATTTGCGAAAATCCTAAACACAAGCAAAGGCAGGGCTAGTACATGGCACGTCTATTGGGGATTGACTTACCCAGAAACAAACGAGTCGAAGTGGCATTGACGTACATTTATGGTGTCGGCCGTTCAAGATCTAAAGAAATTTGTGAATTCGCTGGAATTCCAACGACTCTTAGAACTGATGGTTTGTCTGATGAAATGATCGCTAAAATGCGTTCTTACGTTGAGCAACACTTCAAAGTTGAAGGTGATCTCCGTCGGGAAATCGGTCTTTCTATCAAGCGATTGATGGATTTAAACTGCTACCGTGGAATTCGCCATAGAAAAGGTCTACCTGTTCGTGGGCAAAATACGCGTTCAAATGCGCGTACTCGCAAAGGACCTAAGAAAACCGTGGCTAATAAGAAAAAAGCCGTATAACTGGAGCTAGCTCATGACTAATGAACAAAAAAAAGCTGCGTCAGCAGCACCGAAGAAAAAAACAAAACGAAATGTCCCACAGGGCAATTGCTATATCCAAGCTGGCTTTGGAAACGTTATCATCACGATGACTGATCC
>JAYTOY010000014.1:0-7069 GCA_043747555.1 Pseudobdellovibrionaceae bacterium | reverse complement strand
TATAAAAAAAGTTGTTGTTTTAAAATCTCGCAAAGGTGGGGCCTTGCAGGGCTTAAGCCGCGATTATTGGAATGTCGATTTTTCTAATTTTGAAAAATTTCAGACTTTAGAGCCAGGACAAGAAATTGACGTTCGCATTTCTCACACCCAAAACCACAGTTCTAAAGCTATGGAAAGCGCTCTACTCGGGGAGATCTGCTGATGAGTCCTTTAGAAACAATCCTCGGTTATCAATTTAAAAATCCACTTTTGCTGGAACAAGCGCTCTCGCATAAGAGTTTTGTGAATGAAAAGCGCGAAGGTGAAAATAACGAAAAGCTTGAATTTATTGGGGATGCAGTTGTCGATGTTGTCCTGGCAGAAGCTTTGTATTTAGCCTTCCCTAAAGATGCGGAAGGCGATCTTTCTAAAAAACGAGCCAGTCTTGTGAATGAATCGATATTAAGTGATTTGGCTCAAGAGATGAATATTTCGCAATTTATAAAGTTAGGTCGTGGCGAAATGCAAGCCGGCGGGGAGACTCGTCCCCGACTTTTGGCTTCGACTTTTGAGGCCCTGATTGGGGCCATTTATATGGACCAGGGCTTTCAAGCAGTCAAACCGGTGATTCTTAATTTATTTAACTCAAGACTGCATGACGAAAAGTTAAACCGCAATTATGAGCAAGATTTTAAAAGTCGGTTGCAAGAAATCAGTCAAAAAAAATATCGCGAAGCCCCGACCTATGATGTTGTGAGTGAATCGGGCGCTCCCCATGATCGAATATTTAAGGTTCATTTAAAGATTGCGGGAAAAGTCATCGCCGAAGCTGATGGCAAAAGTAAAAAAGAAGCCGAACAAAAAGCCGCCTTTATGGCTTTGTCTTTCGAATTGGAACAGGAACAGGAGTAGTATGTCTTACCGCGCAGGTTTTGTCGGAATCATTGGTTTACCAAATGCTGGCAAAAGCACATTAATGAACTTTTTGGTGAAAGAAAAGGTTTCGATCGTTTCTAATAAACCTCAAACCACGCGACGACGTGTTCTAGGAATATATTCTTGTCCTGAAGGGCAGCTGGTTTTTGTCGATAGCCCAGGAATGATCACGGCAAGTTCTGGCCTCAATGGATTTTTAGCTAAAGAGGCGGAAGAGGTCATTCGTGAATCCGATGCATTAATGTTATTATTATCTCTGGACACGGCCTCGCCTGAGGAAGCTCAGAAGCTGGTCGATTTAGCTGCTGCCAGTCACAAGCCTTGGGTAGGAATTATCAGTAAGTATGATTTGCAGGAAAAAATCCATCGGCATTTAGTTTTAAAAACAATGATTGAAACAGCCGGAGGGCAGGCCTTTAATATTTCTTGTGTGAAAGAGTACGACAGCCAAAAACAAGAGCGCACCGATTTATTAGATCGGTTGATCGGCCTAGTTCCAACATCACCAACGCCCCTTCATGATGTGGAGCTTTTTACGCCTGAAAACTTAAGGACTCTTGTCGGTGAAATTATCCGCGAGAAATGCTTTGAATTTTTGCATGAAGAGATTCCTTTCCAAATTGCTGTCAGGCCGATCCTTTTTAATGAGTCAGAAAAAATGCCCCACTTGGCGTATGAAATTTTAGTAGGTAAAGAAAACCATAAATCCATCGTGATCGGTAAGGGCGGCGCCAGCCTTAAAAAAATTGGCACAGAAGCTCGTAAAGAAATCGAGCGACTGATGGGCGAGAAAATCTTTTTAGAGTTGAAAGTCGGCTTTAAAAAAGACTGGCAAAAAGACCCCCGACTGATGAAGGAATTAGGTTATTTCCATGACAACAAGGACTGAGTTCGCGCCAAAAGTCGCTATTATTGGCCGGCCGAACGTAGGTAAAAGTACGCTGTTTAATATATTAACTGATTCGCGCAAGGCCGTGGTGAAAGACCAACCCGGCGTGACTCGTGATATTCAGATCGAGCCTGTTGAAATTTGGGGTAAGTCATTTGATGTGATTGACACCGGAGGTCTGACAGAAGCGGTGGATATAATCTCCGTTTTGATTAAAGAGCAGGTTTCTGAATTTTTGCATTCAGTGGATTTTTTGCTGGTGGTGATGGATGGCCGCATTGGTTTAATTCCTGAAGATCGTGATTTGATTCGGATTGCGCAGCAGACGGGGAAGCCCTTTATGATTGCTGTTAATAAAATTGACAAGGTTCAAGAAGAAGAAATTCTAAAGGCAGAATTCTATGAATTCGGAGCTGAAGTGATTGCCTGTTCCTTCGAGCAACGCCGAGGCTTAGCAGAAATATTAGAATGGATCACACAGCGAATCCCTGAACGTACCATTGAATACAGCGAAGGCACTACCATCGCGATCGTTGGAAAGCCAAATGCGGGTAAAAGTTCTTTAACGAACCATTTGCTAGGGTCAAATCGAATGCTGGTTTCTGAAATTGCTGGCACCACGGTCGACGCTATTGACACGCCATTTTTGTACAATGAAAAGAAATACATTCTGATCGATACAGCAGGTTTACGACGGTCCTCGAAGCGTGAAGAAGATGTCGAAATTATTTCGGCCTTTAAATCCCAAGACGCTATTCGCAGGGCAAGCTTGGTTCTTTTAATGATTGATGGTCTCATTGGTCCGACCGAGCAAGATTCAAAAATTTTACAAGCTATTTTAGAAACCCATAAAGGCGTTATCTTAGTAGTTAATAAAATGGATTTAGCTAAACAACAGATGGATGATCCCAAGAAAACTTTGCAAGATCAAATCGCAGTGAATTTTCATTTTTTCCCAGATATTCCTGTTGTGTACACAAGTGCTGTGACTGGGTCTGGAATGCATGACCTGTTAAATATGGTTGAAGATATCAGTGAAAAACTGAAATTCCGCGTCCCAACGTCCGAGCTGAATGATTTCTTTTTTACCACGATCCGAAAAGCTCCGGCTCCAGTTTATGGCGTTAATAACGTTAAATTTTATTACCTCACTCAAACTTTCCAGAAGCCGCCCTCTTTTATTGCCTTTGCCAATCACCCTGATGGCGTCACCAACGCTTATCGCCGGTTTCTGACCAAACATATTAAAGAGAAATGGGATCTGCATGGAATCCCCATTCGAATATTTTGTATGAAAACGCGCCGAGGGAGCGAGGAATGATTCGCGGCGCCTGGCGCACTCGCTATGGCTTCTACCTATTAGCCATAGGCTCGGCCTGCAGTCTTGGTAATATTTGGCGTTTTCCGTTTGTTGTTGGCGAAAACGGCGGCGGAGCTTTTGTTTTATTATATGTTTTTGTGACCTTGGCCGTTGGGCTGCCGCTTCTGATCGGCGAGCTTATTTTAGGAAGACATTCTCGAAAATCAGTACTAGTAGCGACTCAGCAAATTGCAGAAACTGACGGTAAAATTTATCGCTGGTCAGGCCGATTTTCTGTTCTTTTAAGTTTGGTCGTCCTAGCTTATTATTCAGTCATCAGTGGTTGGGTCTTACATTTTATAATGCAGTTTATTGTTGCGATTTTTACGGGTCAATTCCGCGTCGGTATTTCGAGTTTAATGGGAAATGGAATTCTGCAATGGGCTCTAGCTTCCGTGCATATTTTAGTGACGATTTTTGTTGTTACCAAGGGAGTTAGAGACGGAATTGAAAAATGGATTAGTTCACTGATGCCATTATTCGCTGTTCTTGTGATACTCCTTACGATTCAAACAATGTCGCTGCCGTCTTCTTTTCAGGTGGTGCGATTTTTATTTTATCCTGATTTTTCTAAACTCACTTTATCGTCGCTAAATCACGCCATCGGCCATGCCTTTTTTACTTTATCCGTGGGCTTCGGAACGATGGTGACCTTCGGTAGTTATATGAATGAAAAAGACCATATTCCGACCATGGGGTTTCGGGTGGCTTTAGTCGATACCCTGGTGTCGGTTTTCGCGGGACTTTTAGTTTTCCCTATAGCTTTTCAAGTGATGGATCGTCCATTGACTGATCCTGCTTTATTATTTGAAGTGATGCCACGCTTTATGGCCCAGCTTCCCGGCGGATACGTTTTTGGACTGACATTTTTTGTGTCGCTTTATTTGGCGGCGTTGAATGCAAGTATTGGTCTTTTAGAAAATACGCTTTCCAATTGGATGGATTTTTCGCAAAAAAAAATCGCAAGATCAAAAGCGATCTGGGGCGTTGCTGCTGTTGTTCTTTGTCTTTCATTATTTCCAGCCCTGTCAAATTCGCCCTTGGGAAATATGAAATTAGGTGAGACAAGTTTGATAGAAACTCTGGATCGCTTGTTGATCAATTGGATTCTGCCTTTAGTGGCTTTGTTTTTACTTCTGACAATTCAAAAAGGGATTAAGCCCAAAGAGCTCGAGCGCAATTTTGTGAATCGCGATCATCCGGCCAGTCTTGCCATGTATTCTCATTGGTATTTTGTTGTGAAATGGTTTGCACCTGGCTTAATTCTTTTCGGAATGCTTCTGCAACTGATCTCAGTTTTTGTTTAACTAGAAGTTAATTCCTAAGATAACCAAGAAATCATACAGATCGCCGCTGAGGGTTTTCGATAGCTTTTCTGTTCCAGAATTTACGAACTCTTTCGACTCGTCAGAAAAATTAACATAATGGTAGGCGCCTTGCAGGCCTAGGAACGCTTTTTTACGCATCAAGGGAATTTCGATGCCTCCACCAAGGTCAACGCCCATGGTGGCATCTCGGGAAAGCCCCTCGATACCAGTGATTGTATAAGTACGATAGAACTGGGAAAATCCACCTAGCATATAAGGATTTAAATCGGCCAAGCCGCGAGTGATATTTTGAGTGTTAAAGTAATACTTGAGGTCAAAATTCAAATAGGTCAGTGAAACATTTCCCGCATAACTGCGGTTGGTGCCACCATTGAGATCAACTGTGTTAAAACTGACGGCATGATCCCCAGTTAAGAAGCCAAAAGTCAGAGCAAATCTAAAATCAAAGAAGTAAGTTAGTAAAATACCGAACGTAGGTGCACCATTATAGGTGCCTTTAAAATTGCCAGTGAAGTCGCGCTGACCACCGACAAGACCAACAGTGAAAAAGCGGCCATGGCGAAAAAAGTTAATATCGGCTTCTTCATCTGAAGCTTCGTCGAATTCACTGTAATCGATAAAAGGATCGTAAGCTTCGTCAGGATCTGACTGCGCCAGCAAATAACTTTTTGCTAGTACAGGAGAGGAATGAAGTAAAAGGATCGAGAATAGAAATAAAATCCCACTGCGGATTCGCAAAGATTTAACCACGCATTCCCCCTCTCAAAAGTATGAATGATTTATTGGCAAACGTGAAGCCTGTGTTTCAAATTGAAACGCTATTGACACAGGGCTCCTGTTGATTTGCGTTCTGTTTCGGGATATTAGAATCTCGCGGGGGAAATCATGGCGATCAACTACAAAACCGCTGGGGTCGACACGCAAGCTGGAGATCAGCTTGTTGAGTGGCTTCAATCATCGGGGTCTAGCTCCGAAAACCCAATGCCTCACGCCGATCGAATTGTTTCTGGAATTGGCGGCTTTGCTTCACTTTTTAATATGCAGTTCCCAGAAATTAAAAAACCCTTGCTAGTGACTTGCACCGACGGTGTTGGGACGAAGGTGAAGCTAGCTTCGCAGTTCGAAGATTATTCTGGTGTTGGGCAAGACTTAGTCGCCATGTGCGTTAACGATCTGATCTGTACGGGCGGTCGTCCATTGATGTTTCTGGATTACTACGCGACGGGAAAACTTGAACAAAAAGCAGCACGAGAATTCTTAGCGAGCGTTCGTCAGGCATGCAAGGATTCCGACTGCGCCTTAGTGGGTGGTGAGACGGCAGAAATGCCGGGAGTTTATCACGGCAAAGATTTTGATTGTGCTGGGTTTGCTGTGGGATTGGTCGATGCCGATAAAACCTGGGGTCATCACAGGGTTTTAGACGGCGATGTCCTTATCGGATTATCGAGTTCGGGATTTCACAGCAACGGGTATTCATTATTAAGAAAAGTTTTTGACCATGACTTAGTCGCCCATAAAGATATGCTGCTCAGGCCAACAACTTTGTATGTGAAAGTCACGCAGTTGATTCAAAAGGAAATTGATGTTCATGCCGCAGCACATATCACAGGCGGGGGCATTGAAAATTTACCAAGGGTCCTTCCTGAACATTTAGGGATAACTGTGCCTGAACTTTGGAATTTTCCGGAAATTTATAAAATAGTGCAAGCTCGCACAGGAATGTCGACTTTTGAACTTTTAAAAACTTTAAACTGTGGCATTGGGTTTGTTTATTTCGTTCGAGCAGACCAAGCTTCTTTAACCTTAGAGATCGCTGAAAACTTTGGAATCAAGGGGCATGTCTTAGGACATGTTCATCCTCGTCAAGGGGACATCCAGGTGAAGGTTGCAGGAATTGGAGAATTATGCGAACTGCGATCATGATTTCTGGTCGTGGATCCAACCTGCAAGCTCTTCTAGATCTTGCGTCGTCTTTAAGGGTGTCTTTTGTAGTGAGTTCAAAAGCTTCAGCCTATGGGCTTTTCAGAGCCAGGCGCCAGGGGATTCAAACTTTAGTTTTAGACGCTAAAATTGATTATCAAAAATTAAATTCAGAATTAAAAAATCGCGGAATAAAAAAAATATTTCTGGCTGGATTTATGAAAATTATTCCTGAGTCTTTCGTAAAGCAGTGGGAAGGGCAAATCATTAATATTCATCCAAGCCTTTTGCCTTTGTATCCAGGTTTGTCTGCTTTTGAAAAGAGTTTTGCAGATAAAAATAATTTAGGGGTGACTCTTCATCAAGTGACACCGACTCTGGATGCGGGACCTGTGCTTCGCCAATTGCAATTTTTTAAAAAATCGCAACAGAGCTTAATTTTTCCTGAAATGCAGCAAAAATTAAGTTTTGCAGAACAACGACTGGTTCGAGAGGTGCAGCATCTATGGAAGTAGCGCCTTGGGACGTTCTTATTGTTTCTGCCTTTGGACGTTGCGACTGGTTGGCTGTCGAACTTAAAACGGCTGGATTATCTGTCGCCATCCTTGATGTTTCGTCTCAGCTTGGAAATTGGCCGATTGAAGATGTCACTGGACC
>JAYTOY010000013.1:0-50996 GCA_043747555.1 Pseudobdellovibrionaceae bacterium | reverse complement strand
GAGTTTTCTAGCACTGGAACCCGTCAGGTAAAACTTTATCTTTGGGTGATCATCGATGATCGATTGAATCGTATTTGTGAGCCTTGGAATTCTTTGGATTTCGTCGATAAAAACAGTTTTAGGCTTTGTCGCTGCAATACGCTTTTCAAGCTCGCTGGGGTCAGATTGAAAAAGAAAGTACTCAGTCTCATTGGCTAAATTAATTTTTAGATCTGGATTAATGGCCTTTATTAAAGTGGACTTACCAACCTGACGAGGGCCGAGGATCAGGATACTTTTGCTGGTTTTGATAATTTCTCGCTTTAACAATCTGTTATACATGTGGGTATTTTTACATATAAAGTGCCCACTTGTACAGCATAATTACATGATGCAAAAGTGCTCTTTAAAGGCTTAACTTAGTTTTTTTCGGGTTTTTTCGGTAGTCCTCTAGGCGCTGAGTCAATCGATCGATCAGATGTTGCGGCTGATTCGTGTCTTTTAATTCTTGCAGTAAAGCTTCGCCCAGCTCCATCTCGCCACCCTCGGCAAAAAGCCTTCCGGATAATGAGTAATACCAAAAGGGCCCACCGTTTTCTGCGGCTTGCTTAAGCAATCTTGCGGCCTTGGGCCGATCGTCTTCTTCGTACAGAGCGTGGTAGGCAGCCCGGCCTAGAATTGTCCAATCTTTAGGGAATCGCTCGGACGCCTTATCGAAAATTTTCGAAGCGCCCTGGATGTCAGAAATAATAACACTTAAAGCAATTGGGCCCATTGAATGGGCTGTGCGAAAATGTGGTGAAAGGTCCGTGATGACATCCAGAATTTTATAAAGCCAAGAATTGGCGCGGCAATTTGTCTTATCAATTTTTTGTTCACAGTAATCAAAATCTTGGATGGAACGGACCCACAAAATGTCAGCCATAGGTTCGTTGTAGCCGAAGGTGAAACGTGAAATTTGTTTTGGTGGGGCTAAGAAATGGTTTTCTCTTCTGAAGTCTATCGGACGTAGCACGTTCGATAACAACCACAGCCCAAATATAAAAAGCCCAACTAAATAAGTTGGGCTTTTTAAAATCTTCATTTTCATGAAATTAGTTGATACCATTCACAGCATTTGTGATCTGCTTCACTTGGTCAATCGTCCAAACGTCATTCTGAAAACCGCTGACTAAGTTCGCGACCGCTCCCGCTTGAAATACGGCAGCACCAATCGTGTTACCAGCAGGAACAGCTGGAGGCTGAGCTCCACCAGCTCCATTAAGGGTCGTGCATGAACTTGTCGCTAAGTTAACAGTTCCCGTCGCATTGGCGCAATAACCTACAGCTGCAAAATTGACGTTCGCTGGAGGTGTATTGTAACCGTCAGAAATACCCGCGTTATTAGCACCGCCGGCCGCAGCGAAGCCAACATTGTAACGAAGGCGACCCTCAGGCGTGAATCCAACAGCCACGAAAGCTGAATGGAACTTGATGTACTCAGCAGCAAATGCTTTTTCCGCAGTGTACAAAGAACCCAAGTTTGTCTTAGCTTCTGATTGCCGGGCTTTAGCCATATATTTATTAATTGATGGCACGGCAACCGCGGCCAAGATTCCGATGATGGCTACGACCACCATCAATTCGACGAGTGAAAAACCCTTGTTATTTAGCTTCATGAAATCCCCCTTAGGACGTTCTGGTTATTAATTCAAAATAATTATCGGAACCATTATAGTTTGCATGAGCTTCAATGGTGCTTGCAAGTGACACTCCCACTTTGAGACACAAATCCCCTACTAAAATCTAGGACCCCTGTGGCTAGACAAGCTTTGGATTGTGCCCATATTATAAAACTATGAAAAATCTCGGAATGGCTCAACATAATAGTGGCGACAACGACAATCGTTCCCTGGGCCCAGAGCAAGAGGGCGAATCCGGCATTCAAACTATTAATCAGGTTCAGACTCCAAAAATGTACGTGGTGATTCTTTTAAATGATGATTACACGCCCATGGATTTTGTGGTTTTAGTTTTACGAAGATTTTTTGGCAAATCCGATGAAGAAGCGCAAAAAATTATGCTGGATGTTCACAAAAAAGGTTCGGGCACAGCGGGCGTTTATACGTTAGAGGTGGCTGAAATGAAAGTCATGCAAGTGAATCAATTCTCGCAGCTGAATCAGCATCCCTTAAAAGGTTCGCTGGAAGAAGCTTAAACTAGCTTCCTTTTTTTAATTTTTTCACCGATTCACTCAGAAATATTTTAATCAAAGCCTGATACGAAACATCTCGTTCTGAACTTAAAGCCCGAATCTGATTTAAAAGAAGACTTGGCAACCGAATTGAAACAACTTGAGTTGGCGCAGTCGGCGGCAAAGTGAAACCGATATCCCGAAGATTTAACGGCTTGTCGGGATTAATAAAATCAGTCGTGTCATCAAAGTCATAATCAGTAATTTTTGTTTTATACTTCACTTGATGATCATGAAGTGTACTAACCTTTTTTGGGCGCCCACGCTTGGTATTATTTTTTTTCATAAACACTTCTTTCTTTTTTTGAAGCTGGCCGGGCCGTAATAATTCTTATTTTTATTCGCCTAATTGTAAATCCAACTATGAGGATGCGGTTTTCATGACTGTTCCCGTAGGCAATGTATCTCTTTTCAATTTCAGAGTGTTTTAAATCTTCAAAAATAACTATTTGGCTATCGAAAAATACACTCTCAGCTTCGAACCTGGAAACACCATGCTTTTCTTCGTTTTTGTTATTGTTCCACTCATCCCAGTCAAAATTCAAATCAGCCATAGTTCATTTTACCACGATTTAGATGTAGCGTCAATTAACACACATAATTACTGCTACATCCGCTACGGTGGCGAAACTTCTAAATTAATTACATGACTCGGTCCGCAACACTTTAGTCCAGGCAGCCGAGGCCTTGGGACTTAGTCATTATAAGTTCTGAACCGGCGTGTCTAATCACTGCGCTCCCACAAAAACCAGGGTCTTGCCTATCGAAAAACCTGACTGGGGAATTAAACTAAGCTAAACTTTATCCAAGCTTCCGTATTCAGAAAGTAGGTGTCTTATGATGTCTCGGGAAATGGAACGACAACTGGCTGAAGCCACTGAAATTGCAAAATCCAATCTGCATGAATTTGTCACTCTTGAACACATCTTACTTGCACTGACGAAATCGACGAAGATGCTGCAAATTTTAGAAGGTTGCGGCATTGATACGGAAGAACTTCGAAATGAACTTAAAGCTTATATCAAAGATAAAATTCCGCGCATCACTCAGGAACAAATTGATACTTATGGTGGTTATGAATCTTGGACGCCGGAATTTACTCTAGCTTGTCATAGGCTCTTTCAACGAGCAGCTGTGCAAGTGAAAAGCTCGGGGCGAAATCAAATCAATGAAGGTGGATTATTGGTTGCGTTATTTTATGAGCAAGATTCCCACGCTGTCTTTTCACTTTCAAAACAAGGACTCAGTCAGTTTGATGTGATTAATTTTCTTTCCCATGGCATCACCAAAGATGGCTCCAACACCCCAATTCACTTAGGCCCTGCGGCCGATCCGCAGACTGAAATTGATGGTCAACCGATGGATGAATCCAAAGGAAATCCGCTGGATTCTTTTTGCACTAATTTAAACGACCGGGCCGCTAGAGGCTTGTTAGATCCTTTAATTGGTAGAGATGATGTGATCAGCCGTGTTGTCCAAATTTTATCGCGCCGAAGTAAAAATAATCCACTTTTGATCGGCGAACCTGGCGTGGGCAAAACCGCTTTAGCGGAAGGCTTAGCGCAACGAATTGTGTCAGGTGACGTGCCAGAAAAATTAAAGCGGACCGTGATTTTTGCTTTAGATATGGGTTCACTGATGGCCGGCACGAAATTTCGTGGTGATTTTGAAGCAAGGCTTAAAGGTGTTTTAAAAGAAATTAAAAAAAGAAAAAATGCTGTTTTATTTATTGATGAAATTCATACGATCATCGGTGCGGGCGCCACCAGCGGTGGATCTTTGGATGCTTCTAATTTACTGAAACCCGCTTTAGCTAACGGCGAACTGTCTTGCATGGGTTCGACAACTTATACGGAATACCGTCAGTATTTTGAAAAGGATCGGGCTTTGAATCGTCGCTTTCAAAAAATTGATGTTAATGAACCGACCATGGAAGATTGTTTTAAGATTTTGCAGGGTCTTCGAAAGAGTTATGAAGATTTTCATATGGTGCGTTTTAGTGATGAGGCTTTGAAATCTGCCGTCGAGCTTTCAAAAAAACATATTCAAAATAAACTTCTGCCAGATAAAGCGATTGATGTGATCGATGAAGCCGGGGCTTTTTTTAGACTGCATAATACCACTTCAGAATATATTGATATTTCCCCGCGCGAGATTGAAGAAGTCATTGCGAAAATTACGGGCTTACCGATTGCCAGTATTTCTTCCAATGAAAAATTGCAGTTAAAAGATTTAGATAAAAAATTAAAAGCTGTGATTTATGGCCAAGATGAAGCCATTGACCGTTTGGTCACGAGTATTAAGTTGGCTCGCAGTGGCCTGACACGAGCTGATAAACCGATTGGCAGTTTTATGTTTGCTGGGCCTACAGGCGTTGGTAAAACAGAAGTTTGTAAACAGCTGGCACAAATTATGGGTGTTCACTTTCATCGTTTTGATATGAGCGAGTATATGGAAAAGCATGCGGTTGCCCGCCTTGTCGGAGCCCCTCCGGGATATGTTGGTTATGAAGAAGGCGGCTTGATGACAGAAGCCGTGACAAAAAATCCTTATGCTATTTTACTGTTAGATGAAATTGAAAAAGCCCATCCCGATATCACGCATGCGCTATTGCAAGTGATGGATGCAGGTCGCATGACAGATGCGCAAGGCCGTGTCGCAGATTTTAAAAATGTTATTTTGGTGATGACAACTAACGCCGGAGCGCAAGATGTGGCTAAAGGATCGATTGGTTTAGCAGAAAGCAATCGCAGTGGGTTATCGCTTGATGCCATCAAGAAATTTTTTGCACCAGAATTTATTAATCGTTTGGATGCCGTCGTCAGCTTTAATGATCTTTCAGAAGAGATCGTCATAAAAATTGTTTACAAGTTTGTCGATGAGTTAAAAGTTGGTTTGGCTGAGAAAAAAGTCGATCTGCAAGTGTCGACAGAAGTTTGCCAATGGTTGCTTAAAAAAGGTTATGACAAAGTTTACGGAGCTCGTCCTTTAGCGCGCGCGATTGATGAACATTTAAAAAAACCTTTAGTGGATGAGCTTTTATTTGGACGCTTGGCTGACGGCGGCCGAGTCACTGTTGAAATTGAAAGTAACGCTTTAAAGTTTCAGTTCACGGCGGCGGGCGGTAGTGGCAACCAGCCGAAAAGTCAAAAAGAGCCTGTCTACACGAATTAGTCGCAGTTGTGAATCTTGACATCTTGCGATTCCTTCCCAAATTGATACCGATAGGGTTAAACTTTGGCTTCTTAAATTTTGGAGGATCTATGCAATTTTTTAAAAGAATTGGCCTTTTTGTCCTGACAAATATTTTAATCATGGTGACCATTGGAATTGTTTGGTCACTGATCAGCACTTTTTTTGGACTGGGGCCGATGAATGGAAGCGTCATCGCATTGATGGCTTTCTGCTTAGTCATGGGCATGGGCGGCGCTTTTATTTCCCTGATGCTGTCTCGTTGGATGGCAAAATCCATGTACGGTGTAAAATTAATTGATCCTAAAGATCCTGCTATTACGGCAGATGGTCGGTGGTTTCTTGACACGGTTTATGCCCTGGCACGAGCGGCGGAACTGCCGGTCATGCCTGAGGTAGGAATCTATGATTCACCTGACGTTAATGCGTTTGCGACAGGCCCTTCTAAGAAAAAATCTTTAGTTGCAGTTTCAAGTGGCTTATTTAATCGCATGTCTAAACCTGAAATTGAAGGCGTTTTAGGTCACGAGATTGCTCATATTGCGAATGGCGATATGGTGACTATGACATTGATTCAAGGAATTGTGAACTCGGTTGCGTTTTTCTTTTCAAGAATTTTAGCCAATGTGATTTCGTCGCAAGTGGATGAAAAAATCCGCGGCGTTGTGCATTTTGCAATGACGATCCTTGGAGATATTTTATTCACTCTGTTGGGATCAATGATTGTTGCCTATTTTTCTAGACGACGTGAGTTTCGAGCCGATGCCGGTGGTGCAAAGCTTGCGACAAGTTCTAATATGGTTCAAGCCTTACGCAAACTTCAAATGGTTTATGAATTGCCTTTAGATTCTGAAGAAGGAAAGCGAGAGGCTTTAGCGACTTTACAAATTTCCCATCGTGATAAACCAGGCGCACTAAGATCTTTATTTATGACTCATCCCCCTTTGCAAGAACGTATCGCTGCTTTGGAAGGACGTTCGCCTCGTGCAATTTAAAATTTTACGATGTTGGGCTGTGGTGCTGCTGCTTTCTGGCTGCGCCACACCTCCGCCTGTTCTGTCTCCGGGCACTGGGGATTCTCCGACAATCCAGCAAATTTCGGCGGATAGTGTCGATCGCGCTCCCCGGTTTTCGACTTATAAAGCTTATCTTCAGTTAAGCACTGAAGACTTAATGTCCGCAAAATACAGTGATGCTGCCGTCGAGCGTTGGCGAAAGCACACCCTGGCATTACGCCTTATAGATGCGCCGAAAGAAAAACAAAAAGACAGCTGCCCTTACTGGCAAGAGCTTTCAAAAGATGAAACTTATCCTTTGAAAAAAGTGGCTCTGCTGCGTTTTGCTATTCAGTGCGGAAATGGTGCAAAAATTAATCTAGAACTGAGCGGTGTAGAAAAATCGATTTATGATGAACTTCTCGCTGAAAAGGATTTTAGAGATTCACAAAAAACAGAAAACTTAGAAGATGATGTGACTGGTCTTTTGGAAAAAGCCAAGTGGACAACCCACTTTCAAGACCGACAAAGCCTTTTTGAGCAAGCTTTGGAAAAGGCCCAAGCGTCTCGTGATAAAGGATTGATTTTGCTGGCCGAGACTGCGCTCTACAAAAGTTCTCCCAGACTGAATCCTCGCCCGAAGAGTTCAGATTTGATGAGTGTTGCGACAGATCATCGATTATGGCGCGAATTTGAGCCCGCTTTAAAAATTTATCGAAGTATTTTAGTCAATAAAGCGTCAACATCCGATGAAAAATTTGCAGCTCATAAAGCCATTCGGCAGACTTTGAAAACGGCCGAACGGCGCAATGAATATATCGAAGCAACGGCGAACTTAGCACGTTGGACCTATCAATATTGGAAAGCGAATCCCAAAGACTCGACGGCTCGAAAACATTTTCACGATTCGCAATTACTGCTAGTTCGAACATTATGGACTGAAGATCGTACGGAAGAAGCCTTAAAAACTCTGAAGCGCACGGAACGGTGGCTAGCTGGTTCATTTCCGATGGATGAAGTGAACTTTGTTCGTGCCCGCATTTTTGAAGAGCGAAAAGATTCTGTTCAGGCCTTAATCTATTTGCAAAAAGCATTAAACGAAAAAGCGTCGCAGAAAGCCTTGCACGAAAAATTATTGTGGGCCCAAGGTTGGCTGCTTTACAAAACGGAAAAGTATCAAGAAGCTCTGGTGCCATTCAATGAATTGATTGAAAAAACCCAAGAAAATCCTGAAAAAGCGCGAGCTCTTTACTGGACAGCTAGGGCCCAGTTAAAACTTTTAAAACCTGATGAGGCTAAGGTCACTTTAGCTCTTGCCATCAAAGAAGATCCTTTGGGTTTTTATGGACTGCTGTCAATTCGCGAGTTGAATGAAAAAATTAAACCTTTGACGTCGTCTGAGCCTTCTGAAAAAGATGAACGCTTGGCTGGAACAGCGCCGATGGATCTTCTGCCGCTAGCTGTTTTGTCGGACTGGCTAGTGGCTGTCGGCGAAAAAAACCTAGCTGAAAAAAGTTTAAATCGATTTTCTGATCAATTGCGAAGGTCTGGTTCGGCTGACGAAACCCTATGGTTGAAAGTTTTTAGTCAGTACGCCCATGCCGGATCTTATCTGCCTTTATTTTCAAATTTAACTTTGGTGAAAGCAGATACCAGAGAATCTATTTTAGCAGCCCACCCAGAAATTTTGTTTCCCCAACCCTATAAAAATGTGGTCGATGCGGCAGCCACCAAAGCCCAAGTTCCGTCAGCTTTAATTTATGCAATCATGCGCCAGGAATCTGCGTTTAATCCAAAAGCTCGCAGCCCTATGGATGCTTACGGTTTGATGCAGTTGATGCCATCGGTAGCAAAGACAAGAGCTCAGCAAAAAAATATGCTTTTTGAAAAAGCCACGGAACTTTATGATCCGGAATTAAATGTCGCCCTGGGGTCCTATGAACTGCAGAACTTGCTAAGCCGGTATCATTCCCAATATATCATGGCGATCGCGGCCTATAATGCCAGCGAAAAGGCTTTAAAGGGTTGGGTGAAAAATCGTTATCGATTGGATCCCATCGAGTTTATTGAAGAGATCCCTTATGAAGAAACGCGCGGTTATATTAAACTGGTTTTGCGTAATTATCTTTTTTACCTTCGTTTTAATGCCACTGAGCCCTTTGAATTTCCTGAGTCCTGTTTAAAACTTGGTCAAACTGAGAAGGCCTTGTCTCATCCTGAGACAGACTGAATTTCATCTTAATTTAGACCCCGCTTCTCCGATAAGCTGTGTGGAGGGTTCACTCGATGAATTCGCTTCACTCGGTTTTGCGCGTAATGCTTGTGGTCGGTTTTTTCTTAGGAAGCCTGCTGGCATTTTATTCTTTTGAGGGCCAAGTTGAATCCGAAGAGCTCGCCTCAAGATCACAAAGCTCAGTCAACAAATCTGCAAAATCAAAAAAAGGCTCTGATGCCGACGGTCGCGAGCTAGAAAATTCTGTGATCGTTAATCAAACTCAAGATGTCAGCGATGAACCCAGCGTTTTATTTAATGATCCTGCTATCGCGCAAGCCTGGGGCATAAAAAAAACCAGCGCGCCAAAAGCTTGGGCGATCAGTAAAGGTTCCAAAGATGTCATTGTCGCCATCATTGACACAGGAGCCGATGTTCGCCACGAAGATTTAAAAAATAATATCTGGAAAAATCCTGGCGAAACTGGATTGGACAGTCGTGGTCGCGATAAAGCTACAAACGGCGTAGACGATGATGGCAACGGCTTTATTGATGACGTGAATGGTTGGAACTTTGTTTCAAACAGTAACGACTTGATGGATAACCATGGCCACGGAACCCATATCGCAGGAATTGTTGGCGCCGAAGGCGACAACGGCAAAGGCATCAGTGGAATTTCTCCGCATGTCTCTTTAATGATCCTAAAATATTTTGATCCCAAAGTTCCTAATACCGATAATTTAAAAAACACCATCCGAGCCATGCAGTACGCCACTCAGATGGGAGCCATGATTATAAATTACTCCGGCGGCGGAACTGATTTCAGCAAAGAAGAATTTGAGGCCGTGAAAGCAGCCGAAAAAAAAGGCATCTTATTTGTGGCCGCGGCTGGCAATGAGCAGACCAATTCTGACACCAATCATTACTATCCAGCAGACTATAAACTGAGCAATATTATTTCTGTAACGGCAATTAACCCTTCCACTGAAGTTTTATCCTCTAGCAATTGGGGCACAGAAACCGTAGATATTGCAGCCCCTGGCCAGAATATCAGTTCGACATTACCAGGCAATTTTTATGGTTTAATGACAGGCACTTCGCAAGCCACTGCTTTTGTCAGCGGCGCTGCCGCCTTAATAAAAGCCAATAAACCCTCTTTTAAATATATGGATTTAAAAAAACATATCCTAGCAACAGGTGATGCGAATCCATCGCTTTTGCAAAAAACCCGAACATCGAGACAGTTGAACCTATATAAATGTTTAACGATCCTTGATCAAAATGTCGCTGTTTCAGGGATTATTATTTCTGATTCGTCTGTAGAATCCACCTCTGGAAGTGATCCAAATAACCAACCCTTAGGATCAACAGTTAAAGAGATGAATCAATTTGGCCGAGGCCTACAAAAATTATTAAAGAATGCCGGGAAAGAACGTTTAGGAACAGCGCCCAACATCAACGGTTCTAATTAATCAATAAAATCAGAGATATGAATGCGGCCAAATACGACCGTGATAAGGCCGTAGCTTAAGAAGGCCACCGCAAAGCCAAGGCCAATCATATTTCGCAAACCTAAATTTGAAAGACCTAATCCAACCATTAAAAGGCCGGCTGCCAATGGGGCCCAGTACAATACTTTTTTCCAAGGGCGGGCCTTCAACCAAAGAATAAAATTTTGAACATCCATCAGGGCCAATTGTCCATCTTGAGTTTGCGTTCGCAAGTCAGCACTAATAGATAATCTAGCTTCCACTTGCCCTAAATATTTATCACACAAATCATCACTGCCTAGCGCCGCTTTTAATTCTTTATACTTTGTCTGAGCGTAAGGCAGAGCTTCAAGCTGAACACACCTTTTAACAAAATCTTCATGGCGCTCGTGATCATCATAGTCTTCAAAAATTTGATTCCACAGCTGCACTAAACTGGGTTGAGCTTGCAAAACTACGGCTGGTTTTTCATCAACTTCAGCTTCCATTCGCTGCACGACAAAAGTTTCTACTTGGTTCGCGTCAAGGGGTGGAAATTGAAAAGAAAAAACACAGTGGCAGGCCTTGCAATCAAAATGTGGCGACTGGCTGAAAATCGAATGAGTTTCAACCTGATAAAGCTTCTGACATGCTGGACAACGGACTCGTAAATGTTCCACAATATAATGATGAGCAAGATTGTCGAGTTTTTCAAGCTCAATCGTTGGGCTTTATTATCGGGCCTGCTGATTGGGACGAGTTATGCCCCATTTCCCTGCTGGGCTCTTCTGTTTTGTTACACGCCATTATGGCTGTGGGCGACCCGCTCAGAGGTGAATTTAAGGCAAGTTTTTTGGGGCGCTTGGATCACCCAATTTTTATTAAGTTTGATCGGATTTCACTGGGTGGCTTTTGTGACCTACGAATTCGGTCATATCCCATGGCCCTTAGCCTTTATTGCCTTGTTGCTTTTTTGCAGCCTGGTTCATTTGTATATCCCGATCGCGGTGACATTGGCGATTGCGTGCGGGCGACGTTTAGGTTTAAGCCGAATTTGGATTTTATTTTTAATTCCTTTATTTTTAAATTTGATGGAACGGTTTTGGCCCAGCCTGTTTCCTTGGCATCTTGGCTACCCGCTTTATTCGTCTCATATTCCAATTTTTCAATGGGCTGATGTGATTGGCTTCTTAGGTTTGTCTCTGCTGATGTTACTATCTAATTCAATCTTGGCTATTTGGTGGCTGAATCGCAAAGCCTGGTGGCTGCCCGTCACTCTTATCATTAGCTTAGCTGTTCTTACAATTGGCGGAAGATTCCATGCAAAACCTTGGAACAAAACGGATGGCTTCATTTCGACATTAATTGTCCAAGGCAATATCGGAAATTTTGAAAAAGAGCAGGCCGAACAAGGACAAAATTTTCAAGACCATATCGTCAATCAGTTTTTAGACCTGACCCGCAAAGGGCTTGCAGAAAATCCAAGCAGCCAATTGATTGTTTGGCCTGAAACGGCATTTCCAGGAAATTTGGATCAACGGGCCCTTGGCTTTCAGTATCAGCAAAAAATCATTCAAACACTTAAAACTTTTAAACGGCCCTTAATCACGGGCTCTTATTCCACCGAATTCAATGATACAACTGGCAAAGCCGTTTCTTACAATGCGATGGCCTTCTTGAATTCAAGCGGCGAGTTAAGTGGTCCGCTTTATCGAAAGACACATCTATTGGCCTACGGTGAATATTTACCCTTTAGCGAAACTTTTCCCATTTTGCTAAAATGGGTGCCCATGATTGCAAATTTTGGCCGTGGTCAGGGGCCACAGGTTTTTTCTTTAAATATCAATGCGCTGCCCGTCCGGTGGGGCCCACAGATTTGCTATGAAGGACTTTATCCAGAGTTTTCTAGAAATTTAGCTCGGCAGGGCGCTCAGGTTTTTATTAATGTCACCAATGACTCATGGTTTGGCCAGCCGTTTGAACCGCAACAGCATATGTTTATGACGTTTGCCCGCGCTGTCGAAAACCGAAGGCCTTTGATTAGATCCACCAACACAGGCATCAGCTCGGTCGCAATGGCAAATGGTGACATTCAACAGTTTTCTCCGATGCACGAAGCGTGGACAGGAAATTTTGATGTTTCTTATCTTCAGAATCCACCTTTGACTTTTTTTTCGAAGTGGGGTCATTTTGATGCTTTGTTTGTGCTGATCTTAATTCTGATCGCACTTTTGATGGGATACCAAAATGCAAGAATTCGCCGCCCTTGATTGGTCGGAAATTTTACAAAAAATGAGCTCTTCTGCCACCAGCACCGGCGCAAAAGATCGAATTAACTCATTATCCCCTTTAGCCTCTGCTGCTGAGGCTGAAAAAAGTTTCTCCGATGTTCAAGCAGCGATGCAATTGATTGGCATCGGTTTGCGGCCTTTTATGGAAAGCTTAGACTTATTTCCCCCTTGGCATAGCCGTCTTAAGAAAAAAGCGGTCTTAAAAACTTTAGAAATCAAAGATGTCCGATTTTTTTGCTTAGAAATTTTTGCTTTGCGCGAGGCTCTTCACCGTATTGATAATCAGTGGTCCCAAGAAGTGCACCAGTCTTTAATGGATCCGACAGAGTCTTTGTCGGCGATCGACCAAATTTTGACCCCGCAAGGTGATATTCGCTCTGATGCCAGCGAAAAACTGCACAGCCTTTTTTCTGAAAAAGAAAAACTGGCTCGCGAAGTTCAGCATCAACTGGATAAACTAGTTAAAGCTCATAAAATGGAAAACCTGCTGCAAGATAAATATGTCACGACGCGGGAAGGTCGTTGGGTTTTACCCATTCGCAGTGGGATGCAACATCAGATGCCCGGCGTGATTCATGGCTCTTCCCAAACTAAGCAGACGGTTTTTATGGAGCCTGAAACCTTAGTGCCGATAAATAATCGCTTGCGCCAAATTGAAGTCGATATTGAAGATGAAGTCGAACGCCTTTTAACAGAGCTATCGCATTATCTAGCTGGAAGAAATTCTGAATTTGAACAAGCTAGAATAATTCTTGAAAACTGCGATGTTATATTGGCGCAAGCACAACTTTGTTTAAAGCTAAATACGGGCCCTTGTGAATTTTCAGAAAATTCAATTGAACTGTTAGATCTGCGACATCCTTTGCTGCAACTTTCCGGCAAAGAAGTTATTTCAAATACGGTCACCTTGAATCAAGAAAAATCTATTTTACTTCTTTCAGGCCCCAACGCGGGCGGAAAAACTGTTTTATTAAAATCCATTGGCTTAGCCGCACAAATGGCGCGGTGTGGACTTTTAATCTGTGCGGGTGAAGGCTCGCGTCTGCCATTTTTTAAAAATTTATTAGTCGGAATTGGTGACGCCCAAAGTGTTGATGCTGAACTCAGTACTTTCGCAGCTCATATGAATTTATTAAACCAAGCGACAGACTTAAAAGGCCCCCAGTCGATTGTTCTTATTGATGAAATTTGTGGTTCGACCGATCCCGAAGAAGGCTCGGCCCTGGCCCGAAGCTTTATTGAAAGCTTTTCGCAGCAAGGTGTTTTTGCAGTGATCACGTCCCACTTAGGCCCGCTTAAGTCCGGCTGGACTTCGTCGGATTCAATTTTAAATGGCAGCATGGAATACATCCGCGCCACAGGCCGGCCCAGTTATCATTTTATGCCGGGTCTTCCTGGCGATTCTTTGGCATTGCAAACAGCAAAACGAGTGGGCGTCAAAGCTTCCATTGTAGACCGTGCCACTGATCTGCTATCCCCGACCACTCGCGACCGCTTACAAAAATTAGAACAAATCGAACAACTGCGGGCTGACGTCATGACCTTGCAGGACCAATGGCGCCAAGAAAATAAAAAAGTTCAGCAGTTAAAATCTAAATACGAAGCAAAGCTGCAAGAATTTGATAAAGAAAAACAAGCTTGGCTAGAGAAAACCGTCAGAAAAGCTGAGAAAAAAGTCGACGAAGAAATGCAAAAAGTAAAAGCTGCCGACACTTTTACAAAGCATCGACAGCTGCAAGAGATTAAATTCCAGTTACCAGAAATTGTAAAAGCCAAAAGTATTGATCGAGGCCTGGCGGCAGACTCACCCGAAGATTTTACGAAAAGGTTTCCGCCGGGATCCAAGGTTTTTGTGCCGACCTTAAATCAAGACGGCATTGTGCAAAGCACGCCCAATTCAAAAGGTGAAGTTTCCATTCTTTCGAATTCAATTCGCCTGCATTTATCATGGCAGGAATTAAAACCTCCAGGTAAATCACAGAATCCAACGTCTCAGCTGGTCCGTGAGTCCTCGGGCTTTTCTGTCGCCTTATCCAATGAAGATATGTCCCTAGATGTACGCGGGAAGACTGTAGAGAGCGCTATTGAGGATTTAGAAATGGCTCTGGACCGCGCAGCCCAGCATCAAGAGGATCGCATCAAGGTAATTCACGGCCATGGTACAGAAGCTTTAAAAAAAGCTGTTCGCGCCTACTTGTCTCGCTCAATTTATGTTAAAAAGTGGAAGGCCGGTTCGCAGGAAAATGGTGGCGATGGTATCACTTGGGTCGAGCTGGATACTAAATAGTAATCGCTTTCTTAAACTTCAGAGGGTCAAAAACATGCAACCAATTAAAGCCACTTTAGGATCTCAGCTTTTCACAATTTTTGAAGATGCCGATTTGGCGACGGCCAATCTGTCCTTGCAAAAGTCGCGGGGGCTGCCTTTGACAGCACTCAATTCAAAAAATGAAATTACGGGTCTCCTGACCGTCCGGAATTTAGGTGAAAGTGCAGACAGCCCAAAGGTTGATAGAACTATCCAGGATTTAATAAGCCGTGCTTGCCTTGTCGTTCCTAAAAGCACCCTTCTTAAAGACCTCTTTCAAAAGATGATGGACGAATCACTAGCTGGTTTTTTTATTTCCGACCAAGGACAAATCAACGCTGCTATTTCCAGTGAAGATTTGCTTAAAATTATTCATCGAATATTAGTCCAAGCTAAAGCGACTTCCCCATTGGATAATAGTTTTTTTCAAGCGACGGTCGAACATTATTTGGAAAATCGATCAACCTTTGAAACTGGAAATTAGGGCTCTTGTCCCTGTTTTGATAAAACATAATTTTCTCGAATCCAAACTCTGACGTGCTGTAGAAACACATCCTGCATTCCGAAAAACACAAAATGATTCTCAAATAATCCTTTTTCAGCTTCGTTTTCTTTAGAAAAATTGCATGTGGCTAACATCACTGGTTGGCCTATTTCCATAGGAAACCAAAGAATAAAACGTCGGAAAGATCCCACCGTGATGGCTCGGTAATAGTTCATGACGACGCCGGCTTCGGACATTTCGGTGACCTGTATGGGATTTCCAACTTCAAATTTCTCTTTTTTTACAAAGTGTTTTATTTCTACGGGGCTTGTCGGGTTTAAGGTCGGAAATTGCAAATACATCATTTTTATAAAATAACTGCGCTCGACAGGCTTATAAAAAATATTTGAAAAAACTTTCCCTAGTAGCCTAAGACTTGTATCACTTTTACGCTGTTTGGCTAGCACCATCAGCTCTGGCTTATAGTTCGCTTGATCAGGACCCTTCACTCGTTTTTTTAGACGCTCTAAAATTTGATCCCACTGTGTTAAGTCATCTTCTCGAAGAAATTGTTCATGAACTAAAATCCCATCGACCTTTTCAGGCATTCGACTTCGGGCCACTTGCCACTTCTGGCGTTCTGCTTCGGTCAGCTCAACAAAGGTGAGCTCAACAAGATTTGACTCTTTCTCCTTCAAATTTTGCTGGGCTTCTAGTCTAATAAAATAGTCTTGATCTTTATTTTTTAAAATTAGAATTTTATCATCCAAGGGATTCGTTGTTCCTTTGATCATTTCGATCAATTTGTTTCGCTCTTGTCCCAGCATCCACTGAAAAAATTCAAGCTTTTGCAATTCAGCTGGAAAAAACCCCAAGAGCGTCTGAGCGGCCGTGATGTCTGGAATCGTTTTTACTAATTTTTTTGAAGTCGCTTCAAACTGAAATTTTATTTTGACACCCCCCGGAAAAGCCGGTGGTGGCTTCACCGCAGGGGTTTGCAAAGCTGGATCTAGATCAACTAAAAATTCTCCTAGACTTTTATAGGCGACAATTTTTACATTTGAAAAACTTCGCTCTAAAGATCCCGCTAAAGGCGCTGCTCCGAATTCGTCTGGGTCAATGACGACGATGCGAACGGCACTGACGGACGGCTCGGGGCGCCATTTAAAGGCGAACTCTGTTTCATTTTGCACAGGAGCATTTTTTCGGAAATCGATCAATTGCTCAGGCTCAACACCAAAAAAAGTAAAGGCAGATCGGTAGACATTAGGCAATGTGGGATGGGGTTCACAGAGCGCACAGCGAGCAAAGGCATTTCGAGTTTTTCCTGATTTAAAAACATCACTATAATATTTGCTGACAGCTCCCAGCGGCAAAGGGCGACTGCTCAGTGTGATAAATCCAATATCAGAATAAGCTTCCACTTCGACATCTTTTAACATTTCAATGATGGCAGAAGTTTTCATATTGTGAAGAGTGTTATTACTCGGTGGGTGCCGACCGCTGATCGCAAATATCAAATGCTGCAGCAAAATCATTTTTTCAAAAGGCTTAAAAATGACGTTATTAATAATTCGATCTTCCACCATTTCGATGTCAAAACCTGGATTATCGAAGGCTGAAATAACAATCGCCGTGGGGTCTTCTTTGGTGCAAAGGCCCTTTTGAACAAACAGCTCTTGTGTTTTTCTAAGTAAGGCTAAGTGCTTGCTTCCTAAAATATCGTTGTCACTGATTAAAAGGACCAATTGATCGGCTTCGGCTGACTTCGTCGGCTCTGTTCCCTCGGCATTAGGGGCCCCCAAAAGATCGGTTCGTAGACCACCAAAATCGATCGGCTTGACTCCCCCTTTTGCAATCGCGGCCACGCCCTCTTTTGATAAAAGCTGAATCCACTTAGCAAAACCATCGAGGTCTTTAAAAATTCGAGGTTGCAATTGAGGGTCAATTTTCTGCAAGGACTCTAAAATCTCGTTAATAAATCGAATTTCTTTTTCAAGAATATAAACGAATTTCATACTTTCATTATTTCACAGTTCCCGGACGAAAAACAGGACCGCCCACTCTAAGGTCTAGTTGCAGACCTTGATAAAGAATTTGACAGGCTAAAGCTCGAAAAGCTACCTTCGCTCTGATGAAATCTTCGAATCAAAAAATCGTCTCTAAATTCGGCGGCACCTCGATGGGTGATGCGTCCTGCATGCTTCGCAGTGCCCGAATTTGCGTAGGTAGAAAATCGTGCCTTGTCGTTGTCTCAGCGACCTCAGGCACAACAAACCTTTTGCTAGAATTAGGGCAAAAAGCCGAAAGTGGCGTTTGGCTTGAAGTCGAAAGAATTTTAAAGGCCGTCACAGACAAGCATTTAAAAATCGCTCAAGACTTAAAGATTTCGCAGAGTCCATTGGCCGCCCTCAATGTGATGCTTGATGAAATGGCCTCAATGGCAAAAGGAATTTTTCTTTTACGAGACGGCAGCGTGAAAGCCATGGATACGCTAGTCAGCCTTGGCGAAAGAATGTCGTCTGTACTATTTGCCGAAGCCCTTCGGCAAATTCAAACTTCGGCCCATGATCAAGAAAAAGTGACCTGGATTGATGCCAGAAATTACATAATTACTGATCATCAATATGGAAAAGCGCGTCCCTTGGTGGATCAAATTGCGGTGAAATGCAAAGAGCTGAACGACTTAAGCTTTTATGTCACACAAGGGTTTATCGGCAGCACCGAAGATGGCAGCACAACAACTTTAGGCCGCGGCGGCAGTGATTATTCAGCCGCTCTTTTTGCTGAAGCGATTCAAGCAGATATTTTAGAAATTTGGACAGATGTTCCTGGAATAGCCAGCACGGATCCAAGACTTTATTCAAAAGCAAAAACTTTAAAAGAAATTTCCTTTAAAGAAGCGTCTGAGCTTGCAACCTTTGGAGCTAAAGTCTTGCATCCGGCCACACTGGCACCGGCCATGCGAAAAAATATTCCGGTTTTTGTCGGCTCAAGCTTTGATCCTTTACAGAGCGGAACTTGGGTGCGACGTGAAGTCGAAGAGTATCCCCTGATCCGCGCCCTGGCCCTTCGAAAAAATCAAGTGCTGGTGACATTAACAACGCCTGAAATGTTGCACGCCCATGGGTTTTTATTTCAAATTTTTAAAGTTTTTAATGACCATAAAATTTCTATTGATGCGATCACAACCAGCGAAATCAGCGTCTCAGTAACCTTGGATAATTCAGCTTTGGTCAATAAAGAATTAATTCACGAACTTTCCAACTTTGCTGAAGTTCAAATCGAAGAGACCTTATCTTTAATTTCGTTGATTGGAAATAATATCAACCATACACCAGGCCTTGCTCACCAAATCTTTTCAGCGATTCCAGAAATCAACGTGCGAATGATTTGCTTAGGCGCCAGCAAACACAATATCTGCTTCCTCGTGAAAGAAGCCCATGGCCCCGAGACAATTCAACGTCTGCACGAGCTGCTGATTTCCTGAGGTGGCCAAGTTGGCATTCACCACCGTAGCGGGTACGATCTTTCTCAAAACCCGAAATATTTCAGCCGATTCCTTATTAAAAGTTTGAATTTTGAGAGTTAACTGACCAGCGATTTCTGTGAGTTGCATAGTCTTTAGCCGTATCACTCTAGGACTGACTCATTAAGGGAATTGATTGGCTTACAAAGTCTTGAATTACCTAGGTAATTCAGGGCATTCCAACCTGAGACATGGACTCTGCTTTGCACTCATCAAAGGTATGAAAACATATCGCCCGATCCAAAAAATGATGACCGGTTTTTTCCCTCTTGTTATCTCTGCCAGTTTTCTGATGAGCTGTGGTGCTTCTAAATCTATTCCGGGCTCCACTGAGGAATCCAGCCGTGCTTTGATTGCTTCTGCAAAGCCGTTAGCTTATTGCAATCAAGCTTCGGATGCCGCGCGATCGATGGTGGCTAACGTTGGCGCTTATTTAAATTCTACAGGCGGAGTCGACCTTAATTATCTGCATGTTAAACTGACGAATGTGCCAAACACGTTTTCTGATAACACCCATTATTTTTCACTTTTTAAATGGTATGCAGACGCCAGTGGATTACCGACGACTTTCAATCAAGCTTTAAGTTTTAAAGTCGTTGATATTCAAACAGGGCGAGAGTTA
Organism: Pseudobdellovibrionaceae bacterium; assembly: GCA_043747555.1. Classification (GTDB taxonomy): domain Bacteria; phylum Bdellovibrionota; class Bdellovibrionia; order Bdellovibrionales; family Bdellovibrionaceae; genus JAYWDA01. The sequence continues at coordinate 31,682 of JAYTOY010000013.1, read as the reverse complement.
ACCGCAAACATGACAACGTTAAGTTGGAATACTGTAGCGACTCTGGCAACAAGCCTTGGCGCAACGACACCCGCAGCGTTCTTTCAAAAAGTCAGACTTTTAGTTTATATTAACGATCCTTCAGGAACTTATGATGCCTTAACGATTGGTTATCATAAATCTAGTACTGGTGTTGCTGATAATCGAATCGATGCTTTGATGCCTGTTTTTGAAGCTGATCCAAGAACTTATTCGGCATCACATCCAAAAATTCTTTCTAATCTGCACCCGTTCTTATCGGCGGCGTACTCAACCTGGACAGATTCAATATTCACGGCCAAAGCCAGTGAGCTTTGCAATCCCCTCAACCAAATATAAAGTAAGGCTAAATTATTATTTCAGCGGAACGCTGGCTGGAGCCCCTAGAACATAAATAAATTCATAACCAGAAATGCGCAAAAGTTTTTGATCTTTTTGTGGAACAAAAGCCAAGGATTTAATATTCCAAGTTTCTACTTGGACATCAACCAAGGCGGGCTGATCCTTTAAACTGATTTGCCAACTTATTTCTAAAGTTTCCGTGTCTAAATCAGTGCAGGTTTTAGCTTTCGTAATTTGCACCGGGTCCCCATTAAGAGCGATCCCCTCTGCTTCTAAGGTCAACTCAAAACGTTGGAAATACTGGCAAACTTCCGCCGGCAAATTTATTTTAATTTGCGCATGACTTTTAGATAACTTTTCAATTTTTACGGTGCTAATCACTTTTTGTTTAAATTCTTTTAAATTTCCTAAACCCGTAGATCCCGTATCGAATTGCGCAGGCTTTCGGTTCGATAAATCATTGGGTGCTATCAAGCAATAGATTCCAACGGTTGCAACGAAGGTTGCCAAAAAAAATATCAATTGATTTTTTAAAGAGGGTCGCTTTTTTAATATTCGCATTTCACATTTCCTTGGTCTTTAACTGACAATTGATCTCGAACGATTCCTAAGGGTAAATAGGGCCACATCACCGTAGGGGCTTCCCGGCTATGAATTAAACCTAAGGCGTGACCTATTTCATGGATCATTAAACTCTCGAAGTGGACTCGGCTGGTATCAGGCTCTTTAAAAAAATAACTAAAGTAGGCTTCATTCACTTTAATATCTGAATCAAGTAGTAGATTTTTTTTCCAGTACAGACTTGTGACCGCCTGTTGATTGGCAAGCCCTGCCGGCCAATCCATCAAAAAGTAAATTGTATTTCGTCCGTCCAACCCTGGTGGCCAAGTCTGGCCGACGTTCATTCTTTGAAAAGTAGCTAAAGGTCGACCCACAACATTTTCCCAAATTTGTGCGGCGTGAATAAAAGATCTTTCATCGTCATCGCTGAATCTAGAATCAAAATAAAAAAGCACGGGGGATGTTTGTTTCCAAGACACTCGCTGGCCGTAAGAATTTTGCAGAAACCCGCATGAGGCCTGCGATTCTGTTGCAAGATCATTCTCGTTACCGGGCCCGAGCAGAACTCCACAAGAAGACGATACGGCACCACACAGAATTAAAAATAAAGTCGATAGGACTTTTGCGCCAATAGACATTGAAACTCCAGGATCACTTTAATCAGTGCGAAGATTCCTGGACGATTTCATCGGCCTGCAAATTTTCTCCCTGACGATAACGATCTAATAATGTCTTATCGGTGGTCGGAAATGAAAATAAAAGTGAATGAACGTTAGATTCTGGATCCTCTTGCGTGACCGCCACATAGGCTAGGTCCTTCATGTCTTCATGTTCGGGGTACTCTTTGATAAAAGAAACTAAGACGTTGCCGTCCAAATCGTTTTTACGCCAGATCTCGTCAGCCGCTTCGATGGTTTCCTCACGCAGGGCTGAGAAGTCCTGAAATTTATCAGGCTCGATATCCTTATCTGAGCGGACCTTCATCATGGCCATATAAAGGCCCAAAGCTAAAGGATCACCTTCAGACAGCGCATCGCCATCGATAGCCCCTGGCTGAGCTTCAGCAAAATGATGATCATAGATCAGCTCGCCACGTTGAAAATTTTTAAAAAGTTCGTGATCTTTTGAGGCAAAATGCTGCAAGACAAAAGTCGGTGTGTCATCATCGGTCGAAACATAAGCTGATGCGACATAGTGGAAAGTTTCTTTTTGATCTTCAAAAGTCTTAACAAAATGATGGATCAAAAGATCTTTCACGGCCGCCGTATCACACCATACCTCATCAGGCTGATCCAATACATCTTCCAGGCGATCTTCAAATTCCGTTTGCTCTTGTTCTGAATAATCGCTGGAGTTCCGCAGGGCTTCGTATTCATTTTCTAAAATTTCGATAGCGCTTTCAAAGTACTTGTATAGCTCGGCTGTCGTCTGAAAAATCAAGCCCGCCTTTTCATCAATGACGATAAGTTCTTCGTTCCGTTCGCTCATTTTTTTCTTTTTTGTTCGCGCTTTCGCTTTAGCCATCACTTAATATTCGCTAACTCCGAATGACAAATCAAGTCAATAACTTGAGCTTCCCCTTGATATCGTAGCGAAATGTCTTCAGCATGAAGGAAGGGACACGCAAGGAGGCGAGTTTTGGCAGTGGTTGAAGAAAAAAGCCTAGAAAGCATGGAAGCCCTTTTGTCGTTTTCCGCCATGGGCGTGCATATCCTGTTTGAAAATCATTCGATTGCCAAAGCCTTGAAAGAAGTCAAAGACGACAAAGATTTTTACGACTTCAATAAAATGAAGTGCGTGCAAGATGTCATGACGGCCCTGATTGCTAAAAATACCTACATTGAAAAAATAGATTACTTAAAAAGCCTGGATCCCGAAGCTTACCAAATGCTGGTGCGAGCTTACTTTCACATTGTTGAAAATACAGTTCGAGCGACTCACGAATTTCCACACTGACGCCATTTTCATACCATTTTGATAAATTCATTTTTATTGTCGAACTTTTGGTGTCTTATTCTAGAATGATTTCAGCTATTTAATCTTCTTCTCTGAAAAACTCCAGTATCCTGACTAAGTTCACGTCACCGGAGGTTTCAAATGAAAACAGGGCAGCTTTTAATTGCTAGTCTTGGAATGCTTATCAGTGGTTGCCTGCTAGAAGATCAGAAGGCCGTTGTCGCTGACAACCTTGGCCCTGGCGTGTCGTTCACAGCTTTTGATGTGAACGCCTTCCCGTTAAACAGATTGGTCTGTGAGCCTTTTGGCAGCACGGCGACAACGTCGACCCCATTGAATGGAATTCGAACAAAACTATTCTATCGCATGGCAGGCATGCCTCGGTATTACACAGCCCAACAGTATGTCGATCTAACCCAAGCTTCTGGCAAAGATATTTTCCTTTCACAAGTTAACGTTCCAACTCGGATGTTTGATACAGGATTTTCAAGCCAAACAAATGACGTTCTTAAAAATGACTCTGGCCAAACTTTAATTGAATACTTTGGTTTGAAAATGAGTACAGCTGTTCGGCTGTCAGAAAATGATCCCGAAGGTGCTTACGAATTTGCCCTTCTTTCAGACGACGGATCGGTGATGAAAATTAAAAACCCTGATGAAACTTGGTCCGTCCACATTAATAACGATGGCGACCACCCGACTCGTATGGGTTGCGCTTCGAACGTTGTAAATATGACTCGCCGAACAAGATTAGAAGTTGATCTGACGTACTATCAAGGGCCCAGATATCATATTTCGAATGTCTTGATGTGGCGACCAGTTCCCGCTGGCAGCAATGCCGGAAGCGATAGCGAATGTGGGAAATCAGGAAATAATTATTTCTTTGATCCCAACAACGGATCGGTTTCTTTACCGCCTTATGCGGGATTAATAGCGAGAGGCTGGAAAGTATTAGCACCAAATAATTTTTGGGTGGTAGGTGCTGATCTTAAGCAAACGACTAATTATAACCCCTGCACTGTCGGAGTTAATCCAGTGATTAGCCAATTCACTTTGGGCGAAGCTTTGGTCACTGATGTTTTTGTTTCTTGGGTCACTGATATCCCTGCCACGGATCAAGTCATGATTACGAACGTCAGCACTGGTGCCTCCACTTTAACAGTGTCAGATAATATTCTTCGGACTCAACATCAAGTCCGAGTCTCTGGCCTGACGACCCAAACAACTTATACCCTGAAGGCCGTCAGTATTTCTGACACTTTAGGGAAAGCCATTAGCGATCCGCTGACATTGACCACACCATGATCGCCCTTAAATGCTGTTAAATATTAAGTGACTTAACTTGCGTTTGAAAAAAGCCGATAAGAATTCAAGAGGTTGAAGCTTGAAAATTTTGAGGCTTTTTTTAATTTTAATTATTTCCTGCCGAGGGACTATTGCTAAAGCTGAGTACCGTGTTTTTCTTTTAAAGTTTAGTCAGCCCGCCGCAAGTCCAGGCCAGCCCGAAGTTTTTCGCCTGCTTGAAAGCAATTTGGATCCCGAACAATATCGAAGATATTATCCTGTTTATCCCAATGAGAAAATTTCTTATATCGACACCTGGCGATGTTACGGTCGCACGGGCGATTTTCAGTCCTATTGCAAATCCCCCAGGGCCCCGGCCCAAAGTCCGGATGGGGCTCAGCCTCAGGACCAGATTTTACAAAGGCCGCGCTGACCCCAATAAGTCACGCCACAAAGCATGTTAATCTGACTTTGTGGAGACGCTGCCGTGCCAGATATCGCTTTAGCTCAACGAAAACAACAGCAAGAAGATTTAACCGAACTGCAATCCGAGCATGCGCGAAAGCGTAAAAAATTAGTCACTGAACAAGACGGCGAAATTCAACAAATAAAACAAGATTTTGTTGGCAAAAAGGCAGCGACCCTTGATCAAGGCCAAGCTTCTGTGAACCATATTAAAAAAACACAAAACACCGAACTTGAACACGCCCAAGAAAATCGCCAAAAGTTACAGCAAAAAGTCCTCAAAGAAACCAGCGCTGTTGAAGACAGTTACAAAAATAAAATTGATCAAATTAAAGAAAGTCGCCAAGGCATTGTCGACCGAGTCCGCGCTGACACACAAAAAAAAGTCAATGAAACGGAAGCCTTCAGCGGCAAAAAAGTTGAAGAAGTCAGAAATCGTTCCAACAATGAAATTCGCTTGGCGCAAGAACGTTACAATAAACAAATTGAAAATCTTGATACCTCTACCAAAAATCGAATTGCTGAAATCAATCAACAAAGCGACGAAGCCATTCAACGCGAACTTGCCACCGGCTCGATGAAAAAAGAAGCCGTCCGTGAAAATAACCAAAAAGATGTCACTCAGCTTCAAAACAGAGGGCAACAAGCTATCTATGACGAAACAAAAACTCAGGAAAATCGTAAAGTACGATTGGATAAAGACTATGAAAAACAATTTCAGCGTCAACAAGAGCAGTGGATGTCAAAAGAAACAAGGCTGCAAGAGGACTACAACGCTAAATTAGAAAATAATAAGAACGCTTACGACGATCAGTTAAAGAGCCAAGGTCAGCATTTTAAATCAAAATACTCTAGTAACGATAATGCGAATCGCACGACGTTAGCCATCCAGTCCAATAATTATGTCAAAGAGATGAACGAGCAAAAAAAGGAATTCCTGACCGAAACGACAAAATACAGTGGTAAAGAGAAAGATCCTTTTTATAAAGTTCAAGATCGCGGCAGTCAAATTCAAGAAAACGAAAATTCTTATGTCATCCGAGCTTATGTCCCCGCCCATGAAAAAGATGCTGTTAAAATCACTGTTCAAAAAGACAAAGCGACCGTTGAAGGCAAACGCGCCTTTAAAGATCAATTTGAAACAGATGATAAAAAAGTGGCGACCGCCACCTATCAATCTTTTCGTGAGGACTTTAATTTTGAAAAACCAGTCGCAACCAAGGGTATGACCCGCCAGCGAGATGGCGATTACATGATTATCACCGTTCCTAAAATCCTTAATATCAATCGAAAAGCTTAAAACCCCTATCCTTGTCCCGGAGAACCCATGAAACTAATGGCCCTGATGTTTGCAACACTTCTTTCACTATCGGCTTATGCTCAATCTGGTCCCATTGACCATGTTTTCATGGTTGTGATGGAAAATACCGATTATCCAACGGCGTTGAAACAACCTTTTATGGGTGGACTGGCAAGGCAGGGCGCCCTTTTAACAAATATGAACGGCGTTATTCATCCTTCGCAAGGAAATTACATTGCGATGGCAGCCGGCGATAGCTTTGGCCTAAGGCACGATCGAAATGTTGATTATGATATAAATCACTTGGGTGATTTATTAGAGGCCAAGGGATTAACATGGAAAGTGTACGCCGAAGACTATCCTGAGAACTGCTTCCTTGGGGCTAAAAATAAAAAATATGTTCGCAAACATTTACCTTTTTTAAGCTTTAAAAATATTCAAAATGATAAAGCTCGTTGCAATTCCCATATCGTCAATGCCAGTCGATTGACGGAAGATATTAAAAATAAAAATCTTCCCCACTACGCTTTGTATGTTCCAAATATGGATAATGACGGTCACGATACGAATTCAGGTTTTGCCGACCGCTGGCTGACAAAGACTTTTCAGGGTCTGTTGCAGAATCCTGATTTTATAACTAATACCCTGTTCATTTTAACCTTTGATGAAAGCGAAAGTTATCTTAACAATCATGTCTATACGGCTTTTTATGGCCCTATGGTCAAACCTGGAAGCATTAACAGCGATCAAGTGACCCATTATAATATTTTGAAAATGGTTGAAGATATTTTTAGCCTTGGCAATATGGGCCGCAAAGATTCGACAGCTGCACCTCTGCGCGGCATCTGGAAATAATTTATAGTTGTTTTCTTCATTTTGTGTCATGAATTTGCCATGACACAAAATTTCCTTTTTGTTTTTACTTTATTCGTAGCGACCCAGGCTTTTTCAACGGGCCCCATTCAATTAAAAAGCCAAATGGCCCTAACGACGGCGACCACTCCCCAGATTTTTTCAGCCGATCTTAAAGACGGCTTTCATTTTAACGATAAAGCTCCAAATAGTTTAAATGTTGATGGCCGTGAGATTCTTGCCGGTTCCCTTAAAGATCGACATATTGAATTTAAAGTTCCTAAACAATATAAAAATGCTGAAGCGACACTCTATGTTTGTGATGACTCTATTACTTTTTGTGAAACACATCATATTTCGATCAAAGGTAAAAATCAGAAATTAACCGACTTGAAAAACGCCAAGAAAAAGGGCTCTACCGATGCGGCAGGGTTTATGGAAGGCGATTTAAAAAAAGCACTTGTTATCGCCAAAAAGAAGAATCAATTGGTCCTATTAGATTTTTCTGCACGCTGGTGCCCAGGATGCATCCGCTATGAAAAAGAAGTATTTAAAACAGCTGAATTTAAAAAGTTAACTAAAAATACTGTCAAAGTTAAAATTGATGTGGATCAATTTGAAAACTTTCCGCTGTCAGAGAAATATAATATTTTGGGCATTCCGACCTTTATTGTTGTAAACGCAGATCAAATCGAAGTTGATCGCCTGATGGACTTTCAAACATTAGATCGCTTGAAGCCCTTTTTTGAAACTTTAGAAAAGGACCCAACGCCCTTAAATCAACTGATGAGCCTTTCTTCGACGGATCCAAAAGTTCGACTGCAAATCGGCCGCAGACTTTTTGCGGGTGGCCTTTTTTCTGAAAGTATCCCCTATTTAGAAAATGTAACACCAGTTCCTCCTGAACTATTAGCCGCTCAAGTCAGCCGCGCCCAGGAACTTTTTGCCAAAGACCCAACCAAGAAAAAAGAATATGTCGAAGAATTAAGACGCGCTGTAAAATTGGAAAAAGAAAGCTCACGGTCACTAAGCTGGCGAGTGGAACTTCTTAGTCATCTTGATACTAAAACTGCTGATGATCAAAAAATAGCGGCTGAAGGTATTGTTTTAGCTGACCAATTGTTAAAAGATCCTGAAGCTTTGAAACGGGCTGTCGCTAACGAATCCTTAGGTGAATTTACCGGTTTTGAAAAACTTTTGGTGGCCCAATATAAGGCCGATCTCGTCGAATCATCTGGCGCCCCTTCAGACCAAAGTTTAAAAGCATGGCAACAGGCTGCAGACATTGGCAAAGAATATCATATTCCAGCTTCACGCACAGGTCCGGCTTTGCGATATCTCCTCATTCTTTCTCAGGCTCAGATGTGGGCTGAAGCGCGGTTTTTATCTCAAGAGATTCTAAAATTTGATCCTTCCAATTCAGATATTGAAAGAAGACAGCTTAAGTTTCTTTTAGCCGAAAAAAAATTTTCAGAGGCTCAAAAATTAGCTGAAAAACTGCTGCCTTTAGCTGAGGGCCGTATTCAGTTTTTGATCGTAGATGCATTAGCTAAAGCTTACATCGGTGCAGAACAAAAAGACTCAGCCAAAAGCTTACTAACGGCTTATTTGGCCCGTCCAGAAATTCAAATGGAAAAGATGTCTGGAACTAAGAAAAATCTGGAAGGCCTTTTAAAGACCCTGCAATAGATTGTTACAATAAACGCAAATAATCACTTTGACCTCTGTGAATAAAACAGTCTTATGTTACTAATTATTGAGGGGGCTTTTTGGACACAGAAAAAACAAACCTATCATTGGATGTAAAACTTCCTGTCTCGACAATTATTAAGATTCTTATCACTCTGCTTCTTGTTCACACTTTGGAAACTTTAGCGCCCATGATGATGCCACTTTTTATCGGTGGGCTCATCGCTGTCGCTTTGACTCCGGTGATCACATGGATGGAAAATCACAAGGTTCCGCGGTGGCTAGCTTTGATGATCATGACGTTGGGATTAATCCTAATTATCATCACTATCTTTGGTGCACTGATTCCGCAAATGATGGATGAATTCACTGCTTTTATGGATCACCTACCCCAGCTGCGAACCGATCTTTTAAATTCAGTTGATCCCCACAGTCCCCTGAGGCCTCTGATCGAACAAAATATGACCCGTCAGGCTTTGCTCCCTACAAATTATAATTTTAGCCACTTTTATGGGGTTGGTACGGCGGCATTAGGGGGTTTAAGCGAATTATTTTTAATTTTAGTTTTTGCCGTTTACTTAGTGGCTGATGGAGAAAGAGTGATCAAATGGTCGACGGCCTTTTTTTCGCTGACCCGGCGAGCAAAAATTCGCCTGACCTTCCATGAAGTTTCAGACATCATTTTTGCTTATGCTTCGGGACAATTTATTACGTCACTTTTATCTTTTGTTTTTTCTTTTGTTGTTTTGTCAGCCTTGAAAGTTCCAGGGGCTTTACTCTTAGCCGTTTTAGCAGGGATTTTTGATGTGCTTCCCGTCTTAGGATTTGTTTTAGCGGTTTTTCCAGCCATGCTTTTTGCGTTTCGAGTCTCTAGCATCACACCTTTGTATGTCTTTCTTTTATATATCGCTTACCATGCTTTGGAGAATTATTTAATTGCCCCCATGGTTTATGGGAATCGTTTAAGAATTTCGGGCATTACTGTTTTATTAGCGACTTTGGCCGCAGGATTTTTAGCGGGGATTGAAGGTGCTATTTCAATTTTACCGGTGGTTGCATCCTATCCGGTCATTGAGAAAATTTGGTTGAAACCTTTTTTAGGTGAAACTGTTGTGGATGAACACCGCCGAATGGAAAAAGAATCCGATGCATTAAAGGTTTAACTTAAGAACGTAGCGGACTTCTTTCATGACAAAAGACATGCGACCTTGAAGCTCGGCCAATAATTTTAAATTCGTATTAAATTCTGACAGCAAATCGGTTTCAACGACAGTGTGATCGGCCATTTCATGATATGAGCGCACAATGACATCATTATTTTCAGAATTCCATGCACCGGAAACCTGAAGTTCTGTGTCTTTAGGTAGAGTGGCTTGTAAATTGGCTGTCGAATCGGCTGTCACTGCTTTCATTGAAAACTCCTTAATATCTTTAAGTCTAGAGCGTATTTAAAAAATCCCACAACTTTATTAAGCTGATCTAAAAAAATTACCTAGTATTCACATTTTAAAGCTTCGATATCGGTCTCACCCACGCGGGTGCGATCTGAATTATTAGCTAAATAAGTCTGCATCACACTGCTCTCAGTGTCTTTGTGTTTCAATCCTAGCACATGACCCATTTCATGCATGACCAAAGCTTCGATATTTACCCCTTGCGTCTGAGAGGCGCTTTGCCAGTAAAACTGAAAATTTTGGCCGTTTAATTTGATATCAGTTTCAGTGATGCGGTCACCAATCCAGTAGATAGAGGTGCGACCTTGCTCAGACGCTTTATCAGCTTCCCAAGTATTGCTCATGTAGATCACACTCTGACCGTCTTTTGCAGCCGAGTTAATTCCATCAGAAACTGAGTTTTCAATAAGAATCATATTTTTACCCAAGGCCCGATTCCACTTTTCAGCCGCGGTGATGACAGCGCCGCGATACTCGACAGGAATAGAACTGTGCATCGTTAGGTGAATGGGCACTTCGTTTTTCCAAGAAATTCTTTCGCCGGAACTATTTTGTACAAACCCGCAAGAATCAGGAGATTTTTGAGAACATCCCATCAGTGTTGCAAAGCCGAGTGTCGCGATGATGATTTGAGTCAGTTTCAAAACAGACCTCCTGGCTTTATCTATTACAAGATAAGCTCCATTCTGAGATTTTTCTAAAATACTGAATTTACTTATTATTTTGGATGCACTGGGGCGCCTCAGTTCAGGACACTTTTCTGGTTTGCTAGCCAATAATTCTTAAAAATACAGATAAGTCTATGAAATGACGGAGCAAAGTGGTGTCTAAACTTTTGACATCCAAAAGGACCGTTCTAGGCCCATTCTGAGACTGGCCAAAAAGCCACCAAACCTTATAAAAAATCAGGTGCGAGCCTGTGAATATTTCGCACCAGGTTTATAAGCCTTTGAATTTAATCATCAATTCATCTTGGCAAGACCCTTGCTAATACATTACCGCAAGATCATGTCGGGCCCTAGCTACTCTCGTAGCAACCTTGTGGCCCACACGCCCACCCCACATCCCACCTTCCACTGGAAGAGAGCTTGAGAAGCCCTCCTCTCTCCAGGCCGCGCGCGAAATGGGATCGGATTGACGACCTCTTACAACTGCAATACGAAATAGAGGGTCTTAATTAACAAGGAGAATTTATGAAGTCTTTGCTGCTGGTCGTTTTGATTTTTGCTTCTACTGCATTCGCGCAAACGACTCCCCTTCATGTGACTTGCGAGATTTCAGAAGTTGTTGATAGCGCTGTCACAGAGACAGAGGTCGGCATTGATAGTTCAACTGACAAGCATGGCGGTATGATTTTTCCAAAGCTTGCTGTGATTTCCGAAGTCGATATGATGATCGCTTTACATCAAGGCATTTTAATCGTGAATCTTTACCATAATCCCAGCGGTATTAGTGCCGACAGTCATGCCGATATCACAGGCGGAAAAAATGCTCATACCCAAATGATTTTTGGAAATGGTCGCTCTGTTTCTGTTAACTGTAAGTTATAATTATGAGACTGACTGTAATTCCAGGTGATGGCATCGGTCCCGAAGTCATGAATTCTGTGATTGAAATCTTACAAACTGTAAAAGCCCCATTTGAATATGACTTTCATGATGCCGGCGAAGTGGCATTAAGAAAATTTGGCGAACTTTTGCCCGCTTCGACCTTGGCGTCCATTGATAAAAATAAATTAGCCATTAAGGGCCCGACGACAACACCTATTGGCAGCGGTCATCGCTCGATCAATGTTTCGCTTCGGCAAAAATTTGATCTGTACGCGAATGTTCGCCCGGTTAAAAGTTTACCAGCCGTTCGATGCGTTAATAACCAGGTCGATCTAACCATTGTCCGCGAAAACACCGAAGATCTTTATGCTGGCATCGAGCGCATGGTGGATCCAGACACCGCCGAGAGTGTTAAACGCATCACTCGGAAAGGTTCCGAGCGAATCGCCAGATACGGCTATGAGCTTGCTAGAAAAACCGGTCGTAAAAAAGTGGCGATCGTTCATAAAGCCAATATTATGAAAATGACCGACGGTTTATTTTTAGACACCTGTTTGTCTGTCGGAAAAGAATTTCCAGAAATAGAAACACGCGATGTCATCATCGACAACTGCTGCATGCAGTTAGTGACTAGGCCTGAACAATTCGAAGTGATAATCACTGAAAATCTGTACGGCGATATCTTAAGCGATTTATGTGCTGGCCTGGTTGGCGGCTTAGGAATTGTTCCTGGTGCGAACATTGGCGAAAAAGCTGCGATTTTCGAGGCCGTGCATGGATCTGCTCCAGATATTGCCGGTCAAAATAAAGCTAACCCGATAGCCCTTTTGCAAAGTGCAGTTATGCTTTTACAACACATTAGTGAAAATCAAAAAGCTGACGTCATTCTAAAAGCCATGATGGCCTGTTTGCAGGATTTGTCTTGTTGCACGGCGGATTTAGGTGGCAAGGGCAACACTCAGCTGTTTACAAAAGCAATCATTCGGAAACTTACTGAGGCTTATCTTTAGCTGTTGGCATCACTGATCGAAGCCAGCCTTTGTACCTAAACCATGAATATAAACCGACAGCTACACCCAGCATCAAAAGCAAAGCTGCATAATAACCATGGGCCCATTTAAGTTCGGGCATATTTTCGAAATTCATTCCGTAAATACCAGCAATAAAATTCAGCGGTAAAAAAAACAAAGAAACCACCGTGAGCACTCGGACAATTTCATTGGTTCGATGGGAGGCTTCATTGGTCCGCTGCGATGACATCGAAAGATATAAATTCATTAAACCTGTGGTGTTATCACCCAGTTCTTCTGCGTAAAACCCATTTTTTTCCATCAACTCTTTAATGGAGGTTAATTTAATTTGCTGGGATTCATTTTGAAAGCGGATGATCACATCAACACTGCCACGAATGATCCTTTTGATGATCGAGGCCTGCCGCTTTAAATAATAGGCCTTTTCCATTTGAAACGCCGATGTCCCCGCCGTTTCAAAAATACTCATTTCTAAATCATTGAGCAGGTCATTAGCATCTGCCAAAGGTTTTTGAAAAGAGCTTGAAATAAAATCTAGGATTTCGAAAAGAATTTGTCTTGGAGCTTCCGCAGGCCAAGGAACATCCTGCTGAGTGCTGGGATCTTTTGGTAGCACCGACCATTTTTTCCGAATTTCAGCCATGGCGGGAACATCTTTACGGTGAATCGTAATTAAAAATTTACCACTCCAAAAAAACACCATTTTCCGTGTTAATTCTTGCACAGTGTTGGCTTGATTCGGGCTTTGCTCGTCGAAGTAGCGAAAAATTAGGTAAAGGTAATCTTTGCCCTTTTCAATTTTCGGTAGGTGTTCAGGATCCATACAAGAGCGCAATGAGGCTTTATCGATATCATATTTTTTTGAGAGCTCGATTAAATCTTTCTCTGTCGGATCTAATAAATCCAACCAAGTAAACTGAGCCTCTTCAAATACTAAAGAAAAATGTCGCTTCATGCCCCTTAGCCCAATCCATACAGCCCTGAAAGTCAAGATCAGAGCGCCTGATTAAAAGCCCGGCAGAATAAAAGTGTGATAAACACTCAGCCCAAGATCGTCGGATTTTTCGCTCGCCGTTTTTACGGCGTTAGAATAAATATTTTGAGTTCTGTAGTAAAGTCGAAGCTCCCATTGACGGCTCAGATCCGCAGTGCTTTCAAAAATTCCTTCAACAAGCTGACTGTTGCTAGACAGCACTTCACTGCGGGCGATCAAACCCAAACGCCAGTTGGATCGAAGATGACTTAGGATGCGTGCTTCGACACCGTACAAACCGCTGATCTTTTCTTCAAAATTTCGACTGACGCCAGCATAAACAAACCCCATCAGACGAGTTCCGTTAACAGGGTCCACCGAGTATCCGACTTGTCCTTTTGCTAAGGGACGATCGATTTCAGGCGCTAGCAAATAATGCTCATAGGTGGCCTCAACCCCCCAACTGACTGGCTGAAAAAACTGATCAATACTTTGGGTCGAAAGAATTTTTAGAAGGACTGCTTTTTCTAACCTTAACTGGCTTTGGTATTTTCGAATTTCAAAATTTAAAAGTTTTAATTCACTGTATGGAGAGACACCCGTATCGTCACTCAGCCAGGAATGAAAGGCGCCTTCTAGGTGAAGACTTTGATAAGATTGCTTATCAAGACTGCCATGGCTTAAGCCTATACTTGATGAATCGTGAGTTTCTTCCGGAGAAACCAAGGGCTGCGGGATTTTTAATTCTGAACTTAAAGGAAGTTTTGCTCGCTGCCGAGACAGCCTAAAACTTTTTTCCTTTCTTCTTTCCAGGTTTTCGTCCGCTTTAAGATCTGTGTAAACTTGAGCAGACTCGATAACGGCGGGGTTTTCAGATAGTATTTTTTCACCTTCTTCTTTGATGACTTGACGGAGCTCGGTCTTTTCAGCCGACGTCAAAGCTTGAAACCGGGTTTGCCATTCTCGAATCAGCGAAGGGCGATATTTTTTTGATTCAACCAAGTTTGCCCGTTGAGCTATTTTTATCGTGTCCAAGGGAATCATCCAAGGTTCTTCGTCATGCACCAAATTAAGTTCAGGCCGAATGATTTGCAGGGCCCACATCACTTGAAAAGAACAGTTATCATCCAGGAAATAGTAATCAATGTAAGTTTTTTCCATCTCGAATAAATATCTCAGCAGACGATCAATTTCTTGTTCCGTTAAGTTCAATTGATATTCCCAAAGGTCGCGACCCTCAAGGTTGGTGTACTCTTTGATCAGCTGATGATATGGCAGCAGTGCAAAGCGACCCGGGAAATATCCTGTTAGTCCATACAACGCGTAGAGCGCGCCCAAAGTATTTTCCGTTCGCGCCGAAAAATTAACTCCGTAATCTAAAAGCTCTCCACGTAAAATGTTTTTTGGATTTTCTAATCTTAAGAAGATATGGCCAAAACTTGAGGCTGCGTTATTTAAATAACTGGTGGCAAAAATCAATGAAGCTTTTTTCGTCCCAAGCTTCTCTTTCCAATTATTATAAAACTCACAGGGGATAGCTTTGTCAGCGAGCTTTGGCCAGGTTCTAAGAATAAATTCAGTGCGGGCCAAGTATTCGCATTGCAGATTTATTTTTTTTTGAAATAAATTTTCAACGCTGGCCTTCAGCTCTGTGAATGGGTCCGATGCCCCATCGTCTGCCAGAAAATAATTGGATCCTTGCAAGGCCGAACGACTTTGGCCGAACAGGTTTTTTTTGTAGTGCAAAAGTCTTCGCCACTGAACGCTTTCAGAAACTTTTTGAATTTCGGTGTCGGGGATTAAGTCAGCACGCGCCAGAAAAGGAAAAGAGAATGACAACAGCACTAATAAAAAACCCGATCTTACTTTGGACACCATGACAGTATCGCCAGTCGGATCGGGTTTTGGTCAACTAGAAAAACTTGAAAAAAGATCTTTTGCAAAAGGGCTTGCAAACAAACGAGCTCTGTTTTGTCTTACAACGAAGCTGTATCGCAAAGCAAAGCGACGTCTGTGTCTTCTTTCATTTGTTCTTTTAGATGAGAGACCAACTCTTGGGAAGAGGTGTTCGAATTACTTACGATTTTGTCGTAAGAACTTTTAGTCATAGAATAAAATGCATCTTGCGATTCCTGCGAATCACAACCTGTCATTACCGCCAACGTTTTTAATTTTTCGCCTTGGCCTTGCGCCATTTCACGGGATAAATCTTCTTGATTCACTTCGACATAATACTGAACTTCTTTTTCATTTTGAACGATACCACTTGAAGAACAATTAGAAGTTCCTGAAGTGATTCCAAAAACTTGAGAAAACGAAGTCTGATTCGTTGTAATTGCAAATAGCTGAAGCAATTTTGAGTTTTTTGAAATAACGATCGAACCCAGGCCACAACCTGCATCCCCCGCCGCTAACGCTGATCCACCGACAAACAAAGCCAATAGTAATACGATTTTCTTCATTGGATTCTCCTCCGTCCTAAGAATGAACTGGGGAAGAATTGCTGTCACCTGGACCTAAGTTTAGTTCAGAGATTCTTTGTGCATCTTTTTGCGCAGCTCTTTGATTTCTTCAACCGAAACTTCGTAAGGTCGCCCACAAATTTGGCAGGTCACTTCGGCGGCTTCCTTTTTTTCGATCATATCCTGCAGCTCGGTAACACCTAAAGTCTCAAGGGCACGGACGACACGGTCTTTTGTGCAGGGACAGTGGTAAACAACAGGATGATTATGATCGATTTCAAGAAATGGAATTCCATCTAAGTATAATTTCACTAGATCTGCAGGTAAAGCGCCATCAGCAATCATTTTTGAAACATTCACAGGTTTTGAATCCGCATTTTTTTGAATTTTTTCAACAATATCTTCATCCACCCCTGGCATGACTTCAACAATGACTCCGCCAGCAGCTTGAACTTTTCCGTAAGTGTCGAGGTAAACTCCGACAGAAACTAAACTTCGAATCTGATGGGACTGATGAAGGTAATGAGCAATGTCTTCGCCGATCTCGCCACTGACAAGTTCGACCGTGCCTTGAAAAGGTTGCTTTTGAAATGGCTGATGGCGCGCCACTGTCATAGTGCCTTTGCCGATCGCATCTCGCAAACTTAAGCCCGTATCATAGTTGGGGGGCTGATAATTGGGCATTGGCGTATAGCCTCGAACCTGGCCTTCAAAATGGGCTTCGGCATAAACCGCTTTTAATGACCCATTGCCACGAATGTAAATTCCCACCTGTTGATCATTTTTTAGCTGGGCTGCCATCAATAAGGCCCCAACCATCGCGCGTCCAACAGCCACGGTAGCTAGTGGTTGTGTGCCTTGCAACTGTTGCATCTCTCGCACCACATGCGTTGCATCCACAGCAGCCGCTCTGAGCGTAAAATCATTTGAAACATAGCGGTGAACACGTGGATCAGACATTAGGTGTCAAAACTAACAAACCAGAGATAGAGACTCAAGGGTTTTTTCGCTAAGCTTTGAAACATGAAATTAGCCCTGTTCCGACATGGTGAAAAAGAATCTGAGTGGACGCATGATCCACTGCTGACCTCATTTGGACAGAAGCAGGCCACCGCTCTTAAACAAACTGTTGAAAAAGGGGAATTACCGAAGCCCTCACGGCTGATAGCTTCGCCTAAAATTCGCGCGGTTCTAACGTTATCTCCACTGGGCAGATCCTTAAATATGCCTATCGTGAAATCAGAAGATTTAGATGAACGCACAAACAGCGAAGACGGTTCACAATTTAGAAAAAGAATCACAAAAGTCATCGAAAGCTTTCCGGCAGATTCTGATGAAATTATTTTTTTGTGTTCGCATTTGGATTGGATCGAAGAATTTTCAAACCTAGTTCCTTGCGATACGGATTTACATCAAGTCCCTGGATTTAGCTGGAACCCAGGGGCTTATCTGCTGTTTGATGTGAAAGTGATTTGGCATTTAACACAAAAAGGGCGGCTTTTATGATTCGCAATATTTGGGCTGTTGGTCGCAATTATGCCGATCACGCCAAAGAGTTAGGAAATGAAATTCCGACCGAGCCTATGGTTTTTTTAAAAGCCGGCAGCTGTGCTTTTTTTGGCCAGGAAATCACTCTGCCCTCTTGGACCCAAGAAGTTCACCACGAAATTGAACTGGCTTTAAAATTTGATCAGAACCTAGAAATTTCTCATTTCGGATTGGCCCTTGATTTGACCGAACGAAAATTGCAAAATCATTTAAAATCTCAAGGCCAGCCATGGACTTTAGCGAAATCTTTCACAGCCGCGTGTCCGTTGACTCAGTTTCACACGGTTGGTCACCTGAATTCTCTTAAGAATTTGCCGATTGCTTTAAATGTGAATGGGCAGGTTCGCCAGCTCGGATCAACGCAGCAAATGATTTTTTCCCTGGAAAAACTAGTGGAATTTGTAAGAGCACATTTTCCGGTTTGCCCCGATGATTTATTGCTGACAGGAACCCCGGCTGGCGTTGGGCCCTTATTTCGAGGCGACCGACTGGTGGCGCAACTGGGGTCTTTGATACAACACGAATGGTTTGTGAATTAAGATATAATTTCCTTGAATGCCGCCATGTCTAAAGGCAAATTAAGCGCTCAAATCACGAGGTGTGCGCATGCAGGATTTAGAGGCTCAAATCCGCTCTAAGGGTGAAGATATTCTTCGTCGCATGGAGGGCCAATCCAAGGTCTCTCTTTTTAGCAAAGATTTTTGGTACGGGTCTATTATGGACTGGAGTATGAAAAACGAAAGCTTCAAAACAAATATGTTCCGCTTTGTGGATGTCCTCCCCTCTTTGCAATCAGGCTCTGATGTTGCAAAACATTTAAAAGAATATTTTTCTGAAAACGGCGAAGAGCTCCCTTCGGTTTTTAATGTCGGGATTGGCTTAGGATCTTTGGCCCCGGGTTTGATGGCAGGAGCTATTCGAAAAAATGTCACGCAAATGGCAAAAATGTTTATTGTCGGCGAAAATCCGCAAGAGGCTTTGCCCGTTTTACGCAAAGCCCGAAAAAACAAAATGACTTTCACTGTTGATATTTTAGGAGAAGCCACCTTAAGTGAAAAAGAAGCTCTTGAATATCAATCTCGTTATTTAGAATTGATTGAATGGCTATCTAACGATGCTAAATCCTGGGAAGAAATTCCTATGATTGATCGTGATCATGAAGGGCCTATTCCAAAAATTAATATTTCCGTAAAATTGACAGCTCTGTATTCGCAGATCAATGACAAAGCCTGGGATCATACGAAAACAATTTTAAAAGAACGGCTGCGCCCTGTCTTCAGAAGTGCGCAAGAAAAAGGCGTATTTTTAAATTTGGACATGGAACAATACTCCGTAAAACATTTAACTCTTGAAGTTTTTAAAGATCTTTTGATGGAGCCTGAATTTCGCTCTTACAAATTTTTTGGCTGCGTGATTCAAGCTTACTTGCGAGATTCTTTTGACGACATTAAAGACCTCGTTGCTTTTTCGCGTGAACGCGGAAGCCCCTTTACGGTTCGCTTGGTCAAAGGTGCCTACTGGGACTATGAAACGGTTGAAGCAGAACAAAGGGGCTGGGCCATCCCAGTTTATTTAAAAAAATCTGAAAGCGATGCCAATTATGAAAATTGCGCAAGGCTGTTACTAGAAAATGCAAAACACTTACGAGTGGCTTTAGCTTCGCACAATGTGCGCACTTTGGCTGCCGCGTTTGTGCATGCGGAAAAATTGGGCCTGCCAAAAGAGGCTTTTGAAGTTCAAATGCTTTACGGCATGGCCGATCCAATTAAAAAAGCCATGGTCGAGTTAGGCTACAGAGTTCGTGAGTACGCACCCGTCGGTGATTTAATTCCTGGCATGGCTTACCTCGTTCGCAGGTTACTAGAAAATACGTCCAATGAATCTTGGCTGCGTGGAAAGTTCGCGGAAGGCCAGTCCTCTGCGGCCCTTTTAAAAGATCCTGCAACAGGATTAATACCAACTTCGGCAGAATTACCGAAAATCCAAAAAAGGTTTTACAACGAACCTTTGCTCGATTTTGCAGTTAAGGACGTCCGCGATAAGATGAGCAAAGCTTTAAATAAAGTTCGGTCCACTTTTCCAGTGACGGTTCAGCCGTATGTTCAAGGCCAGTGGCAAAAATCAACGCAGATTTTAGAGCGGCCTGATCCTTCTGAAAAATCGCAGGTTGTTGCCAAACTTCAAATGGCAAACGTTGAGCTTGCTGAAAAAGCCATTCAAACAGCCCATAAAGCTTATCCAGCGTGGCGAAAAATTTCGGCTGACTCGCGCGCTCAGATGTTGGACAAGTTAGCCGCAATTATGCAGCGCGATCGTTATGAACTTTGCGCCACTCAGGTTTTTGAAGTGGGAAAACCTTGGGCTGAAGCTGATGGTGATATCGGTGAGGCCATTGATTTTTGCAAATACTACGCAAAAGCAATGCGAGATTTAGCGGTTCCTAAAAAAGTCGGTCATGCTCCAGGTGAAAACAGCCAGTACCAATATCGCCCGCGCGGTGTTTCATTGGTCATTGCTCCATGGAATTTTCCCTTAGCAATTTTAGCCGGCCAAGTCGCTGCGTCGCTGGTCACAGGAAATACTGTTGTGATGAAACCCGCCGAGCAAAGTTCGCTGGTGGCATTAGGCTTAATGAAGATGATTCAAGAAGCTGGCTTTCCAAATGATGTTGTGCAATTTCTGCCTGGCTACGGTGAAGAAATTGGCGAATACCTAGTCAATCATCCATTGACTGCGATCATTGCCTTTACGGGATCCAAAGCCGTCGGACTACATATTTTGAAACAGTCGGCCCATGTTCATCCCGGCCAACATCATTTAAAAAAATGCATTATTGAAATGGGCGGAAAAAACGCTGTCATTATAGATAATGATGCCGACCTTGATGAAGCCGTCGACGGAGTTCTGTATTCAGCCTTTGGCTTTTCAGGGCAAAAATGTTCGGCCGCCAGCCGCTGTATCGTTTTAGCAGATGTTTACGATCGCTTCGTCGATCGCTTGGTGGAAGCCGCAAAAAGTATGATCACGGCCGGTGCCCATGAACCGCAAGCGGCGATGGGACCTGTGATTGACGAAGACGCTCAGCAAAGAATTTTATCAATGATCACAGAAGCTGAAAAATCCTGCAAACTTTTGTACAAGGGTCCGCAACCAAGCCAAGGATTTTTTGTGCCTTTAACAATTTTTGGGGACGTTGATCCAAAAAATAAAATCGCTAACGACGAAGTCTTCGGCCCCGTCTTAGCTATGATAAAAGCTAAAGATTTAGATCATGCCATTCAAATTGCAAATTCTGTCGAGTACGGATTGACCGGTGGACTCTTTTCCAGAAGCCCAGCCCATATTGCCAAAGCCCGCGAAGAGATGGAATGCGGGAATTTATATATCAATCGCGGCATCACAGGGGCCATGGTCGATCGGCATCCATTTGGGGGATTTAAAATGAGCGGCATTGGTTCAAAAACCGGCGGCCCTGATTATCTTCAGCATTTTATGGAACCCGTTGTGGTGACTGAAAACACTCTGCGCCGAGGCTTTGCACCAGTGGAAGCAGAATAGGTTTTTAAGAACGAAAAATTTCATTTCGCAAAAGGTTGTTTTTTAGCGAAAAACCAAATCGTAGTATAAGAGCTGCCGCCACGCCAAATATTGTTCCGCCCATATGGGCCGAGTACGCAACACCCGATCCTAGTCCTTCGACAGAACTTAAGTGGTGGGCAAAGTCGGCTATTATAAATAATGGAAACATCCACAAGGTCGGCAAGTAAATATAGCCATGATGCTTTGGTAATAATGAAATAAAATACGCATATCTAATCCGAGTGCGCTGTTCAAAAATAACATAAAAAGAAATCAAGGCGCTGATCGACCCGCTAGCACCAACAACTGGGACTGCTCCTCCGTGACTTTTAATCATCAAAAAGAAAAGGCCTGCAAAAATTCCACCGAATAAATAGAGCAAAATAAGACCCATCGATCCAACCATGGCTTCAACGGCTGCTCCGATAATTAAAAAATAAATCATATTACTGATCAGATGTAAAAATCCTGAATGGGAAAACTGGTAAGTGATCCAAGATAAAGATTTTCTATTCACATGACTTAAACCCAGTCGAAAAACCAGTTGGTCAAAATAGGAATCTCTGAAGTCTTTAATTTCTTTCCGCCAGTGATTTGTTGCCACGGCGTCACCAAGCACTTCAACTTTTTCGCCTTGTTTTAAAAAATTAGAATCTCTCAAAGCCCAAGATCCAAGAGTTTGATAATGCTCGGGGCTTTCGACTTTTAAAGTGCTGACCCATGTTGGCAAAAGCGCCCGTTGGTCCTCAGGCAGATCTTTTAAGTACTGCGAGTAAATACGGCCGGTCAAAGTCATATTCTGTTCAGAGAAAAATGTCGCCCAGCTAGTCGAATCTTTACCGTCCAGAAAAAAAATCGCAAACATTAAAAAATTAGTGATTAGAATCGCCCAGGTCAGGGGATATTTAGCATAGTTCCAAAAGTCGATCGGACAAGGAATGATCACGGGATCTCAAACCTTCTTTTAAAATCAGTCAACGCTGATTTTAAATCTGAACTGGTCCCTGTATTGGCTGGTGAACGTTTCGAGGAAAGATTGGAATTCTGAATCTGCCAAGCCATCCTGACATAATTTTTTTGTAAGTAAGGTTCTAAATTTTTATCTTTTAGTAAGTCCGTCATTAAGGAGGCCGCAAGTTCTAGGTTTTTTTTCTTTAGACTTTTTTCAAGAAGAAGAACTTTGGAAGTGGTAAAGCTAAAATTTTTACTGACATCTGAAACAGAGATATTTTTCCCGACTGATTTTGAAAGCTGACAAGCCTCATTCAGGGGGTATTTTTCACAAAGGACTTTCTGATAATCTGATTTTTTGTCTTTGTCAGCTTCAAGATAAAACTTAACAAAATAACCCATCGGTTTATCAAATTCATCTTGATTCCATAATGCTAAATCACTTTCAGCCCCTAAACAGTCTTCGTCGCTAGGATCTAAAATATGAACAGCTAATAATAAATCCAACCGTTTTGATGGGCTTAAAGGCTCTGTCGTTGAAAGTTCACACAAATAGCCTTTGCTATTGTACTCTTGTCGCGTGAAGTATCCCGCCCGCACCATTTGATGAATTTTTACAGAATACAAACCCAAAAGTAATAAAATCGAAAAAAATGCTAACCGCATCCAAGAAGTAATTAATTTTTTTTCCATCAGACTAGGTCCCAAATCACCAGTGGCAATAAGGCTGATCACCATGGTGTCGGAGGCTCTGTCATGCAAACATCGCCGTTGTGGATGACTCATGGTTTCAAGGAACGGCCAACCCAAAAAACCAAGACTGAGCCACCAAAAAAAAGATCTTAAAATGGCTTGCAGAAATTGAATCGAATTAAATTCATTTTGATAGTTATCGTAGGAAATACTAACGATGCGGAGTTTTAAAATTCGTTGGCCCGGCGTTCCCGATAAAAAGAAAGTGCAAAGCGATTGAATAAAAATTGAAAGCAAAATAACGGATCCCAGAAACATGATCCAGACAATCAGAGTCTCGGTCGAATTTTCATTTTGGATGGCGTAGCTGCGGACTTCTTTTAGTTGTGGGGACACCAGAAAATTTATCACTGAACCAAATAGAAATGCGTCGATCACAAATGCTAAAAAGCGATCCGCGATAGGTGCTAAATTAAACTGATGATGTTGAATCGGTGAAGAGCTTTTGGCCGACACGATATCTGGGTAAACCAT
Organism: Pseudobdellovibrionaceae bacterium; assembly: GCA_043747555.1. GTDB lineage: Bacteria > Bdellovibrionota > Bdellovibrionia > Bdellovibrionales > Bdellovibrionaceae > JAYWDA01. The sequence goes on along the minus strand of JAYTOY010000013.1, from coordinate 8,440 downwards.
AATATCCTATCGGCAAAATCTTGAACTTATTTGATGATTTTAAGGCCGACTAAATGACCTTCGAGGTCTAGGTCCAGAGTGGCTCGACCTTTTTCTGAATTATCAGCGCCGATCAGTCGGTAGATTTCTTGGCTCGGAGTTTTGCTTTCCACTCTGGTGTCAGCAAAATCAAGGGCCCACAATCCACGGTAGTCTTTGATAAATTTTTCGCGATCTAAGATGGCAACAGCCTGGCCATTTGTCTTTGAACTGTTAAAATTAAGGCTGAGAATACGACCCTGCTCAAATTGAACACCGTACCGGCCCGCAAGGGTGCTAAAAAGCATTTCATCTTGCAAACTTGGTCTTTCAGATAAATGAGCAACCGATACTTTTCCGCTGGCAATTTTTTCGGCCAGTTCGTGCTCCCACAGGATATTTTTTTTGTATTCGTTTTTTGAGTCTTCGGAGCTTGTTCCAACGCTGGCAATTCCGCGAACGCCCGTCGCTGACATATTTAAGCTGGGTGCAATTAACCACTGGTTTAAGAACAGTGAAAGAACCAAAATTGAAGCCAAAGAGACCGCGACACTGGCTTTCTTTTCATGAAAGCGATCGTGCATGCGTTTTTGAATCGTCTGAACCTTTGGTAATTGAATCACTTTGTTCTCCATAAAGTCTCACCTCGTTACATGTCTACATTGCGAAGGTCGTGCCGCCTGATCTCGTCCTTATCTTAAAGGTAGATCTGCGTTTTGATCACGACTTAGACATGTGCCACAGTTCGGTTGACGTCTCATTCTGATCATCTCATTTTCGGACATAAAACAGAGACAACTTGCTTTGCTCATGGACGAAAACTAAACCTTAATCCCGGGATATTTTTCAAAACCCACAAATAAAAAAGACCGAATGAACGGCCCTTTTTTTAATGTTATCGTCGGAGCTTTTTTAAGCTGCAACAATTTTTTTCTTACGAGCAGCGGTCGGGTCAATTTGGTATTGCTTCACTTTTCTGTACAGTGTCGCACGACCAATACCCAGCGCTTTCGCAGCTTCTGTTAAATTGCCTTTGTAAGTATAGATCGCATCTTCGATGGCTTTAGCTTCCATCTGTTCGATTTTTTGAACGCGAGCTTCTGGAGCAGGCCCAGTCACAAATGGGAGGATGTTGTTGTGAGCCTCATTGTTGAGGGGCGCGCTGCCTGAAACCAGGGCTGGCAAACCTTGCATCAACTGCTGACGGAAAAACGAACTATCAAGACCCTCGCGCCACTGCAGCGGCGAATAGACTTGAAAAGTCACATCGTTATTTTCCCAATATTTTTTTGCGGTGTCGATTTGCTCATGGTTATCGCAGACCATGATTAGAACCGTTCGAGACATCTGAATCCTCCCCTTGTATATTCAATACAGAAATCGTATTTTGCTCACAATGATGTATCGGCGAATCATTCTGAGAATTAAGGGCCAAGTATAAAATATTTTAATTTTATCTAAGTAGTTGATAGGATGAGGGAATTAAAGGCAAAAAAAAACGGGCTTGAAAAGCCCGTCTTAAGTCGCAACGTGGTTGCAGTGTCTCAAATCGACTACCGTCGACCGGATTTAATTTTAACCTGAAGTTTAGAAATTAAATGAACAGCCATCTTCTCTTGAACCTTACACATCTTTAATTCATCACGGCGATAAGAACGCTGAGACGGCGTTAAAGTGCCGGTTTCTAATTCCATTTCGTAATCAAGCTTTGAAGAACGAATGCCTTCAAGCTCTTTAGTCTGCTGCTTAAAAAGTTTGGTCACACCAGATAAGGGAGCGACTTCGATCCACTCTTCTTTACCCCGGTACCAACTGACCATACGCAAGAAACGCGCTTTATTTTTCGCTAATGTAAAACGGGGGAAAAATTCTTCGCCCAGTTCTAAAATATTATCGATTTCATCAAGGTTTAGATCTTCTTCCTCTTCAGTGATCATGATCTGATTCTGATGAGCTTGCGGTGGAATATTCTGGATTTTCTCTGCTGTCTCGAGGCCTTCAAACGCTTCAGCCATACTGACTTCACTATTGTCGTTCATAATCACAATTCAACTCCCCCGGTATTAATGAGGATCTCTTATACCGCAAATAAGTCGATGACACAAGATGTCTAATTCTTGTAAAAAGGTAATCACTTTGATGCGTTAGGTTAAATCTTATGAAATTTCCTCAAATAGAGCCCATTTAAAGAGCAAATCCGTGAACTTGTTTCAGTCTTGGCTGTGGCTCGATTTTGCGCTTTTCATTAAAAACAATCCCAAGACGTAAAGAAGCAGGCCGATCGCCATCATCAAATAAAAATATGTTTGCAGCGCCAAGCTTGCCAAAATATTTGTCTGCGTCAGCATAGCAAATATCAGAAGTGTGCCACCCAGAATTCTTAATATTAAACCAAAATTTTTCAAGGCAAATCTCCATTGAAGAATCCCTTGAAACTAAATCCTGGCTCTGCCGTTGTCGACCATTAACGTTGAGCTAAAAAAAGGTCCCACGTGATCGGGGACCCTTTTGGGAAGGAACAATCAAGGAGTTCCAGGAACAGGAGGAAGTGGTGTCGGAGCTGGAGTTGGAGCAGGTGTTGGAGCTGGGGCGACAATGGTTCCTGAATTAACCGCTCGAATTAATTCGTTTCGGTTTGATTCTAAAATCATCGTGTTAGCGTTACTGGCATAAACTTTAGTGTAACTGTAGATCACTGACGGAGCGCAGTTTTTTTGCGCTAAGAAGTCTGCGATGGCATAAGTCGAAATTGTTTCAACCTGCTGAACAGCATGATCCAACCGAGTCACTGCCGCGTCTGTGCAAGACCAAGTTCCATGATTCATCACGGTCGTATGAATAGCTGGAACCACTGTTCCATCAGAAAGACGAAAAGTCCCATGGCGCTTGACGACCGCGTCTGAACTGCGCACTTGAAAGCTGCAATTACTTTTCATCAGGGCGCGGACTTTTTCTAAGTTCTGCTGATTTAAAGCATCTGTTGTGGAAGAAGAAGATTGGGGCTGATTATTTCTGATCTCGGATAAAGTGTTATAAACAATATCGTAATTGGCTCCATTTTTAACAGAAAAGTTCATTCGGTTCAAAAAGTTAAGTTGTGAATCCGAGTCTTTAGTTAACGCCACCTGGGTATATTGAACAGAACCAAAATTGGGACGTAAAACCTCCGCTCGAAACTCCCAAACCATGCCAGCTTGTAAGCGCGAATCAAACTGATAAGTATTTGGGGAAGCGGCCTGACAAGACACCGGCTGCGGCGGCACGCCATTTTCATTGAACTGACCAGGAATCACACTGCCTACATCTTCCCCCTGACCTTTTTCTAAAGGAGCTTGCGGGGAGACGGCGCCGCCATGACCACCCGACGACGATCCACTTGAGCAAGAAAATGTCGCGAGAGCACCGGTTAAAGAAATAACTAGAATTAAGAATTTTTGCATTGAAGACCTCCGTTGCAAAATTGTTGGGCTTAAGGATATATAATTTGAAGCTTTCATGTGTTGTGGTACCCGTGACAGAGTCATGACAAAAAAAGGATTATAATGCCCTCTAAAATTATTGCTGCCTGCGAAAAAGACATTCCAGATATATTAGACATGATCGTTGAGCTTGCGACTTTTGAAAAACTTCAAGGTGAGGTCTTAGCCACAGTCGAGGACCTTACAAAAACACTGTTTGGAAGCCCTCGCTTTGCTGAAGTTTATCTTTTAGTGGAAAACGATCAAAATATTGGAATGTCTTTATTTTTTCACAACTACTCTACTTTTTTAGGGAAACCCGGACTTTATCTTGAGGACTTATATATTAGGCCCCCTTTCCGGGGCCGTGGACACGGGCGTCAGATGTTGGCCTTTTTAGCTCATCTTGCTATCGAACGCGGCTGCGGTCGATTTGAGTGGTCTGTTTTGGATTGGAATCAGCCGGCCATTCAACTTTATCAAAGTTTAGGGGCGCAGCCATTAGAAGATTGGACGCAGTATCGTTTAACAGGAGCAGCTCTAAAAAAATTAGCGGCCTCATTCGATTTGTGAAAATTTTCTAATCCAGAAAAAGAAACTAACATCTGCCCCTTACGTTGTTTATCTTCCGGCTCTGCTGCTTTACGGGAGATTTTTTTGAAATTATTTATTCTTCTATTATTGATACTGTCTATTTTTGGTTGTGGACCCCAACAAGATTCCAGTTTTTTAGCAGATACTGACTCCAACGGCGTCATTAACGGCACTCAAGTCACAAATAAAGCAGCGGCCTCACTAGGCCTTGTCTTAATTGAGTTATATAAACCGTCAACAACTCCTGGGGAGCTCAGATTAATTGGGTTCTGCAGTGGAACTTTATTAGGACGCCATACCGTTTTAACGGCGGCCCATTGTTTTGATCCACATCTTATTCCAGGTTTTTCTGTCGCAAAAGTTGTGTTTGAAACCGAGCGCGATCAAGATCCCAACGCTGTGACTTTCGACGTTCTAAAAGTGACCAACCACCCGCTTTACAATAGTCAACTTGGTGTCAGAACAAATTGGCGACCCGCTAATGACTCTTCAGCGGCAGATCAATCCTACCAACAAACGTTTTTATCGTATGATCATGATATTGCTATTTTAGTTTTTAATGGTAGTGCTCCAAAAAATTATCGCTTCGCTAAATTGGCTTCTAAGGAATCGGCTGATCACTCTGGTAAGATTGAACGTATTTATGGATTTGGGCGCTCGCTTGATTACAGCGGAGAAACCGGCGAACAGCTTGATTTTTCAAATGGAATTTTGCGTGAAGGATCTGTGGTGATCAAAGATAACTTTTTACAAATCAAGGATCGCTACTACATCCAGAAAAATTCTAAGAAGCAGATGATCTGCCAAGGCGATTCTGGGGGGCCCCATTATCTTGAAGGCAAAATAAGCAGAACATTAATCGGTGTCACTTCCGCAGGCCTTGGGCGAACCTTAGCCAATGGACGGAAAAGTTGCCTTGATGAAGCCCAGGTCACTAAAGTGGCGCCGTTTTACCAATGGATTAAAAGCGAAGAAAAAAAATTATTAAACGATCTTAAACAGGAGCATCAATGAAACATTGGACGTTACTGGCCTTTTTATTAATCACAGTAAAGGCCTCAGCCATTTATAATTATGATTTACATATGCCAAAGACTTTGGATACTTACTTTTCGACTTTGTCCCGTCACCCCCTGGCGCCGCCAGCCAGTCATTTGGATTCAGTCCATAACAAGTGTGCACCAGTTTACCAGAACATGATCAAAGACGGCGTCTTAAACATTCATTATGCGCTTGGATATTTTGATGACTCGGTCGGCGGCACTGAGAAAACGTTCGCTCGATTTGTTGATGGCACTGGCTTTGAAAATTATGGCAAGGCACCGTCTTTGGATCCGGCTATTTTTCAAGTGATCCGTCAATTTATGAAAGGGCCTTGCACTTATCCCCATCAGATCACTTGTAACTTTAAAGAGTCCGGCGATCCTGCCACTGGTCAAGTCATCCTTGAAAAAGAGATTTCATTATTAGGCCAAAAAATATTAGTGCGCATGACACTCACGCAAGCGTCTGCCAGTCAAAATTATGTTCAAAATACAACGTCTTTAGCAGAGACCCAGAAACAGTTTACCCTGCAATCTGAAGCAAATTATTTTGGTGGCATCGCGCGTGGCGACGTTGTATTTTACAATGGCCATTCTAGACATGGCGGCGGACCTGATTTTTCGCCGGTGGTCCTGAATTCTAAAGGCACTGCTGATTATGACAATTATTATAAACCCAAAAGAATTGGCATTCGCCGTGTCTTACAAGAAGTCAAAAAACGTTCTGATAAAGACTATATCTTAGGTATTTTTGCATGCTATTCGGCGGCTTATTATGAAGAAGCCTTATTCACGGCAAGGCCTGGAATTAAAACAATATTTTCGGTTTATACTATCAATTACACTAATTCGCTAACAAGCTCATTGGGCTATATTGAGGGCTTTATGCATGGCCTTTGCGAAGAAGACCTTTCGGCTCTGGCGAAGCAAGACAATGCGGTTAAAACTGGCATCGGTGATTTTAATATTGGTACAAAACCACCTGCAAAAATTCGAGTTCCAGCCATCCCACCGCAAACTCATTTTATCGACTAAGTGATCCTAAAGATTACTGACCCGAACTGAATTTTAGAATTTCTAAATTTGTTTCACCGACGTCGACCTTCACCATGCTGAAGGGGACGTCGCCAATCCAGGCATATCGTCTTCGATCCATTTTTCAATGGTCACAATATTTTTTCGGACACTTGCACCAACCAAACAGACAATATTTAGCTGATTATTTCCAGCCTTTTGTCAGTCCATCAACGGATTGCCGCGAGGATTTAAAACGGGTTGTTTTAAATCCTCTTTTCTTTTCATGTTTAAGTTGCCCTTGTTCGTTGGCTCGCCTTCGCCAGCGATCATAGTCTTTGCGCAGAAGCTCGGTGCGCATAAATCGAATAAATTCATTTTGCGTAAGCCCAAACTGCTTTTCGATCACATCAAAAGTCGTGCGATCTTCCCAACCCATCCGCACCAATCGATCTTTATCGTTGGCTGAAAGCTTGGCTATTTTATCTTTGAACTTAACTGAAATGCCCACAGATTTTGCCCCGTTACTCCCCTAATTTCATAGAATACCCTGCTAAAATCAAGTGAGTCCTTTTCTTATTGCGAATAAACAGAAAACTCATTTTTAGATTTCCGCCGCCCCAAAATGGGACATTCTATGATCATATACAACCGTCCGATAGTATTCATGAGATGATATAAGTTCGATTTGGGGGAATTATGAGACAGCTGCGAAAGCGCAAGTTTATTGCATTGAATTCGATGATGCTTATCCTAGTTCTGTTTCCATTTCAAAACTGCTCAAACCAAATGCAAGGTAAAACTGAGCTTGCTTCAATTATCCCAAGCGTCAGCGCAGTCAGCTCTGTTTCTCCAATGATAAGTTTTATTCAAACCCCTGCCTTTTCAACAGCTGAAACATCAGGTCAGTTTTCTTTTAAATTGGTCAACGCAGGCTTAAAAATTTCTTCTATTGAATGTTCACTGGATAATTCAGCCTATGCTGCTTGCACAAGCCCGCACAGCCTATCTAACCTGTCAGTTGGACCTCATCAATTTTCAATATTAACCACAGATGCTTCGGGAAATATCGCGACGTTAAAATATTCTTGGACTGTGAACTCTGTGAGTGCTCCAGCTCCGACGCCATCGGTACTGACAAAATCAATTTTTATAGGTTCAGGTCATGGCGGAAGAACTGTCATGTCCTGTGACGATGGCTTATCTTGGATCAATGACCGACTTGATATTGGCGCAGACACTGGAGATCATTCTGCATCAGCCAGCCGCGGAATTGATGCTGGTAACGGGTTCATCTATGCCAACTACGGCTGGGGCTACAATGGCTCAGTCAGAAGATCTCCAGACGGAATTAATTGGACAGTCATACATGATGGCACCTGGGGTGGAGGGATTGCCTACGGGAAGGATTATCTTTTTCATGGCGCCGAGGGTGGTGGATGGTTTCTTTCAAACAATAACGGAACAAGTTGGCTTCAGCTGAAAAGCGCAGATATTGGCGACATCAATAACCAATTTGATCACCCCTCAATCACCCGGCTAAATAACAAAATTTTTGTTTACGGGCGAAATCAAAAGCTAGGGATCAGTTACGACCAAGGCCGAACTTGGAAATTGATCACCTCGGGCTTTCTGGGAAATACGGAACGAAGAACTTTTGCTGAGGGCAATGGCGTGATTGTTTCTTTCAGTTACGATTACGCCATCAATGAAGGAAATGTTTCCCGATCGACAGATAATGGTCAAACTTGGACTGGTTTTGTTCTTGGTGGAAACTGGAGTCAGATTGTTTTTAATGGATCCCAGTTTGTGGGTTGGAGCCGGGGACAAACTTGGAAAAGTTCAGATGGTTTAACATGGACAAGCTCACCGACCAAGATTGACGGGATCCTTGCTCCGGGCTGGTGGACGGCGACAACCCAGTACAATCCTAACACAGGAACCTATGTTGGGATATTAAGTGCGTGGGCTAACGAATACGACAAACAAAAAGCTTACCGAAGTAAAGATGGTATTAATTGGACAACCCTTGATGCCACAAAATTCAAAGGCGGAACATCCATGCACTCGATGATCGTTGGCGAAATTGATCAGAAGTATTGCCCTTAGAATTTTAGAAACTCCTTGAAACTCCCCCACACAAATGTGCGCAATAAAGTAGAATGCACGTCCCAACCATCTATAATCTCAAATCTGAATTAGTTTTTAAATTGAGGCCTCTCAACGGCTCATCAATTAATTTAGGACATAGTCATTATTGTAAATCTGATACAGCAATAAGTGTTTTTTTAAATTCTCTACATCTTTTGTCGT
>JAYTOY010000012.1:0-39387 GCA_043747555.1 Pseudobdellovibrionaceae bacterium | reverse complement strand
ACCTAAGTCCTGTAAATTTTATCAAAAAGTTTACAGCTGGGGAAATTAAAAACTATGTTGTCTCAGCATAAATTGTTCGGAATAAAGGGGTTGACGGGGCAACCTCTAAAAGATATCTCATCGGCGATTGCAAAACTCGATCAACTTCCATCCTCGCAGTTCAAGCAGGTTATGGAAAAAACGCCTGGACTTGCAATTGCGCCTGTTATGACGGCCTTGAAAAAAGTATTTCTAAAACCATAAGTCATCGAAAAGGCTTGCAGCAGATCTTTAAAATTGGATCAACTTAGCCTAAAGCCATTGCCATCGAAGCAAAAGCGTTTACTAAGAAAATCAAAATTCCGAACAAGATAAAGTCTTCCATCCAAAATCTCCTTTTCCCGTAATGAGACAGCCCATAATGCCAGCTGGAATCTGTGTTAAGGCTTTCGACACCCCGGCGCAGATCGTAACTGGGAATCAATTTTATGAGGGGCTTGGCTCGCAGATTCTGCTCTTTTGAATCAAACGCCCTCTGATTCAGCTTCAGCCTATTAATAAGCAAAAGCTTCGCCAATAGCGGTGCTTCAATTAGAGATTAGCCTTGCAGCAGAAGCCATTGAGTGGCCCGAACAATGGGTATCTTGTGAACAGTTAGGTTTTTCGGAAGATCCATGACCACTTGAACTGGATAGTGGGGCTTCAGGCGGTCATTATAATAAATAAGGTGGCGTGAAAGCTTGTCATCGGAAAGTTTTACTTCGACCAAGTCATGAATTTTATTATCAATAACAGTTAAAAAATCAACTTCACGTTTTTCTTTGTCGCGCACATAAAAAAGTTGAGATTTCTCGCCCCGCAAGTCTTGTCCTTGATGAATTTTTTTAAGAAGACTAAGGGCCACAATATTTTCAAAGCGCGCCCCAGGATCATTTTTAACTCGGCCAACATCGTAAAAAAATATTTTCGGTTCCTTTAAAATCGCTCGAGCATTATTTTTTGCGTAAGGTGGCACCACAAACAAAACGTAAAGTGACTCTAAAATCCCAATCCATTTTTTAACCGTATGAGGTGAGATTTCCAGATCTCGGGCTAAAGAACTGTAACTGACGGCAGAACCAACACGATCGGAAAGCAGATCTGTCATGACCTCGATTAATTTGATATTCCTGACTTGCTCTAGCTCTAGAAGATCTTCTTTTAGGACTCGATCTAAGTGGGTTGACCGCCATCGCTTTGCAAAATCTTCCGAATCGCTCAAGAAGGGCTCCGGAAATCCCCCGACCCGCATCAAACGATCCAAAGAAACTTCTGGAGAAAGTTGGCCTTTTAATTCTGCAACACTGAAGGGGTGCAAACGATAATGAAAATGGCGCCCTGCCAGTGAATCGCCGCCTTTTTTAAAAACATCTAATCTCGCCGAACCTATGACTAACAGCCGAGGGCGGACGCCTTGGGTATCAAAGATTCCCTTAATCCAAGATTTCCATTTTGGTTTTTTATGAAGCTCATCAAAAATAATAAGTTCTTTGCTGCGATCCCATTTTTGCCCAAGAATTATTTTGCGATCTTCGGAGGAGTCGAAATTTAAATATTCAAAATTTTTTGAGAGTTCTTTGGATAAAGTTGTTTTTCCGACTTGCCTTGGTCCTGAAAGAAGGACGATTTTCTTTTCAAGATCGGCGATGATAGCTTTTTTTATAAGTCTTTCCATTGATTAATGCTTGCACAGCACTGCAAAATAGTCACGACCATTTTGCAGTGCTGTGCAAGACGCTTCAAGCAATTGATTTTACTGATATTTTAATGCAGTTAAACAGTATCTAATAGGGGAATAACTCGCTTCATATATCCATCGAACAGGGGAACAGTAAAACTATTATCGCCGTGATCGGGGCTGTAGATCATTCCTTTTGCAATTAAATTAGCTCTGATTGGTGCGACCCCTTGCACTTCCTTCTTTAAGAGGTGAGCAATATCGCCCGAACGATGAGGTCCTGGGCCAAGTTCGGCCATAGCGCGAAGATATCTTTTTTCGCTGGGAGTGAGGCGATCAAAACGGACTCTGAAAAAACTTGCGTCCAGCTCTAAGATCGCAAAATCTGTTGCTGCTTTTGCATCCTCAATAGTGATTGGCGATGCCTTCGCGCACTGCCAGCAATGCTTTCCCCATTCTTGGAGAAAATAGGGATAACCTTTTGTTTGTATTAAAATTTCATTCAAAGCGGCATCTTCGTATTGCACATTCAATTTTTCAGCTGGTCGTATAAGGGCTGTCTTCGCCGCAGTTTTTGCTAGTGGGCCAATTTCAGGATATTCAAAAAGTCTTTCCGCATAAGATTTTGCACGCCCCGCTTGACCAACAAGCTGAGGAAGACCCGCCCCTACAATGGTGACTGGAAGTTGTTTTTGAGTGCATTTATGCAAAGCCATTATCAAAGCAGCAAATTGGGCTTCATCGATGTATTGGACTTCATCAATAAAAAGGACCAGCGCAGTTTTTTTTTCTTGGGCCGCTAATCCGATCTGAACTAGCAAATCAATAAGGTCATTTTCTAGATCGCCAGAGTCCGCCAAGCCGGGCTCTGTGCCCAGTTCTAAACCGAATTCTATATCATGATATTTTAGCTTCATGGCCCCGACAAATCCCCCCAGGGCTCGGAGAGCTTTTTTAGCTAAATCGCCATTGGCTGCCAATCGATCTAGTTTCAGCAAAGCCGACCTTAAGGAAGGAATAAAAAGTGCTGGGAGTGAGCGTTTTTCAGGTGTTTCAATGGAAATAGTTGAAAAGCCTTTGGCTTCCGTATTCAAGGCGAGGTGGTTAAGTAGCACTGTCTTGCCCACGCCACGCAAACCAACCATCAAAAAACTACGATAGGCCAGCCCAGAACGACAGCGGTCTAGCTGGATACTAACCTTTTCGATGATTTCATCCCGGCCAGCCAGCTCAGGAGGCAAGGTACCGGCGCCAGGAGCATAAGGATTTGTTCTAGGGTCCATATATATAAAGGTTAACATACCTTATTAAAAAAAGATAACCCTTATTAATATTAGTATATTTTAATTCGATAAAATCTACTTTACAGCCTCTTCTGAGCCAATATAGTCGGGTCTGACAAAGTCCGGAGTGAACGGGTACTTGTAACCGCGGTACTTTGAAAGATCGGGCTTCCCGGCAGCAACATAAGCTTCATCCCAAAGATGAGCTAAAAGAGTCGCGGATCTTGCCATTTCTTCAATGATCATAGTGCGGTAAATTTTGTACCCCACAGCTGCGGATTTTCTATCAGCCGAGCCTTTTTCTTTAACAAGGGCCGACTTATTTAAAACCGGATCTAGTTTCAAAATCTTTTCCATTTCTTTTGCAGAAATGGTGCTCAGTTCGCGCATTTTTTCGACGGTGGTTTTCTGTTTTAAAAATGTTGCGGACTTTAAGCTTTGTCCTTTTTTATAAATCTCGTTAGTGAGTTCCGCACCAAACTCTGACACAACGTCGGTCTCATAATAACTGTGAATTCCGCCGTGACCTTTTTTATAGCCATCGTAATCCGCTGAATTATGAAACGGCATTCCGGCATCACCCACAAAGTGACCCATTAAACCCATGTTCACAAACATCTCGTAAACTTTGGAATTAAACGAATGGTTTTCATCTTGATAATCTTTTTTCTCAGGGACAGGGGAATCTTTAAAGTTTAATCCAGAAATCAATCGCATAAATTGATCCACGCGCCACCATAAACTGCCAAGCTCTTCGGGAACAGATAAAATCTTTTTGCCTTCTTTAAATTTATTATCTTTGCCGGTGTGCTCTTCGATCAGCTTGGAATAGTCCAAAGGAACTTCACCGACTTTAAAGCCAAGAACTTCAGGATCCATAAAGTGAGTCGGAGCGCCCACTTTATTTTCATCACCTTTTAACGAGCGCCAGTAAGTATCAGGAACGTTGCACAAGTGTCCCAAGGTGTGCGATCTAAATTTAAGAAAGTCTTTTAAGGTAGGGTCCTTCACTAAGAATGCACTGGCTTCACAAATAGCGTTGTGTCCACGACCGCCCCAAGCCTGCGCCATGCCTGGCAAAACCACAGCCAGTAAAGGAATCAAGACAAGCTTCATCGATCGTAACATAAGACCTCCCGAGTTTATTTGTGGGTGACAGTACCGGTATTTTTCGGGAGCAGCAAGACCCCAAATATAAAAGTTTAGGCCCTGATTCTGTATCGAGTTCCTCGGCCAGTGCCCTCTGCCAAAAGATAACCATTGTTAACAAGAGTTTTGAAATGCAGCTTCACTGTATTCCGATTAGCTAGGGTTGCCGCCACGACTTCTGCCACAGAGGTGGGGCCACGGCTCTTAATCAGCTCAATGATTTGAAGTGAAAGTTGGGGAAGCTTTGTGGCCTCAAGCTCAGTTTTTATTTTCTTTTCAAGGCTGACCTTTTGTTTCTGCATTGATTTCAGAAAAAACACCAACCAATCTGTCATGCCCCCTGATTTGGGATGAGCTTGGCCACGGCGGAGGGCTAAATAATAAGAATCTTTGTTTTCTTCGATCACTCGTTCAAAAGAACTGTAGGGCACATAACCATATCCCATTTTTAAAAGTAAAAGTGTGGTGACGGCTCGAGACAGGCGGCCATTGCCATCTTGAAAAGGGTGAATATGAAGAAAAATAACAACAAAAATTCCAAGAATTAAAAGAGGGTGCATTTCTTTTTTTTGAATTTCTGCATTGGTCCATTCAATTAGATTTTTCATCAAAGCCGGCGTTTCTAAGGGCGTTGCTGAATGGAAAGAGGCTTCAACACTATTTGGAAATTTTTTATATTCCCCGCGATGCCGTTCGTCTTTCGTACTGTGTTCAAGTAGTACGTCGTGCAATTGTTTGATGTGATTTTCTGAAAAAGGAATATCTTGATACGACGCAAAGATCAGCTCCATCAGCTCTGCGTAGCCAGCAACTTCTTGATCATCTCTTGAGCGGAAAGAATATGTTTTTACCCCACGCAGAAGGGCCTCTACTTCAGAGTTGGTCAGCTTTACACCCTCGATGCGCGTGCTTGAACCGACGGATTCAATAGTTGCAATTTGTTTCAGTGCTGCCAGTCGATCGGGTGCAATAGCAGCGGTCGCTTCCCAGCGCCCTTTGAACTCATCAAGTTCAGCAATGAGGTTTAGGATTAAAGGGGTGAGGGTAATTTCATTTATCTTGGGTGGATACATACCCGTAAATATACCTAATTATATCCAATAAGGCGATTAAATCCTTAAATTATGGATATAATTGGGTATATTTATGGATACTTGTCAGTTCTTGACCAAAGTGCCGGTATTTTTCGGCAGCAGCAAGATCCCAAATCCAGGTTTGCCATCAATAGCGTGGATGTTTTTAAGTTTTTCCAAGGGTTCTGAGTTTTTTTTAATTCCTGTCCTGGGGTCAACGTTGATGATGCTGCAGCGGATGCAAGGTTTGCTGTATTCTAGTTCGATTGGACCTAGTTTGAAATTCTTCAAACTCTCTTCCTCCCAAGCCCCTAAACCTGACACAACGATATTGGCGCGAAAGCGTTCGATGCTGATGGGCTCTGACAGCTCCTGATTCAAAGCTTTCAAGCTATCAAGGTTAGCTAATTGAATCGGCCTAGAGTCCGCAAAATGAATTTGATGTTGGCGTTGGCTTTTAGGACTGCGAACAAGTTGCGCAGGCCGTCCTAAAAATTCACTCAGCTGGCGATCAATCAAGGGATCTTCAATCCAAGCTTCAACTTCACTTTTCCAGACTTTCACTTTTCGTTTCTGTTGGTGCACTTTTTCAAAGGGCACTTCAAAAGCATAGTTATCAATTCGAAGGATCAAAGAAGTGGTCGTCAGGGAAGTTTGAATTTGCGCCATTTGTGGCAATTGCCGCTGAGTTAAAAACTGACCCTGGTCATCGACAATCATCCAATTTCGATCCCAGCGGATCCCACCTTTTAAAATCTCAACTTCTTGTTGTTGAATGCCAGCGCAAGATTTCACCGGATAGGTCCATAAAGATTCAATTTTCATAAATTCTCCAAGGTGAATTAAGGAACTCGGGCGGTGGCTCGGATCCATGCATAAAAGAAAGTAGCATCATGGGATTTTTTAAAAAGTTCAACTTCTTGATCCATTTTAAGAACCATTTCTTTGGTCACACGGCCTTCTTTAATTAAAGAACTTTTTGCACTGAGCAGGATTTGATAAAAATATTCCATAAATATTTTTCTTCGATCTGAATCCCTGGAATCAAAATGAAAAGGTCGTACTTCGATGTTAATATCGACAAATCCAGCTTCCTTTAAATAATGACCTAACATCCCGCCAATAAAGGGATGTCCTCCCATGGCCCACTGCAGATCATTAAATTCAAACCAATACTTCAAAAAATTTGCACTGTAAGGTTCAATAAAAAGAGTCTGATTAAAAACTTCACTGCAATAAATTTTTGCACCTGATTTTAAATGCGACTTCACTCGCTTTAAAACTTTTAATGGGTCAGGAACATGTTCCAAGAACCAACACAAAAAAGCAGCATCATACTTTGGCTTTTTTAAATTAAACTTTTGCGCGTCAGCTTGAAAAAGGTGAACTCGCTTTTGCTGAATTTCTTTTTTTAAATATTTCCGGGCTGCCGACAGCTGATCTTCTGAAAGATCAAAGCCATCAATATGAAGTTTAGGAAACCTCCGAAGCAGAATTTTTGTCTGTGCACCGACGCCGCAACCAACTTCCAAAAGGCGTTCTTTAAATTCAAGATCAACACCCTCGTAAACATAAGGCTCTAAAAACTCCGCCTGATGAGTCAGTCTTTTTTGTTCGATCGGATCAAAGCCATGAATATATTTTGTCTTTTGTTTTGCCATGGCCTTAATATAAACCAAAACAGACCTGGTCGGGGCTAAAAAAGGATATGTTGACTATGATCCGAATATGCACGACAATCTCGGAATATGGTCAATAGGTTGCAGAAGCTGAATAAAATCAATAGTTTATTGCTATTCGGAGCTAGAGGATGCGGGAAGTCGACGCTCTTGGCAGGGCTATTTCAGGATCCAAAAACTTTATGGATCGACTTACTTCGAGGCGAGGATGAGGATCGACTTCGCCGTGATCCTGATCAGCTCTCTTACATGATCGAAAATCAGAAGCCCAAAAAAGTCGTGATTGACGAAGTCCAAAAAATTCCAAAGTTACTTGATATTGTTCATCGTGAAATTGAAAAACGGCCGGAATTGCAATTTATTTTAACAGGTTCTAGTGCTCGAAAATTAAAACAAAAAGGTGCAAATCTGCTTGCCGGGCGTGCTTTTGAATATTTCCTTTTTCCTCTGACGACATTTGAGCTTGGAGAGGCTTTTGATTTAAAAGACGCATTAAAGTTTGGAAGTCTGCCAAAGCTTTTAAGTTTTAAAAATGATCCAGATAAAATCGAATATCTTCGTAGTTACTCGAGAACGTATTTACAGGAAGAAATATTACAAGAGCAAATCATCCGTCAAATCGAGCCCTTCAGAGACTTTTTGGAAGTCGCCGCGCAATCAAATGCTAAAATTCTTAGTTATTCAAAGATTTCAAGAGACCTGGGAATTGACGATAAAACGGTTAAAAATTATTTTTCAGTTTTGGCGGACACCTACGTTGGTTTTTTTCTGCCATCTTTTCACAGATCCATCCGAAAGAGACAACGGGAATCTCCTAAATTTTACTTTTTTGATCTAGGTGTTAAGCGAGCCTTAGAGCGAAGCCTAGGAGTCGAGCTGAACCCCCAGTCCCACGCCTTCGGGGAAGCTTTTGAAACATGGGTGGTCCAAGAGTGTTTTCGTCTTAATGAATATAAGAAAAAAGATTTTAGGCTTTCCTATCTTCGAACTCAGTCTGATGTTGAAGTTGATCTTGTTATAGAGCGGCCCGGTCAGCCCGACTTATTGATTGAGATAAAATCGTCATCTTTGATTAAACAAACTGACACAAAATCAATCTTAAATATATCGACCGATTGGGATCGACCTTGCGAGGCCCAAATTTGGAGTCAAGACCCCAATCCTAAAACTATTTCTGAAGTAAAATGCCTGCCTTGGAAAAAAGGTTTAGAGAGCTTATTTTTATAATTCGTTAATTTATACCTACAAGAAAAAATTTCTATTTCCCCAAAGCTTAAGGTTCACGACTGCCACCTAAAAACCTTGCTAATGCGATCACCGTGACAATATAAGTAAGCATTACTCTAGCCGTAAAGCTTTAAAGGCATACTGCCATGGCGTGATGAGGATCCCATCAGATCGCCGTTGTTTTTTTTCATTACAAACACATATTAGGTCAGCCATTGGGAAGTCTTTTTTAAAAAGTTTAAGGTATTTCAAATGGCGATCTTCAATTTTTTCAGCTGATTTAATTTCTACCAGTGCCATGGACCCGTTGGGTCTTTCAATAATAAGATCCACTTCGGCGTCATCTTTTGTTCTTAAATATGAAAATTTAAAATCTAGTTGATAATATTCATTCAAGCGATGGCATTCATTTACAAACCAAGATTCAAAAAGTTTCCCATATTGACTTGTTTGCTTTTGGACGGGGATGGTTAATTGTTTTTCTATCGCCCTTTTTACCCCAGCATCAAAAAAATAAAACTTTGACGCTTCCCTTTGAGCAACACGGACTGATTTGTCATAACTATTCAAAAAAAATCCAAGATTTGTGTCGATAAGAATTTCAAAATAATTTTGTACAGTTTTGATGTCGACGCCAGTCGATTCGGCAAGTTTGGTGAAATTGAGCGGCTCGGTTTCATTTTGCATGCAAATAGGCAAAAACAATCGAAAGGGATTTAAATTGCGCACGGCTTGCTCAGCAACAATTTCCTCTTTAATATAATTTTCTAGATATGCTTTTAGATAGTGGGCCTTATCTTTGTCCTTTTTTAGATTGATAATTTCGGGCAGACTTCCCCAATTTAGCTGATGTTCAAGGTCCATTTTTTTTCCCAACTCTACTGCCGTTAGAGGGTATAAAGAAAAGCGAAAAGCCCTACCCGCAAGCAAATTGGCACCCATTCTTTTAAGTTTTCGACTGCTTGAGCCTGTTAATGCAAATTTGAGGTTTGTGGTTTCAATCAGCTTGTGAACAACATCCAATAACTTGGGGGATTTCTGAACTTCATCAATAAAAACCCAAGCAAATTTTTGCGGATTGCCAGCGAGCTCTTCATAAAGCAGTTGGGGTTTCATGGAATATTTTTCTTCTTGATCAGGCTCAAGGAGGTCAATTTTAAGACACTTTTTTTGAAATAAAGGAGAAGAATTAATCAAGGTTGATTTTCCAGTCCCCCTTGCGCCTAACAAAAGAAACGACCTGTTTTTTGAAATCTTAATAATTCGCTGGATCATACTCCATATTTTAACGCAAAATATGGAGTGTTGTCTACGAGATTTCTATTTTCCTAACGCTGTAGGGGCTCGACTTCCGCCTAAAAACCCAGCTAATGCGACTACCGTGACGATATAAGGAAGCATCTGAACCCATTGAACGGGCAGTGTCAGCCCAAAAATAGGTGATCCTTGTAGACGAATTTGCAAAGCATCCGTCATGCCAAAAAATAAACAGGCCAAAAGCGATTTCCATGGATGCCATCGACCCAAAATCAAAGCGGCTAGCGCCATAAAGCCACGTCCGCCTGACATCTGCGGCGAGTAACTAGAAGCTAAGAATACACTTAAGCTTGCGCCACCCCAAGCCGCCAGTGCGCCGGCACATAAAACACTGAACCAGCGTATTTTCTTCGGGGAAATTCCGCTGGCGTTTAAGCTTTCAGGATATTCTCCCGCAAAAGTCAGCCAAAGGCCCATGTAGGTCGAGCGTAAAAAAATTGAGATCAAAGCCACAACCGAAAATGCCATAAGGACAGGCTCTATCGTAAAGCGATTTTCTAAAGCCATTCCTGGAGTTGAGCCTGTGGAATTAAAAATAACTTTCGATAAAAACGGTATCGCCCCAAAAATCAAAAGATTAATCGCCATACCCGAAATAACTTGGTCTGATTTTTTTTGAATTGTTAGCCATGCTAAAAGGCTGGATAAAATAATTCCAGAAAGGCCAGCAAACCCCCAGCCCACCCAAGCGGATTGAAAATAAAAGCCTGTGGCCGCACCCACAAAGGCACCCATCAGCAGCAAACCTTCTAAGGCAATATTGATAATACCAGAACGCTCGCATAAAAGACCTGCCATCGTTGCAAAAATTAAAGGTGTGGCCATTCGCAAAACAGAGAGCAATATTTCAAGAAACATTTTTTCTCCTTTTACTAAGACTTTCGTTGATCCAGGGAATAGCCACGCAAATAACAATTAAGCCCTGAATAATTTTTGAAAAATCCCGCGTGATCGTCGCGGTTTCCAAATCCAAATCAGAAGCTCCTTTATGAAGGGCTCCTAGTAAAAAAGCTGAAAGTAAAATTCCTAAAGGATGATTACGAGCTAAAAGGGCAACGGCAATTCCCATAAATCCATAGTCCGGCGAAAATCCCAGCCTAAAGTTTCCCGGCCCTGCGACAATTTCTGAAACACCAACAAGTCCTGCTAAAGCCCCAGCCAAAGACATCGTTAAAATCTGATAACGCTTTTTAGAAATTCCCGCGCGAGCAGCCGCTTCGGAATTAGAACCCATAGCGCGCAGTTCAAAGCCCCACTTTGTTTTCCACAAGAAAATCCACACAGCTGCGCAAGCAAAAACCGCAAGCAAGATCGAAATATTCAAAGGAGTATTCGGAAAAGCTTGCGAAATAAAGTCGATAGACTTTAAAGAGTTCGAGCTTTGAATAAAGCTGCTTTCTGGATTTTGAGAATCCAAACGAGGAATAATATTTAAAGTCATCCAGCTTGCAAATCCTGCGGCAATAAAATTAAGCATGATCGTAATAATCACTTCATGACTGCCGCGGTAAGCTTTAAGCCAACCTGGAATAAATCCCCAGACCCCACCAAAAAAAATCGAAGCTAAAATCAAAACCAAAGGACCCAGTGGAAAAGGTAAATCCACACAATGCACGCCAAGCCAAGTTGTTAAAATGGCCGCCAAGGTCAGTTGGCCTTCGGCGCCGATATTAAACATGCCTCCATGAAAAGCCACGGCAACGGATAATCCAGAAAAAATAAATGGTGCCACGTAGGACAAAGTTGTTCCAAAATCATAATTAGAACCAAAAGCACTTTTAAAAAGAACAGCGGCAATATGAAAAGGATTTTCGCCAGCAAAAGCTGTTAAAGAAAGAGCTAAAAGTAAACCAACAATAAACCCAATGCTGGTGTTTTTCATAACGCCACTCCGGCCATGGCAGCACCCACTTGTTTTTCCTGAAAGTGCGCGCGGGCGAATTCTTTTTGAATTCGACCTTTGTAGATCACATAAATCCGATCACACATTTGAAATAGTTCATCCAAGTCTGATGAGATCAAAAGCACCGAGCCATCTTTTGCTACAGTTTTAATTTGCTGGCGGATAAAGTCAGAAGCTTTTAGGTCAACGCCACGGGTGGGGTGAGCCGCCACTAAAAATTGAGGACATTTAAGAATTTCCCGTGCAACAACAATCTTCTGCTGATTGCCACCTGAAAAACTTTCTGGAGGAAGTTCTAAATTTAAAGGGCGTACATCAAAGTCCTTAAAAGAAGCTTCGGCCTGCTGGCGGGCTTCCTGCCAATTCATCCATCCCGAATTCGAGAAAGCCTGCTGGTGACCTAAAACAAAATTTTCTAGACTTGAACGATTTGGTAAAATCCCGAATCGCAATCGATCTTCAGGTAAGGCGCGTAAACCTAAATTTAAAATTTCCGCCGTCGACAGTTTTAAAATATTTTGGCCTGAAAGTTGAATCTGACCTGATATATTTTTTAAACTTGTCGGCTCAAGCAAGGCTTGAATCAATAAATCCTGTCCATTTCCCTCGACGCCCGCAAGGCCAATAGTTTCGCCTTTTAGGCAAATCAGCGAATCAATATTAAGGGATTGACCCTTGCCTTCCCAACGTAAATTGGAAACTTCCAGCGTTTTTTCAGTGCGAATATTTGAGTCATTAAATATCGAAGGCACGGACTTGTGTCCAATCATCGCCGCCGCTAAATCCGCCATCGAAGCATCAAGGGTTGCTACAGAGGTGATATTTTCGCCGCGACGAAGAACATAGATTCGATCTGTCACAGCCAAAATTTCTTTTAACTTATGGGTAATGATCACAACCGAAGTCCCGCGAGCTTTAAATTTTTTTAAAGTCTCAAAAAGTTGAGTGACTTCATGCGGAGTTAAAACAGCGGTGGGTTCATCCAAAATTAATAAATCCGGCTGATGCAGCAAAGCTTTAAAGATTTCTAAATGTTGTTGTTCGCCAACGGAAAGATCAGAAACTTTTTGATCCCAAGAAAAAGGCTTAATGCCTAATTGCAAAGCTTTTTCAGAAAGTTCTGCCGACATTCTGGTAGGATTAATCCAGCTCCACGGCTTAGCTTTGGTCGATACTAAAACATTTTCTAGAAGGGTGTGGTGCCCTGACAGCATAAAATGTTGATGAACCATACCAATACCTGCGGCTCTGGCATCGATGGGGGATGCGAAGTGAATCCTCTGACCTTTCCAAAAAATATCGCCGGAATCAGGTTTAAATAGTCCATAGGTGGCGTTCATCGCCGTGGATTTGCCAGCGCCATTTTCGCCGATCAGGCCGATAATTTCTGCAGAGTTGACCTGCATAGAAAAATTTTTCAGAACTTGTGCAGTTCCAAAAAACTTATTGATCTGGCGTAACTCCAGAAGGGGTGAAGACAAAGAGCCCCCTATTTTGCAGTTCTAGTTTTGTAATAATCAGGGACTTTGATTTCGCCTTTGATAATTTTACTTTTAATCGCGTCAGCTTTTTTTCTGATTTCTGCAGTTAAAACATTTTTATTGTTTTCGTCGAAAGCGTAATCGACGCCTTTGTCTTTTAAGCCGTATCGGACAACGCCGTTTTTAAATTGACCGGCTTTAAACTGAGAAATCGTTTCAAAAACAGCAAGGTCCACACGTTTTAGCATGCTGGTCAAAACAACTCCGGGTTTCATCCAATTCTGATTGGAATCCACGCCAATCGCAAATTTTTTCTTTTCTTCAGCCGCATCAAAAACACCTGACCCCGAAGCACCGGCTGCGACAAAAATAACATCGAAATCAGAACCAAATTGTGACAAAGCTAATTCCTTTGCTTTTGCAGGATTGTTCCAAGCTTCGCCACTGACACCAATAAAATTTTCCGATATTGTTGCCTTTGGATTTACATATTTAGCACCCGCCGAATAGCCCATTGCAAACCGTCTGATCAATGGAATATCCATGCCGCCAATAAATCCAACTTTTCCTGTCTTTGATTTAATGGCAGCGATTGCGCCCATTAAAAAAGAACCTTCGTGCTCTTCAAAAAGCAAAGACTTCACATTGCTGGCTTGGATTTCGCCGTCAACAACGGCAAATTTTGCATTCGGAAATTGCGCCGCTATTTTTTTAATCGCATCCACTTGTGCAAAACCAATCCCAATCACTAGGCCGTAGCCTTTGCCAGCTAAATTTCGATGCAAATTTTCAAGCGCATTTAAATCTGTGGCCTCGACAT
Organism: Pseudobdellovibrionaceae bacterium; assembly: GCA_043747555.1. GTDB lineage: Bacteria > Bdellovibrionota > Bdellovibrionia > Bdellovibrionales > Bdellovibrionaceae > JAYWDA01. The sequence continues at coordinate 25,759 of JAYTOY010000012.1, read as the reverse complement.
ACTTAAGTTCAATCCCTAGTTCTTTTTCGGCCCGTTTGGCGCCCTCAAATGCAGCCGAATTAAATGACTTGTCGTCCTTGCCGCCTTTGTCTAAAACCAGACCAATTCGGACGGGATCAGCCCAACACAAAGTACTTATTATGCTAAAAGACAGTAAAATGAGCCAGAAATGCCTCATCGAATCACCCCATAAATTACCGAATAGATGAAAGAAAATAATAACTTAGCGATAATATAGAAGAGGCGCATAATATCGTCAAAAGAATTCAACTTGGGCCCCCTAGATTTTTAGTTTACGATATCGTAAACTTGTTTTATGGAATTTGGCAAAAAAAGGAGCCCCAAATGGAAAGATCAACTTTAATCAACGGCGGCCAAAACGCTTTTCTAAGCACCGGTGTACAATCTCCCTTTGTGATACAGCAAAGTGAAATGCCCTATGAAATTATCCAACTTAAAGAAGGTGATATCCTTTTTAGAGAAGGTGAAGTTCCACTCGGTTTGTACTACGTGCAAAGTGGTTGCGTGAAAATGGTCGTCAACCGACAGCAGGCACGCGGTCGAACAACATCCCCTGAATATGTCACTAAACTTGTTTCTCCGGGTGAATATTTTGGCTATAAGGCCTTAATCCGAAACGGAACAACAACGTCAACAGCGAAAGCCGTTAAAGGCAGTGTTGTTTGGATGTACCCTCGAGAAACTGTTTTGAATGCATTGTCGCATGCAAGTCCGATGGTGAAACTACTATTACAACAGTCCGTCAGCGATATCGAAAATTACGAGACAACAAGTCAGCTGCATTATTTAGCTTCCGTGCAAGAGCGAATTGCGTACCAGTTAGTGATGCTCAGTGAAAAATTTGGTGTCGATACGCCAAATGGTGTTTCGCTGAACTTAAAACTGACTCGCAATGAGTTTGCTCAGTTGGCAAGTACAATCAATGAATCCTTATCCCGTCATCTGACCGAATTTAAAACTGAAGGTCTGATCGACATCAACGGAAAAGAAATCATTGTGAAAGATAAAGCTGGCTTAATGAAGCGCTCAGGAAATTTTAAAGGTCTTTAATTTTTTTGAAACGGTTCAAGAAATTAAGAAGTTAAGAAGTTAAGAGGAGGTTAAAAGCTTTCTCTTTTTTTTGGCAAGATAATTATTTTTTTAATTTCTTTTTATCAATGAGTTTTCGCTGATAAGATTTTTGAATCGAGGGTTCATTTAAACGCGAGGGTTTAAATTTCCCCCCTTTAATTTCTAAAATACGGTCACTTGCATCGATCTCAATCAGTGTTCTAATGTACTCGTTTAAAGACTTGGCACCAATCTCACGCTGTCTTATAACTGCGCTTTGATGCAGATCTTTGTCAACTCTCACCGGGAAATGGCCTGAGAATTTTTGTAGAGCCAATGGCTTGGGAACTTTTTCATTGTGTTGGGCAAGGCTATTGAGGTGAAGACAAATTGCCTCTTCTGCCATTTTAGCCGCTTGGACAACCGTGTCGCCATGGGTGACAACGCCTACAAGTTCAGGCACTCGGGCTACATAAATTTTGTCTTCGTCTGACCAGCGGATGTCGACGTGATAGTGATGCTGTTTTTTCATAATCACCTTTCCGAAATCTTTTGACGGATTTCTTTAATTTGGTATTTTTTTAGATCTTTGCCGTGAGCAGCTAAGGTGAAGCGATTATTTGGATGTGGTTTTGTTGGGTGTAACCTGGTATTAACGCGTTTTATTCAATGACGGTGTAGTTTTGCTTTATTTCAGCGATATCTAAAGCGTTAAAGTGCCACCATTCGTTCATGATCGGTTTATAGCCACCAAATTCCATCGCAGCTCGCAAAATTTTTCGATTTTCTAGCCTTCGAGCGGTCAGACGCTTTTCTTGTAAAAACTTTTTCTCAAATCTAGGCTGTGCTAAATCAGTAAAGTCATCAAACGGCGTCCCCATGTCGACTTCGTTGCCTTGTTTATCAGCCAAAGTTAAATCCACCGCAAAACCATAATTATGAACAGAACCTTTATCAGGATCTGCGACGTAACTTTCCTGTGGGGTGCCCTTTACTTTAGAAAATAAAACTCGCTGAACAGATCTGGGTCTTAATGCATCTAAAACTAAAAAAGAAAATTCTGGATTTTTTTTCTGCAAAAACTGCGAGGCTTTTTTTAACTTTTCAAAAGCCACTTCGTGCAAAAAAGCTTTTCGGAAGTGGCCGTAAAGATTTTCACCGGTAAAATTATTTTCGCTGGCATAGCGTAAATCCACTTGCAGGCCGTGAATCTCTTCAAGATCGATAAATTCCTTAGGAATATCGCCACTAATAAATGAAGACCAAGATATCATTAGAACCCTAAAAAGCGCTGAGAGTTTTGCGGAAGTACGCAAGGTCCAGCATCCATCGGTCGTTGGAACACTTCAATGTCTTCTGCGCCCGTTATCATAAAACGACCTTGGGCTCGCAGTCCACGGGAACTGGCTAAAATTACATCATTATAGCCAGTGCGGCGAAGATTTGATCCTAAGGTTAATGGGTCATAAGGCGTCATCAGTCGAAGACCGTAATTTGTTTCTACTAATTTGGCGCCGCGAGCGATCACGGCTTGAACATGCTCTGGCAAATTTGGAATAAAAACTTCGTTAAAACAAGCGCCAGATTTTGGTAAAAAACCAAGTTGATTTAAACTTAGTCCGGTCGACCGCCAAGATGTAGCAAAGGTCAGCTGATTTAAAAGCTCGGCTCCTGAAAGTTTTGGTTTTGCTGATTTTGCTAGCACCATCGCCGCGGCAACAATGGCCGCTGAATTAGAACTTCCACGAAATTCTTTTCCATCTTCAAAAATAATCGAAGATAAGGTCCAAATATCAGGCTTATTCATTTTAACAGAGATTCCTGTTCGAGCACTGTCCCAAGCGCCAACCGCAATCACGCCTTTAAGGTCGGCAGGATTAAGAAGAGTTTCATTTTTATCACTGGACTGCATCGATAAATTTTCACCATCCACTGTGATCCTTAATCGATCACTAGGCTTAAAGTTATCACTGCTTTTTTTAACTCGAATATAATATTGGCCCGGCTTAAGTTCGGCCGTAATAATTTCTCGTGGATATTTTGTCTCGCCCGGTTTTGAATCTTGATTGGAAGTTTGTTTCAAACTGCTGGCTTCAACAACATTTAATAGATCATCAGTTAAAGCTAAATCTAAATCCTTAGACGTTCCCACTTCGGAATCATTTTTAAAATCATTCCAGCTAAGTACAATTTTTACGGGACATTTTTTTTCAGTGCCGCCTTCGCAGTGCAAAGATAAAGAGTGATTTTGATCAGGAAAGCTCACCCACTGATCTTGATAGGTTTGAATTTCAGAATTGAAAGTTGTTTGACCAAAATTTCCAGAGGCATTGACCCAGATAACGCCGGCATTAATCGCCTTTGAAACTTCAGCATTGATAAAGCCTTGTCCGTCAAAATTATTACCGAATTCCCAAACTTCAGAATAAAGGACCAAGTCAACTTTATCAGCAATAACGGCAGCAATAGCTGCTTTAAAATTACTAAAACCAAAAACGTTATAAAGGCGAAGTTCTTGAATCGCCGTATCTTGAGTGCCATTGTTTGAACTTAAATCGTGTAAGATCTGAGCCATCCGCAAACCATGCTCAACTTTAACTTCTGACGGCGCGGCCACAGGTCCTGGAAAATAACGGGTATTTTTGGGCAGAGATTTTCCGATCTCTTTTTCAAAACCTTCGAAACCTTTATCTAAAACCGCCACCCGTAAAGACTTTTGCTTGGTTTGTGCGGAAAGACTTTTAAAATTATAAGTCTTTCGCAAGAAATCCATGTTCTTAAACGGTGAGGCGGCTCCAGCGGATCCGCTCATCACAATAAATTGAAAAATAAAGAGGATGAACAGATCGCGTAACATACGGGTTACCACCAACGAGCAGAGTAGCCGTAGTAGTAGTAAGAATAATAACTGTAGTTGTAAGAGTAATATGGGTAGTAGTTATATCCACCGTAGTTCAAACAGTTATTATAATAGTAATTGTAAGGTGCGTAGAAGTAGTACCAGCTAGAAGCGCCTGCTTCAGTGTCTAATTCCTTTTTTAATTTATTCGCAGGAACGGGTTGGAAATCACTTTTTGAAAGGGTCAACGCTTCGGCTTGATTGCTTAATGCTTTTTTCGATTCAACGAAAGCAACAGACTGATCACGTTGATCGATTCGAATCACAACAGTTCCAGTCAGACCATGATTAGCGACTGTCCCATCGTTGTCTAATTCACCCGCGTGAGCTTGAAAACCAAGCACCAAAGCTAAAACAGAAAATAAACGGATCATAAATTCTCCTTTTGTTGATTAAATTTTGAGCTTAGAAGCCCGGTATGCTCGGGTTCGTACTGCGGGGGGCCATAAGTTGTCTACCAAATATTTAGATTGTGTCTAAAAAGTGTCAGAACAATCTCTTGCGCAATGCACCAAAAGAAGTTTATACAGGGTGAATGGACGTCACTCCCATTGGTTTTCTTAAATCCTGCTATCCCGATAAGTTCGGAACCCCTCGCCAGCCAGGCTTGGTTTCTGGCGCGCGGGCTGAGCTAAAGCTTAGGTCCGATCTGCAGCCGGAACTAGCTTTACAGGGCCTTGAGGGTTTTAGTCATATCTGGCTGATCTTTGTTTTTCATAAGAATCAGGCGGCTCGCTATCACGCTAAAGTTCATCCTCCTCGCTTGGGTGGCGAACCGATCGGCCTTTTTGCAACTCGAACGCCTCACCGGCCCAATCCCATAGGGCTATCTTTGGTAGAGCTTGTGGAAATTCAAAAAGACACCTTAATTTTAGAGGGGATTGATTTGATTGATGGAACGCCTATCTTAGACCTAAAGCCTTACCTGCCCGAAGTTGAAAGTAAACCTCTGGCTAGAACCGGTTGGACATCAGCGACGGCTCAGACAAATCTGAAAGTTGAGTTTTCCGGAAGCTCGCTAGAAGTTTTAGAGCGGTGGCAGGCCAAGTCTGAAGTTTCAGGCATTCAACAGCAAATTGAAGCGCTTTTGAAGCTTGATCCGCGACCCTTGGTTTATAGGGGTTTTGAAGGTACCAAGGGCCCTTACCGGCAGGATCATCGCGTGCGTTTTTATGATTCTGATATCCAATTTGAATTCCTTTCGCCAGAGCTGATCTCTGTTATTGCCATCGAAAGACCTGCAAACTGAAAATGATAACTTGCGTGATATGCATGACTCGTTTATCAAAAAGAAGTGCTATATTTGTTTTTTTGAACCGGAGGGGACATGGAAACAATGCAAGACCTTCATTCGCCAAAAATAATTTCTGAAAATCGGCAAGTCCCAACATTAAGTTTGGGCGATTATATTTCTGGATCCAGCACGGATCGCCAGCGTTTTGTGGACGGCCTCTTCACTGGTATTAAAGACTATGGTTTTATTATCTTAAAAGATCATGGCGTTGAGGCTTCTTTACTAAAGCAAGCCTATGAAATGTTGCAACAGTTCTTTGCTTTAACTGAGCTTGAGAAAAGAAAATATATTTCTAAGTTTGGTGGCGGGCAGCGTGGTTACACTCCCTTCGGCACTGAACATGCTAAAGACTCGGTGTTAATGGATCTTAAAGAATTCTGGCATGTCGGACGCGAATTGCCTGACAATCATGTTATGACTGGGCGGTACCCTCCAAATATTTGGCCGACGGAATTCCCGGAATTTAAAACAATTTTTTTAAAGCTTTATCATGATTTAGAAGTGGCTGGGACGGCGATGCTGGAAGCCTTAACTTCACCCTTAGAATTGAAAAAAGATTTCTTGGGTCAGATGGTTGAAGATGGAAATTCAATTTTAAGACTTTTGCATTACCCTGCTATTCCTGAAGGCACCGATCCTCGCTGTTTGCGCGCGGCTCCCCATGAAGATATTAATTTTATTACGATTCTACCAGCCGCGACAGCGTCGGGTTTGCAGCTAAAAGATCGCGATGGAACCTGGCTTGATGTAAAAAGTGACGTTGGAACTTTGATCGTTGATGCAGGCGATATGTTAGCTCGGTTAACTAACGATGTGATTCCATCAACCACTCACCAAGTGGTGAATACCCCTGAGGCTAAAAATAGTCCCAGATATTCAATGCCATTTTTTATGCATCCTCATCCGGATGCTTTGTTAAGTTGCTTACAGTCTTGCAAGGGATCAGGCGCGAAATATGCGGATATCTCTGCCGAGGACTTCTTGATGCAAAGACTGCGTGAAATTGGTCTTATTTAGCTTTGGAATCTGACTAAAGCTTCTTGTAAGGACAAAAGCTGCACTCGAGATTGATCTAGTAATATTCTGTCAGCAGCGACAATATCTTCATCCGCATTTTGAACAAACTTTTCATTCGATAGTTTACCCGATAAAAGATTGATATCTTTTTGCAGTTTTTCAATGGTTTTGTGAATCCGATTAATTTCTTCGTTGAAATCAACTAAGCCTTCCAAAGGTATAATAACTTTAGCCGTTAAGCCGTGCACGTTGACGGTGGTCACAGCGCACTTGGAAAGTGCTCCTTCTTCACCAATATTTAAATCCTCAAGGCGGGCTAAGCTCATTATAGCTGAACGGTTATTGCCAAAAATTTTTTGTGTCTCGGGTTCGGCAACACCCAAGCGAACTTTTATTTTTAATGCCGGACTTAGGCGATTTTCGCCTCGAATATTTCTTATGACGGTGATCACTTCTTTAACGATGTCGACTTCAAGATTGGCTTTTTCAGATCCAAGCGCCAGAAAATCTTTATCGTTTTTCAAAGTTGGATATTGATCGACAATGCACGCCGCCCCTTTAATAGGAAGCTTTTGATAAATTTCTTCTGTGATAAAAGGACAGAAAGGGTGAAGAAGTCGCATGATTCGATTCAGAACTTGAGCCATCACAAGTTGAGTGGCCTTTCTTTCTTCGCTTTGCGGACCGCTTAGAAGCTGTTTTGAAAACTCGATGTACCAATCACAAAATTGACCCCAAATAAATTGATACAAGGCTTGTGAAGCTTCTGATAAGTTATTTTTTTCTAAGGCTTGATCCACGGTTTTTTCAACTTCTTGAAGCTTAAAAATAATCCACTGATCAAACACGCTCATGGAAGGTCGCTTCGGTAAAGCCTTAACGCCCTCAACAGGACTTTGGAAATCTTCCAGATGAGTCAGGGCAAAGCGGGCGGCATTCCAAATTTTATTCATAAAATTTCTGTAGCCTTCAATGCGTTGCTCAGAAAATTTAAAATCTTTTCCAGAAAATAAATGTGCTAAATAATTAAATCGTAAGGCGTCAGCACCATACTTATCGATAATTTCCATGGGATCGATGGAGTTACCCAAGCTTTTGGACATTTTGCGGCCTTGCGAGTCCCGCACTAAGCCATGCAAAAGAACTGTTCTGAAAGGCACATCTTTTTTAAACTCTAAGCCCATCATAATCATGCGAGCCACCCAAAAGAAAATAATATCGTGACCGGTGACAAGGCAAGTTGTTGGGTAAAAAGTTTTTTGTGTTTCTGTATCTTCGGGCCAACCCATTGTTGAAAAGGGCCACAAAGCAGAGCTGAACCAAGTGTCTAGAACATCTTCTTCTTGTTTGATATCTTTGCTTTGGCACTTTTCGCAATGACCTGGATCAGTTTCAATCACAGTGATATGCTGACATGAATTACAAAACCAAGCGGGGATTCGATGGCCCCACCAAAGTTGGCGCGAAATGCACCAGTCTTCGATAATATTCATCCAGTGCAAATAAACTTTTGTCCAAGACTCTGGTTCAAAACGAATAGTGCCACTTTCAACAACCCGCTTGGCAGGAATTGCTAAATTTTCTGTTTTTACGAACCATTGATCTGATAAAAAAGGCTCTACAACCGCGCCACTGCGCGAGCAATGGCCGACCGAGTGAACATGGGGTTCTTCTTTTTCTAAAAGATTCAGGGCTTTTAAGTCTTCAACAATTTTTTTGCGAGCGTCTGCAACCTTCATGCCCTTGTAGGCACCCGCATTTTCATTAAGGATCGTCTTACGATCTAAGATATTAATAAATTCAAGCTTATGAGTTTTTCCCACCTTGTAGTCGTTGAAATCATGGGCTGGAGTTATTTTTACAACACCAGAACCAAATTCTTTATCAACATATGTATCTGCAATGATTTTAATCTTACGTTGAATCAATGGCACAATAACAATTTTTCCAACTAAATGTTGATAACGTTCGTCGTCGGGATTTACGGCGACTGCCGAATCGCCCAACATTGTTTCAGGACGGGTTGTAGCCACTGTTAAATGTCCACTGCCATCTTCAAGGGGATATTGAATATGATAAAGAGCCCCTTTGACTTGCCTATGCTCAACTTCTAAATCCGAGATCGCTGTTTCTAAGGGGCCGCTCCAATTGACTAATCTTAAGCCACGATAGATCCAACCTTTTTTGTAAAGACTGACAAAAACTGAGCGCACGGATTTTGAAACATTATCATCTAAGGTGAATGTCAGTCGGTCCCAGTCACAAGAGTCTCCCACTCGCCGCATTTGCTGAGTGATGCGATCGCCGTAGGTGTGTTTCCATTCCCATACTTTTTCGACAAATTTTTCACGACCCAATTCGTGGCGATTGGTGCCTTGTTTTTTAAGTTCTTTTTCAACGACAGTCTGAGTTGCGATTCCAGCGTGATCAGTTCCCGGTAACCATAAAGCATTAAATCCTGACATCCGTTTCCAGCGAATCAGTAAATCTTGAATGGTGTGATCCAGTGCGTGACCTAAGTGTAAAAAGCCCGTGACATTGGGGGGCGGTAAGATAATCGAAAACGGAGGTTTTGTGCTGCGGTCATCGGCTTTAAAAAAACCAGAGCTCTCCCACCATTGATAGGTTCGGGCTTCAACATCTTGTGGGTTATAACGATCTGCTAGTTTTTCGCTCATACAAAAGAAAGACTAGCGGAATAGGCAGTTTTGGGCAACGCCTAAGAGGGGCTTCGATTTTGAACGTCGCGCTTGAAAAGTGTTATTAACTCGGCCATTTTTTCTTCGCTGCCAAACTCATGATGATGGATTTCGACGCCCGCCATAATTCGACCGTCCTTTTTTAGGCAATGACGAACGACCCCTGCAATTTGAACTTCGTTGAATTTACTTATACGCATTTGGCCGCGGACCAAGTCACCAGCCTTAATCGACAGAGGATTCCAAGATGAAAATAAAAACCCGTCCGTGTGAATGTCCATTACCTTAGTTTCGTCTTGAATTTTCTGACCAGCCGCATTCTCTAGAATAAAGTGGGCCGGATAGTCTTCTGAAATTTCAATCCGTAAATTTCGACGCTTAAGTTCGCGACTGAATTCTTTGTAATTAAAAACATAGCCGCCATTTTGTAAAATCAGTTCGCCGTCAATTTGATGAATAATTTCATCGATGGTGAAGCGTATATAACATGGTCCAACCACGGGATTGAGGGCTGTAAAAGTGATCTCTAACGTTTTTTCTTGTCGCTTCAGGCTTTGAACTTTAAAGGTTTTAAAAGGTGCTAGGTGTAAAATGATATCACACCAAGCATTTATTTTTTTAAAAACGCTTTCAATTTGATCGGGTCGCTTTAGAGCTAAAAAGTGTGTTTTTTGTTCTGACATTATGCGTTCACCTTTTTCCCCGCGATCGGAATATTTTTATAAATAATAAAGACGATTCCTAAACCTAAAACTGCCATAAAACCCGAAAGGTAAAATGGCGCTGTGATTGCGATTGATGTATAAATTAATCCACCAATAAATGGACCAAGAATTCTTCCTAAAGATGAAAGGCTCTGGGTTACGCCAAGAATCATCCCCTGTTCGTCCGCGGCGCTGATCAAACTGATGCTTCCTAACGTTGATGGATTTGTAAGTCCATTTCCAATCGCTAAAAATGTCATCGTGACAGCCATCAGTGGAATACTGGGAGCCAAGGCAATTCCTGTCATACCTATCAGGAAAAAAATCAAACCGATCAATAAAGTTTGTCGTTCTCCCACTTTAGGAATTAAACGACGGACAATAAACCCCTGCGTAAGAACCAACATCACCCCAATATAAGCAAAACCAAAACTGACCTCTTGCAGGCCCCATTTAAATTTTTCGCCCATAAAGTAAACCAAAGTAGCTTCCATTGAAGACATCGACAATGAAGTTAAAAAATAAACAGTGATCAAAGGTCCCAGCGTTGGGGCTTTAATCTTTGCCGCAATCATAGTTAGCCGTGAAGTTTTTTTGCGAGGTAGCGCTTTTACAGTTAAGGATTCCGTAAGGAATTTCCAGCCAAAAATAAAATTAGCAAAACATATTCCAGCCACCCACAAGGCTGTAAAAGTGGTCGAAAAAAAGGCTTCTGGTGAAATATGCTTTCCCCACAAGGACAAAAGGCCACCCAAGGCGGGGCCAAACACAAAACCCAAACCAAAAGCTACGCCAATCAAGTCCATTCCTTTAGAGCGCTCGTGGGCGGGTGTAATATCTGAGATATAGGCTGAAGCCGTTGAAATGCTTGCGCCAAAAAAACCGGCTAGAATTCTAGCAGCAAATAAAGTTTCTAAACTTCTGGCATAAGCAAAAAAGATATAAGAAAGGCCCTCGCCTAAAATACAAAAAAGTAAGATGGGCCTGCGCCCCAGTCGATCACTTAAGCGGCCCCAAAAAGGAGAGAATAAAAATTGCATTAAGGAATAACAGGACATTAGTAAGCCAGCTTGGGTGGCAGTGGCGCCAAGGTCTCGACTTAAGATGGGTGTAATCGGAATAATAATGCCGAATCCCAACAAATAGATAAACACAGTTAAGAAGATAAATAGTTTTTGAGATTTATTATTTTTCTCTGACAATTGCTTTACCTCTGTGAACACCCTGTTATCATTAAAGCCTGATGAAAATTTTTAAGTTTCCCCTTATTATATTAGGCATATTGTTCAGTTTCGGCCAGAGTTTTGCGATAAATTATTACAAACATTTTGAAAGCGGCCTGTGGGAAGCCCAGTCGCGGATCGACTACTTGAAAACCAAGTCTAATTTTAACACATCGGGAAAAATCTCGGACCTGCCAAGTTCTAATTACTTTCAACTGGTTGATATCATGAGCGGGGTCAAATACGGAATCAATGATGATTTTAATGCTTACGGGAACTTTAATGTTGGAATTGCCGAAAGCAACAACATCGATGCCTTGCGAAGTAATTCCACCCTTAACAAGTTTTCTTTGGGAGCAGAGTACCTTTTAGGCAACTCGTTTCCGGAGTTTGTTTTAGAATTTTACGGTCTATTTGATCTGGAAAAAGTCGATAACAATCAGGATAGCGTTATGAACAGTGAAGCCGCAAATGAGCTCACCAGTAAATTAAATGTGCAGCTCGATTTCCGGAATTTTTATATTTTTGGTTATGGCGGCTATTCCTACAGAGACAAGGGCAGAGCCAATTTATTTCCATGGGGCTTGAATGCCGAATGGACTTTTGATAGCGCGACTTTCGGCGGTGAATTATTTGGTTTCCAGTCCGTCACTGATGATAAAGACAAAGGATCAAGCAATGAAGTGATCCGCGACGCCATGCGATCCCGAGTCAATGGTGGCAGCGCAAGATTTTACACAACAAATCCTTCCGTTGTGGATTCCAATATTTATCTCAAAATCGGTTTTGGTCGTGATTTTATGCTTTGGTTGGCTGGTGGAATTCCATTGGTGGGTAATAATTATTCGAACGGGGTTCATGCAGAATCTGGCATCCGATGGACCTTTGGAAGTGGTTCTTCTGAACGGGCCCGTAAAAGAGCGGTCTCGATTCCCGTTGGGGAAACCTCACGCCTTAGCACCGATAAAAAAGTGGATACTTTTAAAGAAGATACTAATGACGGGGTTGATCAGCGAATTTTTAGGGCCACTCCAACGGCGCTACCGACCCAAAAGCCAAAAGAAAATCGGAGTTTTTCGCCTAAGTCTGAAGACCTAAAAGAAAAGATGGACGATGTCGAAATGAAAATTGAACTTCGTTCAAGTAAGAAAAAGAAAAAGAGACATCTTTAATATTAATTGAGTTTTAGCATTCGACCAGAAGCAGATGCCTCTGGTCCCTTGGAAACATTAAGTTGATAAAGGTGAAATGCTTGAAGTTTTACCGTTAGTTTGTTCGCTGGATGACGGATTTAAATTAAACTGTGTCATCTGCATTTGTGGCATATATTTTTCGCCTTGTTCCAGCAAAGTTAAATGGGCTTGAGCAACAGCTCGGAGATTGGCTTCAAACTGCATTCGAATGCGTTTAAGCTCAGTCACTTCGTGGTACATTTTTTTCAAAGAGTCTCTGGAATCACGAGTGATCATCTCAGCTTTTTGCTGGGCATCTGCAACAATTAATTTAGCTTCACGGTCAGCATCTTGGCGAAGTCTTTCCGACATTTGTGTGGCTGTTGCAATGGTATCTTTCAAAATCTTATCGCGATCTTTATATTCCAAAAGACTTAAATCTTTTTCGCGAAGTGCTTCTTTTAAAGAATTTCTTTCGTGAATAGTTGCTTCCATTTGTGAAGCCACCATTTGAAGAAAGTGCATGACTTCTTCAGGATCAAGACCCATCAGTTTTTTGCTAAAAGTCTTGTGCGTGATATCGATAGGGGAAATCTTCATAGCTGTTCCTCCGTGAACCCTTTTAGGATAAAGCGACTTCGGGGGAACGAGCAAGACTATTTAAGATCCCTTGATAATTCAGAGTTCCGCATGGCAGCTTTTTCAAAACTAATTCTCAGAGCTCGTTCAACTTCCAGCTCGCGGAGAGACTGAAGCCCAGCGGCGGTGACTCCTTTGCGGGATGCCACGCGGGCCTGCAACTCTTCTAGACCAACGTCTGGTGTTTGCGAGGCCAGTAAGGCGGCACCAAGAAAAGTTTCAAGCGTGATCTGTTTGGCTGCTTGTTTTTCAAACCCGTGCTCTTCAATCCAATCTTGCCAGTACATCATCAGTTCAAAAACAAAACCCGTTCCTGCTGAGGCTGCAACAGTTAACGCTTCAAGCTGTTCCTCATCTTGCATCCGAATCACATGACCCAATTTAGAAAAAAGACTTTCGGTCATATCGTCTAAGCCCGCGTCGTTTTCATCATTCAGTAAATAACCTAAGACTCCTCGGCCAATCAAAGAAGGAGTGTTCGGCATCAGTCGAACTATGCGGCATTGTTGCATATGTTTTTCTAATGTATCCATACGAATGCCTGCAGCCAAACTGATCACAATTTGACCTTCGCTAAAATTTTTTGAAATGGGCTCGATCGCAGGCAACAAATCTTGAGGCTTTAACGCTAAAATAACTATATCAACAGTTTCGATCAGTTCTTCGTTGCTAGAAGCAATGTTAATGCTAAATTCTTGCTGCAGTTTTTGTAATTTTCCCGGGGTGCGACTTGAAGCCCATAAATTTTTGGCTTGAATGAAGTCAGTATCAAGAAGACCGCGAAGGATCGCCTGAGCCATGTGGCCAGCGCCCAGGAAACCAATTTTTTTTGTTTTCAAAATTTGATTCATGAAGGCCCTCTGCAATCACAATAGCTTCTTTGACATGACTTTGTAAATTCAATTTATAAATTCAAATTACTGGCGAGGTCCAAAAAGATTTCTGCCCAAGCGAATCCAAGTGGCCCCTTCTTCAATAGCCACTTGAAAATCCTGACTGGTTCCCATGGAAAGCTCACGAAAAGAAGTTTGCTCGCCATTTTCTAATTGGATTTTTCGCAGAAGGATTTTTAAATTCCGGAAGTAAGTTCGATTGTCCTCAGGGTTTTCCACAAACGGTGGCATTGTCATTAATCCTAAAATTTCCAAATGGGGCAGTAAAAATATATTTCCGATTTCGGCTTTTAAAATTTCAGGATTAAAACCTTCTTTAGAACTTTCACCAGCAACATTCACTTGTAAAAGTATTTTTTGACGAACTCCTGCATTGGCAGCCCTTTTGTTAATTTCGTGCGCAAGGTCGACAGAATCGACGGAATGAATAAGGTGACATCGCCCGACAACAAGCTTTACTTTGTTTTTTTGCAAATGCCCAATGAGATGCCAGTTAATATTTTTTTGTTGTAAATACTCTTGTTTCTCTTTGAACTCTTGAACATAGTTTTCTCCGAAATCAGTCTGTCCCTGCTGAAGTAAGGCGGTTATTTTATCAATGGGTTGAAGTTTTGAGACCGCCAAAATTTTTATTGTCTCGACAGGTAAATTTTGCTGACGACAAATTTCTGAAATCTGAATTTTAATCTGTGACAAAGACAGCTGTCGGCTCATTTTATTTTCCACGATTTTTTTTGCAGAATTGCTTTTACTCTTTCAATGGGTAATCCCATAATATTTTCCAAAGTTCCATCGAAAGAGACGACTAGATCGCGACCAGGGCCTTGAATTCCATAGGCACCTGCTTTATCCATTGGATCTCCAGACTGGATATAGGACCAGATTTCTTCATCGCTCAGGGTTTTAAAATTCACTTGGCTGAGCTCATATTCACAGGACTCGTCTTGCTGCAGACTTTCGATCATGCAGATCGCAGTGATAACAGTGTGCTGATTCCCCGACAAAGATCTAAGAATTCGGTAAGCATCTTGGAAATCTAGGGGTTTTCCCAGCGTCTGACCACCAAATATGACTTCTGTATCTGACCCTAAGACTATGTAAGGTTCTCTCATTGATGATTTCAGAGAGGAATAAACGGTCCTGGCCTTTTGTCTGGCCAGGTCTAAAATCTGCTCATTCACATTCAAACTTTTGTTAAGTGTTTCCGATATCTTACTGGGGCAGACACGAAAGTTGAAACCAGCTTTTTCTAGAAGCTGTTTTCGGCGAGGTGATTCAGATGCCAAGACGAGTTGGTACATAACTCCAATTCATCACAAAGAGGGTCTTATGGGAAGCGCAGAATTAATGCTTATGCTGGGAGCTGTATTAGGTGGATTTTCAATCTACCTCTTTGTTTCTGCTATGATTTCCAACAACTCGGATAAACAACAATTATCGTGGGCCAACAACAGCGAACCTGCAAAATCCAAAAATCCTGTGATCAACTTTTCTAGGCCATTGATTCATCAGTTTACAATTCAACATGCTGTTAAAATTAAAAGCCCAAATTATCGAGGCAGAATTCGTGAACATATAAAAACTGGCGGTTTATCCCGAGAGCTTAACGAAGATGAATTCATTGGCTTGCAAATCTTATGGGGCGTTATGTTTCCCTTGTTTTGCTGCCTTCTGAATTTCACTTTTGAACTTGGCATTAGCTATTTCTGGATTTTTTTAATGATTCCAATTGGAATGTATCTGCCTATCATGCATGCCAAAGCAGAAAAAAAACGCCGTGAAGTTTCTGTTCGCGGTGATCTGCCATTTTTTATTGATCTACTGGCTTTGTCGGTTGAAGCACAGTTGGATTTTTTCTCTGCGATTCAAAGAATCGTGGATAAGGCACGGGGCACAGAAAGCGTCCTAGCTGAAGAGTTTGGAAATCTTTTACAGCGAGTTTCAATGGGATCTTCAAAGGCTGATGCTTTGAAAGAAATGGCAGACAGGTTAGATATTTCTGAAATTACCAGTTTTGTAGCTGTCTTAATTGATGCCGAAAGATCGGGGTCTCCGATCACTCAGGTTTTGAAAGATCAATCAGAACAAATGCGCTTAGAAAGATTTGTCAGGGCGGAAAAGGCCGGAGCTCGGGCGTCTCAGGCGATCATGATTCCCATGATGCTTTTTATTATACCAGCTATTTTTATTATGGTTTTTGGGCCCGTTGCAATTTCGTTTATGTACGGTGCTAAGTAAATTGATAAGGTTAGGAAAATGTGCGGATGGCAGTTTTAAGTAGTCGAACAAAAAATAAAGTTCTGATCTCGGACTTAAAAGTTGCAAAAACTTTTAAAGCCCGAGGCCTTGGCTTGATTCCGAAAAGGAATCTTTCGGCTGATGAAGGTCTTTGGATTGGTCGTTGTAAAAGCATTCATACTTTTTTTATGTCGTTTTCAATTGATTGTATTTTTATAGACCAATCCATGAAGGTCCAGGCTGTAGTTGAAAATATTTTACCTTGGCGACTGACAAAGTTTTATTGGAATGCGGATTCAGTCATAGAGTTAGCAGCGGGAAGTGCTCGCCGCCTAGAGATTGAATTAGGAGATCAGCTGCATGTGGGCTCTTAAGTTTTTAAACGGTCCTCAGGCCGGAAAAATTTATAATTTAAAGCCGGGCAAGAATGTCCTTGGTCGCAGTAAAGATTGCGACATTCAGGTCCTTTCTTTGGGGGCTTCTAAAGAGCATTGTGAAGTTTCTGTTTTTCCAGACAAAGTTATGATTGTTGATTTGAAATCTAGGAATGGCACTTTATTAAACGGTGTAAAAATTCAAAGCGGCCTTCTTAAATTAGGGACAAAGGCCGCAGTTCATGATGTGATTTTCGAGCTTGTACCTGCTGAATCTAGACCTGCCCAGCCGTACCCAATGGCGACGCCCTCAATGCCCTCGCCCTCGATTCCGGCACCAGAGCAGTATACTCAGGAAGCGCCTGGAGTTGCCTCGCCTCAGATGGCAGCGTCACAAAATTATATGACCAGCCAAGGTTTCGTAAAAGGTTTAATAAGTAATATCGACGACTATTTAAATCGCGTCGCTTTACCTGGTGTTTATAAGTTACCGGAGTATGCCGAATTCAAATGGGTTGTCGGGGGATTTTTAGCAGCACTGATCGTTGTTGTGACAATGCTTTGTATGCTGCCGGCCATTCAAATCGGCAAGGCCAGTATTATTAACGAAAGTAAAAGGCGAGTTCTGTCTTTAGCAAGGTCGCTTGCGATGCTTAATCAGACGGCTTTATTGCAAGGTTCTGCCGCCTCTGTGCAGACTTATACTATTGAAAATGAAGAAGGCGTTAAGCAAGCGTTTATTATTCAACAAGTCGATGGTTTAATTATTGCCCCTGCTTCACAGCAAGGAAAAATTCCAGATATGCCATTTGTTCACTCGGCCCGTCGCGAAAATAAGCAGCAGGTGGAAGTTTTAGATGGCAATACAATTGGTGCTAGTTACCCGATCGGCGTTTACGATCCTGTGAGTGGCGAACCTAGTGTTAAGTACCATGCAATCGTCATTTATGATGTGGGATCAATCGCTTTTGATGACAACCGAGCCGTCAGTTTATTTATGCAGACGCTGATTTTAGCATTTATTGTTGGATTCGGAATGTTTTACTTTCTTTATAAGTTAATCGAATATCCTTTGACCGACTTAAATTCACAACTTGACGTGGCCCTCCGTGAAAAGAAGGATAATTTATCAAGCCATTTTCAGTATCCAGCCTTGCAAAGTTTAATTAGCAATCTGAACAGTTTACTGACAAGACAATGGCATGGCGATCACTCTAGCGTTTTGCAGGGACCAACTTCTTATGCCGAGGAAGCCTCTAAAGTGGTCAGTATTATTAAAGATCCGACCTTAGTTATCCGTGAGGGCGGCCAGATTGTAGTCGCTAATTCAGGGTTTGAAAAACTTCTTCATGCGGCATCAGGGCAACTTTCGAGTCAAAACATAAGTCAGCTCTCTGACCAATCACTTTTACAAAACTTAGAATTTCTAATGAATAGGTCTCGTGAAGCGCCCTTTGTCTCACACTCGGATCAATTAGAGTTTGGCGGTCAGGGTTATCAAATACATTGTCAGGCATTTGGCCAGCCCATTGATTATTATATTGTAACGTTGTTGCCTGCAAATGGGAGCACTGAATGAGTGCGGCTCCTTCCATGAAAACGATAACGTCGTTTACGATTCAAATTTTCAAGGGTCCTCACTCAGGGCAAAAGTTTGTTATGAACAAAACCTCAATCACTGTGGGGCGTGGGTCTGAAAATGACCTTGTGCTTTCAGAGGATCCCAAAGTCAGTCGCCTTCATGCCGAAATAAAAATTTCAGAAAAAAGCCTGATGATCAGAAACTTAAGTCAAAAAAACTATATTGTTTATCGCGGCCAAAAAGTGCACACCCAAACGATCAACTTTGGAGAAACATTTTTTATCGGCGATAGTGAATTGCAGTTTTTAGGGCCAGAAGATTTAACGGGCAAAGATCCTTCGAGCAGCACCGTTGTGGCGCTTCGTCCTCCGCCAGTATTGAAAACTCAACCTGCATTTCCACCAGCGGCCAGGCCGCCAATTTCACCGCCTCCTCAAGGACCAAGGCCCACTCCGCAAAAAAGTCATTTAGCGAAAAGCTCGGGACGACTGCGATTTTATTTAATTATAGGTGCAGTCACTTTGGCTATTTACTTATTTCTGTCCAGTGGAACTAAGAAAAAATTAGAAGCCATTAAGTTCGGTCCTTCTGAAAATATTCAGCGAGAACTTTTGCAAGCCGATGAGACAAAAAGGACCTACGAAGAGGAAAAAAGAAAAAGTGAAACTTTGCAGGCTCGTCGTGCGCGCGAAAATTTCACGAAAGGCTTCCGAGACTATATGCAAGGTCAGTATGGCCGAGCTAGAGAAACTTTCCAAGTGGTTCTAACTTTAGATCCAAATCACATCGAGGGTCGAAGGTATTTGACACTTTCTAAATTGAAATTTGACCAGCAAGTAAAAAACTTTATGCAGCAGGGTCGAATTAATTTTGAAAATAAAAACCATCGACTTTGTAAATCAAATTTTTTAAGCGCGATGACAATGTTGAATCAACAGACAAACGACCCTACTTTTCAAGAAGCAAAAAAGCTTTATGAGCTTTGTGATCTAGCTCAAGGGAGTCGTTAATGCCACAGGTAAAAGTGCGGCTGTTGGGCGAAGAAATCCTAAAAATTAATTTGCAAGTGGGAAAAACTTACCTAGCAGGTCGCAAAGAAGATTGTGATATCCAACTTCAAGGGGATACAGGAGTTTCTCGCGAGCATTTTCAAATCTCTTTTGAAAACAATAATTGGTGCCTGACAGTTATTTCAAAATTTGGATTTGTCCTTCGTTCAGGGGAAAAGCTTCAAACTTTGATTTTAGATCGACCCCTCTTATTTTCAGTAGCAACCTACGAGTTCGAGTTTGATCCGAGCGAAGCACCTCGTTCGCAAAGCAACGAATTAGCTATCAGGAATTCAGCGTCCACGGCCAATTTAGATTCAGAAGGATTTCAGGATAATTTCGACGATGAAAGAACTTACGTCGGACAGGCCGTACTATTGCCGATTTTGAAAATGCTTGATGCTACGGGGCGACCTATCAACAACATTCGCCTGGATCACGGACAATCTTTTTTAGCAGGTCGCGAGGCGACCTGTCAGATCCATATTCAAGATCAAAGAGCTTCCCGGCGCCAATTTGAAATTCATCGAGACGGTGATGTCTTAACAATAGTTGATCCTGGAAGTGTGAATGGGACGCGCCTCAATGGACAAGTCTTAAATCCGAATATGCCCGTTCAATTAAAAAGTGGAGATGTCATCGAGGTCCTCGATCATACCCTGATCTTTGAACTGCATGATCCAAACTTTCAACAGATGATCGAGCAGGTGAAAAGTCTAGCCGTTATCGAAGAGCCTCGCTGGCTGACTCAAGGATCAGAGCATCAACCTGTTCCGCGGAGCTATGATCCGGCGATGTATTCTCCACAAGATCAAGAACAAAAGTTTGATGTTCAAAAATTTAGCATAAAAGATTTTGATTTTCAAAAGCACAAAGTCCGACTTCTTTTGGGTCTTGTGGCCGTCATTGTGGTGATTTTTTCCCTGATGTCAGGAAACCCCTCTAAGGAAGATGCAAATAAAGTAGCAGCCATGAAAACGAATGATCCCTTAGCTAAGTTATCTCAGGATCAAAAAACCATGGTGAAGCATCACTATCAGTTAGCAGAAAATTATTTGGCTCAGCAAAAATGGTCTTTAGCTAAAGATGAGCTGGGGAAAATCAAAGAAATTTTGCCTGAAACCTACCAGCAGTATGAGCGCGCCAAGGATCTTGAAAACAACGCCGAACAAGGTTTGCTGAATGAGCAAGAAATCGAAAAATTAGAAGCTCAGCAGGTGCAACAAAAACTTCAATTAGAAAAAATCACAAGCCAAGTGGCGGAATGCCGTAAGCTGATAAACCCGAACATCACTAAAGAAGAAGTGGAGCTTTGTCTGCAACCCGCCTTACAGCTTAATCCTGAAGATCTACAGATCAAGCAATTAAAGACCATGGTGGATCAGATTGTCACCGAGCGTTTGATGTCTGTAGAAAGAAAACGAGACGGTGATCAAAAAGCGGCGCAGCTAAGAATGCTTTTTAAAAAAGCAGAACGCGAAGAAAAATCTGAAGATTATATTGCGGCGATAGTGACGTATCAGGCGGTGGTCAAGTCACCCCTGCCGGATCGCGAAAATCTAAAGATTAAATCTCAGCAGCAAATCAATACCTTAAAGAGTCAAATGTCTTCAAAAACCCTGCGATATATCGCCGAGGCTGATAAAAGCGTCCAAAATCAGCAGTATAAAGAGGCGATTTTAACTTTGCGAAAAGCAAAAAAAATTGATCCTAATAACGGCGAGTTGGATGAAAAAATAGAAAACTATGTGCGTGAGCTTAAAAAGCAAACCTTAGTGATTTTTCAAGAGGGCATCCTTGAAGAAGGCTTTGGAAATATTGAAGGCAGTGAAGGAAAGCCTGGCGCTAAAGATAAATGGAAAAAAGTTTTAGAGCTCGACGTTCCAGACGGGGAATATTATCAAAAAGCCCGGCAACGTTTAAAAAAGTATGGAGTGATGTAACTTGGCGCTGATGCATCGATCCTATGGTGGAAAAATTTTTAGGCCGAAGCCGCTTGTTCACGAAGAGGAAAATCTTTTAGTGATGGTTTCTTGTTGGGGCCCCGGCGACCAAGCCCAGACTGTCGTCGAAGATGTTTCAAAATATGTGGCAGCGGCCATGGGTGATGTTGAAGTGACTTCGCATTTTGAATACCTGACTTGTCTTTCTGATCAAGCCAATTATTTAAGGATTGCAACCTTGCTTGCCAACGAAAATATTTTTCGCGGCGAAAATAAAAATGAATTTGTTTCTGGCTATGAATTGACCGTTGTTTTAAGGCATAAAAATCAGCTGTCGTGGGCCCAAGTCGGAGGGCCACACATTTTAATTCGGCGAAATGGTCAGCCGCTGATGCCGTTGACAATACAACTGGATGTTTCATCTGAAGTGCATGCATCAAAATTACTAGCGCCATTGCCCCACTGGCTTTTAGGTCTTGATTCTACCTGTCAAGTTCAGTGCGGAGATGTACGATTTAATTCTCAAGATCAGTTAGTCCTCGCTTCGTCGGCCCATTTATCAAAAGCACTTTTTACCGATCGTTCTTCAGAGGCACTAAGTCTTGAAAAGGTCACGCAGTGGATGATTCAAGACAATCCAGAAAATCCTTTTTGGCTTGGACTTTTGCCACTGACTGATTGAAAAAAGTTTTTTAAAAAGCTTCTTCCTCTCTGGGAAGAGATCGTAAAATCGACATTTTTATAGTCTGGTTTTCTGGACGACTTAAAAATAAGTCGGTGTATGTGGGGTATAAAATCAAGTCGGGTCTAACGTCCCAAATTTCACAAAGTGCCATATTAGTTTTTAGTATTTTTCGATCGACAAGCGAATTTTGATAGGATTTAGCAAAACGATTTTTTAAAATTTCTTTAGAGCTATCTTTATTATCGGCCTTGATCCACGTCATCAGATCGCGGAAAAGGCTATCGGGGCAGCTTTTCAAACTAGAAAGTTCCTCAGAAGATGCTGCTTGTAATGACCAGCAGGGGTCCTTTGTTTTTAAATCTGGATCTGCTTCCATTTTTAAGGTTGAAGTCAGAGGCGAGTTTTTAGAATGGGCCGCCATTGTTTTTAATAAGTTTAAATCTTTTGTTTCTAACGCCAAAGAAGAGAGCCAATTTTGAAGCTCTTCATCATGGTTATTTCTTTGATAAGCTTTATATAGAGACGTCTTTAAGTTTTCGACTTGCAAGGGGTCTACCCAAGTTAAGTAGGGGATTGAAAATTTATCTCGGTCAATTTTTTCAGACAGTTGAAAGGGCTCATAGCCAAGAGTTAATAAAATTTCAGCCGTTTTTTGAATTTTTTCTTTTTCTGTTGGGTTTACCGGCAAAGCATTAACTTCCATGCGATCCGTAAGGAGGTTAAAATATTTTGGCTTCTGATCGTAGACGACATAATCCTGATGACTGACAACGGCCGCTCGCAAACCGCCTCTTTTATGCCAGGAAGCCCAGCCTGACTCCATCAGAATGGGCCGCTCTAAAGGTGGAAGAGCTTCAATTTTATAGAGCGATCGCGAAAGGGAATATGTTGGGAAGTTTCCATTTGATACCGGCGGAGTGCCGCCAATAATTTCGAATAAGGTGGCACCCACATCAACCAACGAAACATTGCGATCAATTGTCCAATTAAGTGTGCTGTCACGAATTTTTTGTGGAGGCTTGATAAACAAAGGGACATGAGTATTTTCGACATGCACATTGATGGGTGCTAGCTCTTCGAATCTTGGATTAATAATACGTCCATTGAGACCTGCAAAAATAAAAAGAGTTTCTCGCCATTGATCCTTACGTTTTAGAATTTTTATAAGGCGTAAAAGTTGCGCGTCTAACTCTTCAAGCTGGCTTTCTGAAGTTCGACTTCGAGTTTCACCTGCAATTGAGACCGTCGGTGTTTCGATAAAATTAAGATCAGGAACATAAAAATAGGCCAGGAAAGAATCGCCTTTGACCTCTTGATTAAGCCAAACTTCAAATGAATCAATATTTTTTCTGAAAGGTTTAAAAATCCGATCCAAATTGGGTACGAAGCCGTCATCAAACACTTCAAAGCCTTGGTTAAGACCTGTCTTTCGAAAAATGGGAGCTCCTCCAGAAAAAAAACCTGTGCGGTATTTTTTTTCCAAGGCTAATTCTGCCACGGTATTAAAATTTGAAGGCAGTCCCGGCGAGCCATTGTGGTGCAAACCATGTTGAAATGGATAAATACCTGTCAGTAAACTTGTCATGGAAGGGACGCTGAGCGCCGAAGGCGTGTAGGCATGCGTGAATCGTAAGGAGTCTTCACACAAAACCGCAAGTCCACTGCGCGATGTTGGTTTCTGAGCGCAACTAAGGTCGCTGACTGATAAGGAATCGACGGCAATTATGACAATTGAAGTCGAGCCTTTATTCTGGCAGGAAGTCTGGGTGATCAAACACATTAACAGGCCCAGAAGCCAACCGATGGAAGACGTCATCGACCTTTTCATAGTGGGGATACCTTGACCTGAGTTCACGGATTTAGAGATAATGACTCCGATCAATGTTTCAGTCAAAGAAAAGGGGATAACATGTTGAGCGAAAAGGTATTTGCGATAGCTAATGTTTTGGACCAAGCAGTTTTACTTTTGCTGGTTATCTTAAGCGTCGTAAGTGTTGGTATGATTTTGGAAAGATTTTTTGTTTTAAGAAAAATAACCTCGAGCTCAAAGCGTGTTCGCGCTAGAATTCGTATGGCCTTGCAATCAAACAGTGTCGACGACATCGAAGAGATCGCAAAAGACCCGGAATCACTTGAGGGGCGGGCTGCAAGCTATGCTCTTCGTCATATGAAAACGGCAGGCAGTCGCGGACTTGAGGAAATTTTTAATACATTTTCGCTCAGCGAGCGGCCGGATTTAGAAAAGCGTCTTGGATTTTTGGCGACTGTCGGATCAAATGCCCCATATATCGGTTTATTTGGAACTGTTTTGGGAATCATGAAAGCGTTTCAAGATCTGGCTAAATCAACTGATGCCGGACAACAAACTGTGATGGCTGGAATTTCTTTATCCTTAGTGGCAACAGCTGCGGGACTTTTTGTCGCGATTCCCGCAGTTATTTTTTACAACTACTACAGCAAGCAAGTTCGCGGAGTTTTGCAGAGTTTAGATAGTGTGAAAGAGCTTTGCCTCGCTTACGCGAAGAAAAAGGGACAATAAGATGGCTTCGAAATACAGTTCCGACGATCATGATGTGATCGCGGATATCAATGTTGTTCCCCTGGTCGATATTATTTTGGTGGTGCTTATTATTTTTATGGTAACGGCACCTATGTTTATAAGACCAAGCATCAATGTTAATCTGCCAAAAGCCGCTAGCGGCGATCAAACGACTCCCAGCAAGCTCAGTATCGCACTCACGGCTGACGGCAAAATTAATTTGAACGGGACTTTTGTCGATGAAAAAACAGTACAGACTAAAGCGGCGGAAGAAGTTGCGCGAAATCCTGATGTGCAAGCCATTATTTCGGCTGATAAAGACACTCCTCATGGTCAAGTCATTGGAGTGCTTGATGCCGTGAAAACTGTGGGAGTTAAAAAATTCGCGATTAGCATTGAGAAAAAATAAGTCGATTCTTAAATTGGGACAGATCATATCCTAAAGTCCTGCCAAAATTTTGCCGATCATAAGAATGATGAGAGCTCGATCGGCTGAAACCAAATTTCTTATTGTGTCATTTCTTGTTGTGATCCTTTTGGGAGTCAAAACAGTGGCTTCCTTAGTTGAGGATCCTCAAGTTGACCTTAATTCGAGTTACAACCGTCAACCGGCTTCAGTTGTAAAACGGGACCCCAAGGTCGAGCTTGAAAAAAATAAATTACGAGCTCCAGCGGCAGCAAACTTTGATTTTGATTGCCTAAAAAATTCGCAAAAAGAATTAGCTGTTAAAGGCTCGTACTTGCAGATAAGGGGCAAGGGCTGTGCGAACTCAGCACAAGCCGATCAGTTATCGATTGTTAATAAAAGTAATGGCTATACGGCCGCTGTTTTTCAGACAGGTCAGGGTCAGTTTCAAACTGATCTTATTCAGTTGATTGAAGGACAAAATCAGATTTTGATCCAATTTCAAAATTCCAAGGGCAAAAAATTCCAGCGCGAAGTCGTGGTTAAGTCCTCTCATATATAGGGAATTACTCTTCTTTTTTCGTTTAACATAAGGCACCAATACGGCCTGTTTTCAATTGCGTTAGATGCACTCCTCCTTTATCTTGAGCCCTGTTGATGGTGCAGAACGTGTTGAGCAATCTACAGTTAAAAAGGCGCTCCGATCTTCATTTGGCTCGAAAATTCTGGCATATTTGCGGAGTTTTTATGATGTTTGCCTTTTGGAGTCTTGCTCCATCTTGGGCTTCCTACCTTGTTTTAGGAGTCTCTTGGTTGCTATTTGTACCTATCGATATCTTGCGCCAAAAATTTCCTCACTTAAATGATTTTATGGTGCATGCTTTTCGGCCCATCATGCGGGATGGAGAGATTCAAAAACTAGCTGGTACCACATTTTTACTGACTGGTGTGTTGTTCGTATCAGTCCTTTTTCCAAGGCCCATTGTATCGATGACATTATTGTTTTTGGCCTTTGCAGATCCAATTGCAAGTTTTATTGGCATTAAATACGGAAAAGATAAAATCTTTGGCCATAAATCCTTACAAGGTTTTATGGCAGCCTACTTTGTCTGCTTTGGCTGCGCTTTGATTTACATGCTTCTTCATAACTATGCGCCTGATCGAAGTTTAGTGTTTTGTATTCTAGCAGGTTTGGTTGGAGCGCTGGCCGAGCTTATACCTATTTTTAATTTAGATGATAATTTAACACTGCCCGTGCTTAGTTCTGGCGGTTTATTTATTCTTTTTTATCTTTTTGGCTTTCTCTAAGGAGAGCTTCAACATGGATCCTAT
>JAYTOY010000011.1:0-6968 GCA_043747555.1 Pseudobdellovibrionaceae bacterium | reverse complement strand
CAGAAAGTGGGCTATTTGAATCACAGGTTTGCCTTGAGTTGGAAGTATGACCTCAAATCTAATTAACCCCCCATCCCCACAAATTCCAGAAAGAGCGGTTGAGCTGTTTAAGTTCAGCACGCCCTCTGACAATTGTTGTCATTGTAAAACCAGATTGATTTGAAGTCGCATATAACTAAGCCCAGGTGGTTTGATTTGTGCTGACCAATTCAGGTAGGAGTGTATATGGGAAACTTTGTTCGAATTATTTTATTAGCAAGTTTTATATCGGTCGCTTTAAGTTCTGTAGGCTTAGCTCAAGAAAAGTTAGCCTGCCCCGACCAATATTCGGTGGAAGAACGAAATATGATTCTTGAAGAAGCCGCTCCTGTGATCAATAACAAAGTCCAGCCCTCGATTTGTTTTCAAAAATTAATTGATCAGACTATGATGCGCAGACAATCGGCTGGTGTTAAAAATATCGATTTCAAAGACATCGTTGAACAGTTAGCGACATCCGCTTGGAAAGCCGAAATCTCAGAAAAATAAGGCCTTTTGCAAGTGTCTCAAATTGATACTTTACCCTGAAGGACCTAGTCCCAAAAGCAGGCTATCCCGGCAAATTGGTGCTCTTACAAATTGGGCTGAGGTTTCGATCGTCAATGAACATGCTTTAGCTGTTAAAACTGATGGCACGATTTAGGCTTTTGGAGAAAATGGAGAAGGCCAGCTTGGGCTTACACCGCCTAATTCTCCGGTGCAAATTGGCGTGTTTAAAAACTGGGTTAAAATCTCTGCCGGCAAACACACCACTTCGATCAAGTAATGCTCCGGATTAACCCCAGGTCACAGAACTTTTTCGCAAGAATTCCCAAGGCTCACCGATTTTGGATAAGTTGTAAGTGCCAACAGTTTGTTTGAGCAGCGCTGATGCCTATACTTATATTAACTACGGCTGGGGCGCTAACGGAAGTCTTAAAAGATCTCGGGATGGACTGAACTGGGAAGTTGTTCGAAGCAGTTCCTGGGGCGGCGGAGTGGCCGCCTTTACAAAAGCACAGATGGTTTAAATTGGACATTATATCGACAAGATATTTGTCGCCGAAGTCGATTCTGCTTACTGCAAATAAAAAAGGACTAAATAGTTGGGGTGATGTCGCAGGCCGGTTCGAAGTAAGAACTTCACCTGCGACTTAAATATTTTTTAAAACGTATGTACGTAACCCAGAGAAAGTCCCGTAAGTTGAGTGTCTTCAATCTTAGCGCTGGTGCGGCCGTAGTTATCAGCTGAACCTGTCGAATAAGAAAATGTAAGTCCACTGACACTTGGTAAAATTTCATATCGCAAATAAACTGAAAGTGTCCGCGAAGAAAAAGACTCATACCTGGTGATAGCACCTAATTTATCTTTTTCTTCTCTCGATTCATTCATCGAAGTCGCATATCCCAAGCCAGTATAAAAAGAATTGATCTTATACAAACCGGCTAATTCAACAGTGGTCACTCCACCTCCGGAATTGTCCGTTTTGTCTCCTGTAGTTGCATCCTCTGAAGAACCTGCGCTTAACATTGTTTTTTTAAGACCCAAGTAAGTTTCAAACGCATCAAACTTTTTAGAAACTTCGACTCTGATTCCGGTTTCTGCTCCGCCACGACCCATGCTTCCGTTACTTGTGGTCGTCGCAGTCTTTGATTTGATGATTGATGGCGAGTAGGTAAGGCCTAAATCTAAGTTAACCCCAGCCGTGTCATCCTTTAGCAAACGATAACTAACTCCTAAAGTAGGATCCGCAAGACCAGAGGACTTTTGTTCCCCATTAGCGATGCCAGCGGATACATCATAATTTAGAGCTACTTTTTGAGATAAAGTATTCTGAACCTCTATGCCCGCAGAAAGTTCGTCGTTGATTCCATACTGGTAATTCAACCCGATTAAGCTCTGATCTGTTTTTGTTTCTAAATAAGGAGCACCCCCTACTTTGACTTTTGCCTTTGCCGTTAAGGAACTATAGCCCGCACTTATGAAATGTTTCCCCGCGTCTGGCTTAAAAGACAGATCAAGTGGAGATTCAGTTGTAGCGGCAGAAGCACTTGTTGCACCTAAAATGATTATTAGACCTGTTATCAGACTTCGCATAGGAAGCTCCTTTATTATGATGATTAAACTCATTAAAACTGTGTCTTTCGTTGAATTAAAAAACAAGTCTAGATTTTTATACACGAAAATCTGATAGGACATGAAAGGGTATCTGTGAAGTCGGAGCCTGGATTCGGGACAGTATTCAGAATACTGTTTTCATTTTCGTCTTTCGAAAATGGTAGGCGCGATGGCATATTCGTCGAACAAGGGCCGACCTTACTGAGAATCTACAAAATCCCTTGGAAAAAGAAAAAACAATTCAAGACCCCAGAGCTGGCGTGATGGGATTTCGGCAAAAGGGAGTAATTTATGTTCGCTATATTCAATTACAGCTTAAAAATATTTTTATTCTTCTGGATTGGTGCTTTCGGAGTTGGCTTCGTCGATATGGCGTTAAAGCTCCATGATCACACGGCTGCTGCCTATAAACGTGGGCCTATCAGTGCAAGCACCTTCACCCACATGATGACTGACGGTGATTTTAAGGGCCGTCCACTTTATTCGAATGAGCGAGACGCTTCAAAAAGATCGCTAAAGTGATTTTTACTTTGTGTGAAGCTTGAAAAACGAAAGGCCCGAATCATCTTCGAGCCCTATGCTGATTTTTTGGTTTCAAGAAAACAAGTGTTAATTAGCTCATTGAGCCCCAGTCAATTTATTGTAAATGGACTCGAGGTTAAGATGAGATTCTATTTGCATTGCATTTTGGAATGGGAAAATCATATTCTTTCTGAGAGCCAAATCACAGTATTTCAGCGCGTACCATCCAGCCACTCTGTCGTACCTAAATGCTTCCTCTAAACAGCCACTCAACTCTTCGATCTGGTTTTTTTCCAAGGCAACAATACAAGCAGATCGAATCTGGGATGCTTTAGGGACATCATGCGCCTTAGTCATTTGAGAAAGTTTACTATTGCAAGCTTTTATCTCACTTTCACTAATTCTATCAGGCTTTGTGCCAACACTTAAATCACAATCAATTTTATAGGTTGCTCGACATTCAAAAGTGTTAGGAATTCCCATTTCGCGATTTGCGGATAACCG
Source organism: Pseudobdellovibrionaceae bacterium (assembly GCA_043747555.1). Lineage (GTDB taxonomy): Bacteria > Bdellovibrionota > Bdellovibrionia > Bdellovibrionales > Bdellovibrionaceae > JAYWDA01. The sequence continues at coordinate 3,805 of JAYTOY010000011.1, read as the reverse complement.
GCAGCTACTTTCCAGGATGGCACCTCCGTTGATGAGTCCGCCATTTTTCGCGCAAGTGTTTTCAGAATCACGCCGCGCCTCCTTGATTGCCACTGATTTTGTTTCGCTCTTTTCCTGCGCATTAAACTCGCAGCCTGGATTACTTCTCCAGCAGGAATTAATTTCCGTGTATGTTTTTTGGATCTCTAGATGAGCTGAATGAGCTGCAAAAGATATCGACAGAATGCCCAAAATTGTTGCCAAATTATTCATAGAAACCTACCCATTCTTTCCTAAGTTGTTTAATTATTATTATTCCTAAACTAGTGAAAAAGGTGTGCCAAATCTAAATGATTGGCGACGAAGGCCAATTAGCTTGCGCAGAGCTTTAGCGGACAGCCAGGAACGCCTTAATTGCTCTTAAATGCCTGCCTTGCTGAACTAAGCCCAAATCTACACAAATATTACAGATTAGATGGTTTGGATTTTAATCCAATTCGCACTATTTGAAAATGTAAAAATGATGTCATTAATATTGCAAGGGGAACTATAACAGTAAGCTTATGGAAATATAATTAACTTTAGGAGTTTGTATGAAAACAATTTTTGTCGCTTTTTATCTAATGTTCAGTTCTTTGACAGTTTTTGCAAACAGCTCGTCTCCTGCAAATCATTGTCAATTCAAGCTTCATAGTGATGAAGTCACGCAAACTATAAGCGGTATTGTAAGCGATATGGGTCGCGGAGAAGCAAGAAGCGAATTAACTCATCAACAGCACGAGTTATTTGCGAAGTACGTTACTATTAACGACAAATTATCTGGACGAGATAAACAACGTTTAAATAAGGAACAGCGTGAAATTTTAAAGGCTGCTGTTTCCGAAGCTAATGAATGTGATAGCCTGAAAATTATAACCGACTATTAACCCCTGCTTTTAAATACGCTCATCAAAAATAAAATTTTTTGGTTGACCAAAAGTCTGCGCCTTACAAACCATGAGCTGACTTTTGTTTTTCTCAGAAATGGAGATCAAAAAAATCCATCAAATTTTAATAAGGCACATGTTTTAATCCAAAAGTGTAATCGTTTTTCCGCTTCAAAAACCTCAGGTCGCATTAAATCACAGAGGTATGGTAGGCGCGATGCCATATTCATCGAACAAGGGCCGACCTTACTGAGAATCTATAAAATCCCTTGGAAAAAGAAAAAACAATTCGGGACCCCAGAGCTGGCGTGATGGGGTTTTCTGAAAAAGGGAGTGGTTTATGTTCGTTATATTCGAATACAGTTTAAAAATATTTTTATTCTTCTGGCTTGGCGCTTTTGGTAGGCGCGAAGCTAACGTATTCGAACCAACCCAGTTTTCTTTAAAACGAATATACGGGGTTCAGTGGAAGAAACAAGCCCTTTGCTTGGATGAGCTGGCAAAACTTTATCACGACAAAGGGCTAACGGTGACCAAGATTTCAGAGCAACTCCGAGTGCCAAGAACGACAGTTCATGATGCTGTCCTGCGACTGAAGTCTAAAGTTCCGTCAAATGGAGGTTCGGAATGATGCTAGGACTTTTGCAACTTTATAAAACGATTTTAAAGTTTGCCCTTCTTCTTGCCGTCATGGGTGGCTTAAAGAATGCCACTCTTACAATGATGGGTAAAGTGGCGCGAGCCCAGCAAGGAATGGTTTCTTATTCGAAATTTACCAAAATGCTTACAAGTGTGCCACGGAAGAAATAATAATCAGGAAGAAGCGCTTTGCTGATTATTTACGTTTCACGTCCCCGTGTTTGTGAATCGAAGATGGGTATTTTAAAAACACAAAACCCGCTTTTTAAAGCGGGTTCGTGAGTATTATTGTGTTAGTCACAAGGTAGTGCTATTGGCACGCCGGTTGAGTTTTAAGTTTCAATTCTGTAAGGCAGCTACCTTCATTTGAATAGTTCGCCAAAATTGATCCGACCTTTTGGCCATCAACAATATCAAATCGGATAAGCGTCTCTGGGCCAAAGTTTAAATTGCTGTAAGAGCCACCGCAGGCACAAAAATATGTGGTTGTAGCAAACGGAGTTTCACAGCTTACAGTCGTAACTTCAGAAGCGTTAACTGTAACTACAGTTCCGGCCTTCAGATCAATTTTTGAATCAGCGAAAGCGAGTGTACAAGTAAGCAAAACCAAAGCTGCAGGAATTATTGTTTTCATAAGTAATTTCTCCTATTGTTTAAAGGGGTTGTAACAGGACTGCCGTGAAAGTCAATTTTGATAAAACCCACCTATTTTTTCGGGTGAATGTTCCAAAATCAAATCCTCCTGACACCATATCCGTTCCTTTGAATTTGAGCCTTACTGGGCGCTTGTAGCCTGCCTTATTGTTTAGGACTTTTAATCTGTTTCTTTCGTCCCCATAGCACCTGCCCGGAAAAGCTCGGCCATTTAGTCAGGCTGTTTTTATCTTAAATCCGATGTAGTAAAGAGTGAGCACCGTCCCCTTCGCAAGGCTTCAAAAGGTCCACGGTTGGCTATCTAGCGCTATAGTCAGATAGATTACCTTCTTGATCCAAAGTAAACCCTTCGTGAACCGCAAGTTCTGGCAAAACCTAGACTGTATTACCCATTTAACTGATGTTAGTGTTGAGTTTAAGCTTAATATAACAGGGAGATAGTCATGCGTATGTTAGCTACTTTAACCATTCTTTTTACTTTTGGATTTTCTTTTGCTTCTGTGCAAGAGCCGGATCAAATCAGTATGTCAGAATATTTCAAAGCCACTAATATGGCACCAAATATTGAGAAATATATTGATCTAGTTTTAAATGATTTGTCCCAAACAGAAAAACAAGACTTAAAAGATTTTCTTAAAGCTAAGAATGTTGATATAAAGAAAAAAATGCCAGAAATCGCCATCGGCAAGAATGAAATAACTATTGGTGGCAAAAAATTGGCATTCAATTACAAAGATCTTTCTTTAAAAATTAACGGTTGGAATTTTGCTTTCGACGAAAAAGATTCTCCTGTCAAAAGCATAGAGAAAATGACAAAATACTTTGATAATGCAGTGGGATCTCATTGGCTGTTCAATCGCGCTTATGCCGAAGAAAGCGCAACATCTTATTTTGCACACGGGCTAGAGATTTCCGCGGCAAGTGCAATCGGTTCATATGCTTTCCTTAAAGTTGCTAGCGTCGCCAAAAACGGAATGAATGTAGTTAACTGGGACACGGGAGCTGGTTTTATTCCTGTCGCATTAAGTGCAGCTGGTGTAGCTGTAGGCTACGTAGGGGTTGTTGCTTCTGGAGCTTTATGGGGCGGCCAAACGTTAGCTCTGCATTTAACAAATGATAAGGCTTCTGTGGTCTGTGAAAATAATAAAGTCATGATTAAGATTGATGGAAAGTTAATAACTCCAGATCAATTAAAAACTGACTCACCCAATGGCGACCAGGTTTTAAAATATTTAGCAAAGACATACACCTGTACAAAGACTATGACGGAAAAAGTTATGATGAAAGTGGTGAATGCAGCAAGAGGTGTTAGTTCAGTGCAAAAGTCTTCGACCAGCCCTAGTTCTTCAGGATCTTCTAAAGATGGTGCTAGATAATAACCACTACCTTCTGACACAGCCAATGCTCAATCGAACCCGCTTTAAAAAGCGGGTTTTGTTTTTGTCCCCAACAAGCCTTCAGAAAAAATTTTATTTTTAATTTTTTGAGATTAAGCCTCACTTGCCATTTGGTAGGGAGTACAGGAGTCGAACCTGCGACGTCCACCTTGTAAGGGTGGCGCTCTACCAACTGAGCTAACTCCCTATTGGTAAATTGATAAGCTAAAA
>JAYTOY010000010.1:0-6317 GCA_043747555.1 Pseudobdellovibrionaceae bacterium | reverse complement strand
GGAATTCGTAAGGCAACAACGAACCACTTAAGCCCTTTAAATATCAGAACAATCTTGAGGCGTAACGCTGCCCTAAGCACACTTAAGTGAGGCAGTTTCAGATCTTTAAGGCGAAATCCTAAATTCGGCTATCAAACCGCCTGAAAACCTCACTCCCGCGCTCTTTTCGATGAATGTTATTTGCAGCTAAATTCTTTATGGAATGGCTGCATCAATTACTAAGAGTTCAAAATCAAAGCTGGTTTTTTTATCACAAGGAATACTTTCGTCAAAAATGGAGGGTTCCCACTGTCGATCGGGGAGTGACCTTCCAAGACTGGCTTTTGGAATTCCCGTCCTTAAAGGAAAAAATTCAGACTGTAACACTTCATGAGGGCGAAAATTTAATCGACTGGGTTTTGTATGGGACTGAAGATTATCCCGAAAGTTTTTATGCGATGATCGATGCTCCTTTGATATTAACTGTGATGGGCGGGAAACCCTGGAGGCAAAACCCTTGCTTATCAGTCGTGGGAAGTCGCAAGCCAACAGGAGATTCCTTAAGGTGGATGGATCAAGAGCTCGGCGAATTTGTGCGAAGGCAGCCCCTGGTGATTGTCAGTGGGGGCGCTTTCGGTGTCGATCAGGCGGTGCACTCTTTGGCATTAAGAAAAAAAATTCCGACAGTGGCGATACTTCCTTCAGGGTTAGGAGCCATCTATCCAGAAGTTTTTAGGGACTGGACGCGAGCGATTATTGAAACAGGTGGAAGTTTGATTTCTGAATATCCGTTGCAGCAGCGCATGGTGAAAGGATTTTTTCATCATCGAAACCGTTTGATCGCTCAGATGGGAGTTGCGACTTTAGTGATTCAAGCGGCCGAAAAAAGTGGAACCTTGATGACCGGCCATCTGGCTGCCGAAGCGGGCCGGCCTCTTTGGGTTCTCCCTGGCCATCCTCTTCAAAGTGCGTACCTCGGAAATTTAAAACTTCTTCAAGAAGGTGCAACTCTTGTCACGAGTGCTGAAGATTTAAGCTTATTTTTTCAGGTTGAAGTATTGACTAGCTCAACCTGCGGAGCATATGTAGGGCATAATCCACTATTAATAAACTAGCCCTAGTGATCACTCTTTAAAATATTTGAAACACATTAAAAAGTGACAGTTGATGAAAAAAGGCATTGCCTTCTCTTTGCGGTTTCAATTAACCTTTATCTAAGGGAGGGGCGATGTGGTCAGGGATGACCGTGGTGGTAAGGATGCTACTGCATCGCTCATTTTTCTTGGGGACTTCAGTTCCAATTTCTTCGTAAAGTTTCAAAACCAATTCCACCAAAAATAAGATTAGGCACCCACATAGCAAGCACAGGCGGAATTTTGCCATTTCTTGATAGCCCCTCAAATGTGACGTAAATGCCCCAATAGGCGATAATTAAAACCACGCACAGAATCATTCCGCCCGCTTTTTGATTTCGGCGATTGGTGTTTGTCCCCAAACCCACGCCCACTGTGCCGAATACGATACATAAAAATGCAATGGCCCAGCGCTTATGCCACTCTGTCATAAAAGTGCGTTGGTCTTCTTCGGTCATATTTTTTTGGTTCAAATTTTTTTTCAGTTCGGACAAAGTCATCGACTGCGCGGATTTTTCTCGCTCTTCAATTTTAATGGGATCGATTAATTTGATGTCATAAGAATCAAATTTAATTTTTGTATGAGTTTCAGATTTTCGATGAATATCTCCGTCGTTCAGGCGGAGCAAAACATTTCGTCCAGGATTTTCAGGATCTGGTACAATTTTTCCACTTTTGGCAATAATAGTTAAAGGTGAATTGATTTCTCGTGGGTCGTAAATAAAAACTTTTTTTAAAGTTCCTTTTTCTGAATCGACTTCATTGGCATAAACCACCATATCAAAAAAACCTTCAGAGAAAGTTCCCGCCTTTATGGCAATGGCAGGCTTTGTGCTGGCCGCGCGGCTGTAAAGGACCTCGAATTTTCGATTTCCCCAAGGCGCTAAATAAAAAGAAGTTTGTGCCGAAATCAAAGCTACAAAAAATGACAAAATTAAAGCCGGAGTTAAAATCGTACTCATGCTTAGGCCCGACGCTTTAATAGCCACAATTTCAGAATCATTACTGAGCCGGCCGTAAGTTAACAGAACGGCAAACAACAAGCTCATAGGAAAAAGGGCCGGCAGCATTGAGATGCAGATGTAACCAATAATTTCTGCGACCGTCGAAAGCTCTAAGCCATGAGAAATGGCAAAGTCGGTCAGACGTAAAACTTGAAACATCAGGATGATCGAAACAAAAACAGCCATACCAAGAATAAATCCTGGAAGCATTTCAAAAAATAAATATCGGATTGTCAGTAAACCCTTCATCGTCAAACAGTATATCGCGTGCCGAAAAGGATCGGCATTCTTTTATTAGCGCGCCTAAGGTCGAGCTAGGGTGGGTTTCGATTCGCGGGCGTTGACCCTTGTCCGGCGGCACTCAAAAATAGATGATGAGCAAAATTTTGCTGATCTATGATGATTACACCGAGCTTAATGCGGTTCAGTTCACACTTAAAAAAGTGGGTTTTGATTGTCTTGGAATCAGCACTGAGTTTGGTACAACAGAAAAAGTGATCTCCTTCAATCCAGATATTGTTGTGGCCTCGGGCCGAGGTCCTAAAGTGACGACTGTGGGCGTAGGGCGTCGTCTGAAAGACATGCCACGATGGACCGGGAAAGCTGTTTTGATATTTCCCCAGGGAAATAAGCCCAAGCCTGAAGATCTTATGAAAATTCGCATGGACGTGGTGCTAGAGGCCCCGATTGAAACAGTGCGACTGATTCAAGTTTTAGCAAAGTTAACCAATCAAGACGATCAAGTGCTCATCGAGAAGCTGATCAAGACGATGGCGCAGGAAAGCACCGCAAAAGAAAATACCTTTATTGTTGGAAATAATAAACCCGCAGCAGACACAGTTTACGTGGGTGGCAGTGCTGGCGAATCAAAAAAAGACGACCCTGTGATCCCAAGATTTTCAGACAGAAATTCTGATCCTGATTTAACTTTTAAAGCGATCAACAATCAGCCACCCGAGCCAGAGGCGTCTCGCACAAAAACTTTTGCCATCAACCCGACGGAAAATATTTCCCAACAAAATGATCCATCGCTCCCGAATTCGGCCTTTGATGACTTGAACCGCCGTGAGCAGGCCAGAGTTCGGCGTCGCCCTGAATTTTCCTTAAAGCCCGAAGACCCTACGGAAGAAGTGCCCAAGCATCGCTTCGAAGGCCCCCAAGCTACTGTCGCCAAGGGCGAGGCAAGAATTCGCGAGCAGCAGGAGTTACAGCTTAAAAAACAGGCTGAGTCCGAATCATCACAAGTCGCTGATTTGCCAATCGACAAGGAAGAGGTGAACTGGGCTGACCTTGAAAGTCAGCTTTTTTCCCCAAGTTCGGCTCCTGCTGGGTCCAATGGAGTTTCCGAAGTTCCTCTGCCTCTCCCTGAATCTGAACTGTCTAAGTTTGAGCAGCAGGTTCGGAGTGCTGAAAAGAATCTACCGGGCAAAATGAAAGAATATCAGCAAATGAGCGGGTCTTTAAAACTTCCTAAAGAATCAACAATGAAGAAAACAAATTCTCGAAAAGCACAAATTGAGTTGATGAAAGACTGGAAACAGGTTGAACTCGATAAGCAAGATGGCCTGCGTCGTGAGTTTACAAAGGCACTTTTCAAGAAGAAATAGTAGGTAGATTTTTTCCAGGAGGATCCATGGCCGCAAATGCAAAGCCCGTTACTGACTCATCATTTGAAACAGAAGTCTTAAAATCAACAACTCCAGTGCTGGTCGATTTTTGGGCTGAATGGTGTGGGCCCTGTCGTGCCTTAAGCCCTAAGCTTGAAGAAGTCGCTACTGAAATGGGCGGCAAAATCAAAGTTGTCAAAGTGAATGTCGATGAGAACCAAGGCACTCCAGCCAAATACAATATCCGAGGAATTCCAACGATGTTGCTATTTAAAGGTGGAAATGAAGTGGGTCAGCTGGTGGGTAATCATCCGAAAGAGGCCATTGTTGATTTCCTAAATAAAAATATTTAGGATTTTTTTTAATTTTTAAAATCGAATTCAATAAATTGTTCGAAGATATCTAAAACTTCGATTCGCAAAAAATGGCGACTCTGCTGAAGCAACTTTAAAAGTTGATCGGGGCTGGTCTCTGGCGAACACAAACTTAGAAAATCTTTAATATCAGCAGCCTTTGCAGGTTCACGGGAAGTGAGAAGGCATTTTCGATTTGATTTCCTGTTTTCTAACGAAATTTGAATTTCAACGCGTGCTATATAGAACAATCCTGTTGGATTTATTCTCCAACCCCGAAGTCCATCGACAGTTTCAATTTTAAGTTGAATTAACTGAGCTTTTTCTTGATTGATCCAAGGCTGCCATTTAAGGGCTAAGGATTTTAAAAAATCAACGGGTGTCGACCAGGCTATCGCTTTTAGCTCTAGAGCCTCACCCCAGGCTTGATCAACACTGGTGAGATTGACCGTCATACCACTCAATGGGTCGACGGTTTTTTGCAATTGCAAAGTGACCTTAAGAGCCCTCAAGGTCGAATCGATTTTTAACTCAACAAACCAACTTCGACCAAATTGTATTATCGGAGCTGGTGTGACGTTCAACGGCGACCTATTGAAAAATCAAAGAGTTAGTTTCAATATCCGAGCTCTTTTTAAAAGTCTGAAGCCAGCTTGTGAAAACTCCATTGGCGCGTTGGCGCGACGAAACATCTGCTAGGAGCGGCGTTGTCGAAGAATCTTGCTTAAAGTCTTTCAATTTTACGATATACCGCGAGGTTCCCGATCGAACGAAAGATTTTAGATACGGGTCCTTTACAGTTAAATCAGCCACCTTTTCAATTTCAAGCCCTGAAATTTTGGGGATGGCGGGAGCATCCAAGCTAAATAGGCCCGTTTCTTCCCATTTTGCATTTAAGTTTTTAATTTCATTTTCAACTTGAGCTGGCTGACTGCTGAGAAGCGTTTCCAGCTCTTGGGATTTTTTTTGCCATTTCTCTTTAGCTAATGCGTCCTTAGCAAGGCTAAGCTGGTGGTCAGAAAGATTGGCTTCTTGAGCCGACTTTTTTTCCAAAACCTTGATCAGGTGGTATCCATAGGCGGTTTTAACAATTTCAGAAATATGCCCTGGGGGGATTTGAAAGGCGACGTCAGCAAATTCTTTAACCATACTGCTACGGCCAAAATAACCCAGGTCGCCTCTTTTAGCCTTAGATCCCGGGTCCTCGCTGGTTTGAGAGGCTAAAGTTCCAAAATCTTCTTTAGTCGTTCGAACCTTAATCGCTTCAATTTTTGCAAGGGCCGTTTTTTCAGAAGCCGCATCGCCTGCTTTAAAAGCAATTAAAATATGCTGGGCACGAACTTCCTCAGCTTGTGAAAGCTGGGCTTTTTTTAACGCAAATTCACTTTCAATTTTTTTCTTGAAGTCATCTTTTGTTAGGGCCTTTTGCGCCTCTTCATTGGAGACAGCCTGAGTGGTAGGCTTATCATCATCAAATTTTACAAACTGTAAATTCATTTTATAATTCTGTAGAGTTTTCTTCTTATCAGACTCTAAACTTAAAGTACGACTTGAGGCTTCAAACAAACGAAATAAGCGAGCTGTTCCAAGCTGTTTTCGAATTTTAGCTTCAAATCCTCCGGGAGTTAAACCTTGGCTTTGCAAGTAAGCATCATAGTTTTCCCGCTGAAATTGCCCGTCTTTTTGAAAGGCAGGAATTTGCTGCGTGATTAAATCTTTAACTTCGGTATCTGTCGCTAAAATGCCAGCTTTGCGAGCAGCTTGGGCCATCAATTCGCGATCGATTAATTCTTGCATAGCTTCCATTTTAAATTTTTTGCGCTGCTCGGGGTCAAAAGATTTGCCGCCCATATACTGAGAATAAATCTGCGACATTTGCTGTTCTTTTTCTTCCGCGGCCATTTGAAAATCCATCAATGAAATAAAGCTTTCATTCACTCGGGCGGCAGAGCCCATGCCGCCACTGAGGCGATTCGGCAGACCAAAAAATACAAAAACCATAATAATGGCTCCAAAGAGGATCATCGCTGTGATGTTTTTACCCGATAATTTTCTTTTCAGCTTGTCCGCCATATTGTCGCTCATTCGAATCTCCTTTAGCAATGTTCCGTATTAGATCTGAAATGTTAATTTTTTCAAGTGGAAACTGTTGGAATCAAGGGATCTTTTTGCTACCGTTGGGTGTCTGAGGTGATATTTGAATCCGTTTAACTTTGATGTCAGAAAAATCATTTTGATTCT
>JAYTOY010000009.1:0-36150 GCA_043747555.1 Pseudobdellovibrionaceae bacterium | reverse complement strand
TGGTAGGGAGTACAGGACTCGAACCCCTGACCCGCCCGTTATCATTTCATCCAGTTTTAATTCTAAAATTAAAATATTCAGTCATTTCAATACCTTAATCCATTGCTCATTACCGATAAAGTCGACCTTTTGAATGACGAATTTTCGTCATGCTAAAATAAAATCTGGAGCACCCATGTCAAAATCTAAAAAATATAAGCAGTACGATCCGTGGATAAAAGCCGCCATCTCTTCAACCGGAAGAATCGATCTCTTCCCAGCCTTTAAAATCCCTAGAATGACGGCAAAATATTGGATCAAACAACGCATCACCGTGGACGATCCAATCTTAGAATCTTTGACCAATGCGCTCAATGAATCTCGAGCCGATCAAGAGCAATTGCAAATTCAGGCAGCCGAACAAAAAGCCTTAAAAGGTCTCCTTAAAGAGATCGTCGAAATCCTCGGATTTAAACTTCGTTGGAAACAAATTGATTCAAAAGATAATAGAGAAAAAATTTTAGAATCCATTAAAAATGCAATGGATAACGCCACTAGGGATGCCTGCTTAGAAACTTTGGATCTTTCGTTATCAAGATACAAACGCTGGAAAAGAGAAAAACGCGGCTGCGGACTGCCAGAAATAAAACTCTGCCCTAAAGGAGGTTTGAATCAACTGACTTTTCAGGAAATTCAACTGATGCGCGAATTTGTAACCTCTAAAGAATATGCCCACTTTCCAATACATTCACTCCACTATTATACCAAAAGAGAGGGGCTTTTGTTTTGCACTTACTCAACTTGGCGAAAATATATCGATCAATATGGATGGCTTAGACCTAGAAAAAAGAAACGAAAGAAAATCACCAGAATTGGTATCCGCGCAAAGCACCCCAACGAAATTTGGCATATGGACGTATCACATTTTGTTTTCCCTGACGGCACCAAGTGCTTCATTCAAGCGATCATTGATAATTTTTCAAGATATGTTCTCGCTTGGCAAGTTATGACATCTTACGACGGTGCAAAATCGGCCGCTCTTTTAGAAGAAGCCCTGATAAAATCAAAAAAGATAAAATCAAAAAATTTGCGCCTCATCGTAGATGGTGGCGGAGAAAATAAAAATCATAAAGTCAAAAAATTAGAAAACGATGGTCATTTCAAAAAACAAGTGGCTCGGTTTGAAATTTCATTCTCAAATTCGATGGTCGAAGCACTTTTTAGGTCTATTAAAAATAACTATCTTTACAGCCAGCAAATAAAAAATTCAAAATCACTTCGAAAACACGTGGATTTCTGGTTTGGCGAACACAATGACCGCATCCCGCACACGGCTTTTAAGGGGGAAACCCCAATCGAAAAATTCAATCAAATCTGGAATAAAGAACAGGAAGTTAGGATTTTATTGCGACAAGAAGATGCGATTAAACTGAGAATTAAGCACAACCAGCAAGTTTTTTGTCAGTTATGCAAAGCCGCTTAAAAATTAATAAATACCGATGATCAGAACAAAAGTTTTGACGAAATTTCGTCAGCGTAAAAGGTTCACTTCCCAGTTAGCTGAGATAACCGGCTCAATCGCTTCGGTCTTTCCCAAATAAAAAACCCTGTTCCTTTTGGAGGACAGGGTAGTGTTATGAGAAATTTGGTGCCCAGCGAGGGAGTCGAACCCCCATGCCTTGCGGCGCTAGGTTCTAAGCCTAGTGTGTCTGCCGATTCCACCAGCTGGGCACATGGTTATGCTTGAATAAGTTTTTTATAATCCGGGGCACGCATTAAATTGGCAAGTTCTTTTTCCGTGTCCATTTCAATTCGTACTAACCAGCCTTGGTTCACAGGATCGTCATTTAAGATCGAAGGATCATCTGATAATCCCATGTTCACTTCGATGACGGTTCCAGAAACAGGAGCAAATAAATCGCTGACAGCTTTGACCGACTCGATGACGCCGAAAGGTTGATTTTGAGTGACCTTTTGACCTTCTTCCGGAAGTTCTACGTACACGATTTCTCCCAATTGATCTTGGGCGAATTCAGTGATGCCAACGGTGACGATGTTTTCGTCGACCTGAGCCCACTCGTGATCTTTTGAGTAATAGTAATCTTCGGGAATTAGGTATGCCATTCTATGCTCCTCTTTCATTAGCGAATAACACTGTTTCTGATAAAAATTAAGGCTTTTGAATAAATGGTGTCGGCGTCACGGTGGCTTTCACTTTTCGGCCCCGAATATCGACATAAATGACACTTCCTGTTGCGCTGTGCCGAGCATCCACATAAGCAATCCCTATCGGTTCATCCAAAGTCGGCGAATGTGTGCCGCTAGTGACAATGCCTAATTTTTCGCCATTTTCTGTGACGACCGAATAGCCATGGCGAGGAATGCCCTTCTCCAACATTTTAAAGCCGATCAGTTTCCTTTTTAAACCCTGTTCTTTAGCTTTTAAAATTAAAGCGCGACCCATAAAATCTTTTTCAGGTTTAATCACCCAGCCAAGGCCGGCTTCATAAGGGTTTGATTGATCGTCGATTTCATTTCCATACAAAGAGTATTTCATTTCAGTTCTTAACGTATCGCGCGCGCCCAGGCCGATCGCTTGGACGCCTAAGTCTTGGCCTTTTTCTAAAAGAGTTTGCCACAAATCGGCAGAGCCTTTGGTTTCAATAAAAACTTCGCAACCTTTTTCGCCGGTGTAGCCGGTTGTTGCGATGATGGCTTTAAAGCCTTTGAAGTTGGTGTGATGGATCGTGAAACTTTTCATTTCACTGACGGGGAAACTAAAAACCCGATCGCAAAGTTTTAAAGCTTGTGGGCCTTGAATGGCAATCTGTCCCCATAAATCACTTTCATCTGTGATTTGCGCTCCTCGATTATTTTTTTTCATCCATTCAAAATCTTTATCTTTATTTGAAGCATTCACACACACTAAGTAATCTTCATTGGGTTTAACACAATAAACAATAATGTCGTCGACTAAGCCGCCTTGATCATTCGGGAGCAAACTGTAATGAGCTTCTCCGGCTTGTAATTTAGCAACAAGATTAGTCGTTAACCATTCTAAGGTTTCTAAAGACTTGGGGCCCGTGACACGAACTTCGCCCATATGGGAAACATCGAATAAACCAACGTTCTTTCGAACATTATCATGCTCTTCACGCAGGCCTTTATATTGGATGGGCATCAGCCAACCGGCAAATTCGACCATCTTTGCGCCTAATTTTTCGTGCTCAAGACAAAGTGCTGTTTTTTTCATTATTATCCTCGGGAATCGCTGACCAGACTGCAATTGCGATGAAGTCTTGTCAACTCTTGCCTGGGCTTGACCTGGTATGGGATCCACTGGACGATATTGGTATGGCCGTTAAAGTTAAAGAAAGCGTTTTTACAAAGGTCGATATTTTATCCTTGTCCCTTTGCAAGGTTTTGGATGAAAGTGCCCAAGAAGTTTCGCTTTATAATTTGTGGCAAAAGCAAACCGCGATCTTTATTTTCCTAAGACATTTTGGCTGCCTGATGTGTCGTGCTCATGCGAAGCAAGTGTGGGGACTTCGAGAACAATATGAAAAGAGTGGCGCTAAAATTTATTTTATTGGCAACGGATCGCCCTATTTAATTTCCAAATTTAAAGAAGATTTAGGCCTGCAGGATGCGACAATTCTTACAGATCCACAGCTTCTTAGCTTCAAGGCATCGGGATTTCGCCGTGGATTTCTAGCCGCATTAGGACCGAAGGCTTTAGGCAACGGTCGTAAATTATTTAAAGAAGGTCACCGGCAGGGTGAAAATAATAGTGAAAATGGTGATCTTTGGCAGTTAGGTGGGATCCTTGTCGTCAGGACCGACGGCAAAGTTGGTTATCATTACATCAGCCAGGTGGCAGGTGATTACTCGCCGGCTAAAGATGTTGAAGAAATTCAAGCGATTCCGACTCCCACTGTCAAGCGAATGACTTAATCTTCCTGTGGAAAACGAATCTCATTAGAAACCTCTTGGATCACCTCTGGCAGCTCGAACAGATCACCTCGGTAAAGTTCTGGAGCTGGCCCCATTTTATGCAACCAACTTAAGTATTCACGGCGATCATTGCGACAGAAAAGCTGACGGTCTTTGCCTTTTTCCTGCAATTGGTCACCCACCAAGCGGCCGGTTCTTTCTAATTTCTCGGGTGCCATTTTCCGAGCTAATAAATAACTAAAAGTAATAGTTTTATTTTTAATGGGCAGATGCTTTTCAATCTGCTCAAACCACTTTGGTGCTTTGAAAAAGATTCGATCGTGACACCAATCTTTTTTAGAATGAATTAATAAAGGACAGCCCTCTTGGTGCGTGCAGGGGGCCCAAGCGTAAAATCCTTTTTCCATCAAAGTACTACGGAGTTCCTGCAGTTTTCGACCTTGTTCATGCGTGGCAGGCTCTAAGATCATTAAAGCCTCACAGTCCACGGCCCAAGTCGGAAATGCATTTAATTCAGTTAAAGAATAAGAAAAAACAGCTAAAGTTTTTTTTGGATTTTTTAAGATCTGAGTGTCAAATTTCTGCGAATATTTAAAGTTTCCAAAAAACTGAGACTGCTGAATGGCTTGTTCAGCCCATTCTATTAAATGTAGTTTTTCATTTGGGAAAAGCTGATTTAAAGCTAGGGACGCAGTTCCAGGGCCGGCACCGAAATCAATGGCTTGATCAAGGCCCATAAAAAAGTTTCTTTTTTCGCCCTCGATAACGACAGCTTGCGCGCGCAAAAAATTCAGCGGCAAAAAATAAGCTAAATAGGCAATCTGGACCCATTTTTCTTTCCACGGTGTCGAGTGATTCCCTGGTTGAATAAAAAAGTCAGATAGATTTAAAACGCAGTCCGCGATTTTTTTTGAATCCGAAATTTCTACACCCAAATTATTTAAAGCTTTTGTAATTTGAGTTTCCATCGCCTGGGGGATTGAAAATTCTCGTTTCATAAAGACCCTTCGGTTTGAACTTTTTTAATTTGTTGTAAAACTTGTTCGATAGAAATTCGATCCATACAAAAATAAGCCGGACATTTTTCACCCAGGCATTTAAAAGTTGCGGGGCAGACAACAGCTGGCGATAAAATTTGAACTTCTTCACCCCGGGGGGCCCAACGGCGCGAATGTTGAACTTTAATGGGTGAAAATAAGCTGATCACCGGCGTGGAAAGGGACGCCGCTAAATGAGCGATTCCCGTGCTAGGGGCAACGACGACTTGGGCGGCTGCTAACAATGGCAGCAGTTCCGTACTACTCACTTGATCTTGCAAGCAAACAACTTTCGAATGACCGGCATATTCCTTTTTGATGGGGCCTAACCAGGGATCATCAGAAGGGGTGCCTGTTAAGACAACTGTATTTTCTTTCACTAAAAAAGAAATTAAATCGATATATTTTTGCACAGGCCAATTCAGCGCAGACCCTGCCATTCCTGGATGAACAACGACAAATTTCTTATTTTGCAAATTCCACTTCGAAAGATTTATCGGTTGGGATTTTAACGTTAAAATGGGGCTTAAGAAACCTACACCTTGAGTTGTCTTATGATTCATCTGCCTTTTTTCAAGTTCACCACAAGCAAAGGCTAATAAGTCTGTGTTGTAATCAGCTTCATGCTGGCGCGCTTCGCTGCGTTTTTGCCGAAGGGATTTATTAAGGAATATAAAACTGTGCCACTGGCTTTTCACACCAGCGCGGCAGGGAACTTTTGCCCACCATAAGGCTAATGACACCCACCAGGGCGCTTGAAAGCTAATAGCAATATCAGGTTGAAATTGCTTTAAGAAGTTCACTAAAACCCAAAAGCTTCTTTTTGGATGATTTTTATCAAGTTCAATAAAGCGTCTGGGCGGTTCTGAATTTTTTGGAATAAAGCCAAGCCCTTTAGCAATCACCCACGTGATATTATGACCTTGTAAAAAAGGAACTTGGTCGGCTGGTAAAGTCGAAACCAAGTCACCTATTTTATCCAGGCGAATAAGGGCTATTTTTTTCATGACCGATAAGAATCAACGCTTGGACAGGCGCAAACTAAATTGCGATCTCCATAAACGTTATCAACGCGGCCAACGGCTGGCCAAATTTTATTTCCACGAATCCATTCTGATGGATAAGCCGCAGTCTCGCGCGAATAGGGATGATTCCATTCTGTTTTTGTCAGCATCTGAGCTGTATGTGGAGAATTTTTTAACGGATTATTTTCAATATCCATCTTGCCATTTTCAATGGCCGCAATTTCTTCACGGATAGAAAGCATGGCTGTGATAAAACGATCAAGCTCTGGTTTGGATTCACTTTCAGTCGGTTCGATCATCATCGTTCCAATCACGGGCCATGCCATTGTTGGGGCATGAAATCCATAATCCATCAAACGTTTTGCAACATCAGTCACTTCAATGCCAGCTGTTTTTTTAAAGCCTCGTAAATCAATAATGCACTCATGGGCGACTAAACCCTCTTGTCCCTTGTACACAACCGGGAAAGCGCTATTTAATTTTTTTGCAATATAGTTGGCGCTTAAGATGCTAACTAAGGTGGCCTTCTGAATTCCTTCAGCACCTAACATTGAAATATAAGCCCAAGAGATTGGTAAAATACTAGCACTTCCCCAAGGGGCACTGGTCGTTGCCGAAATTCCCTGGGCTGGTCCACATTCAGGAACTAATTTATGGGTGGGCAAAAAGTTTTTTAAATGTTCGGCGACGCCAATGGGTCCGACACCAGGTCCACCGCCTCCGTGAGGAATTGAAAAAGTTTTATGTAAATTTAAGTGCGATACATCGGCACCGAATTCACCAGGCCGGCAAAGTCCAACCAAAGCATTCATATTGGCGCCGTCCATATAAACCTGACCACCATTGTCGTGAATGATCCTACAAATCTCTTTAATTCCGGCCTCGAAAACTCCGTGGGTCGATGGGTAAGTGATCATCAAGGCGGCGAGGTCATTCTTATGCGCTTCAGCTTTTGTGCGAAGATCATCGATATTCACATTGCCCTGATCGTCGCAGTTCACAACAACGACTTTCATGCCAGCCATTACAGCCGATGCGGGATTTGTTCCGTGCGCTGAACTTGGAATCAAACAAATATTTCGGTGCGCTTGGTTTTTTGATTGAAAGTATTTTCGAATCACAAGTAAGCCTGCGTATTCGCCTTGTGACCCGGCATTGGGCTGCAATGAGACAGCCGCAAAGCCTGTAATATTAGAAAGTTTTTGCTCTAAATCTTTAATCATATCAATCAGGCCACTGGCTTGGCTGATTGGTGCGAACGGATGCATTTGGCTGATCTCAGGCCATGAGACTGGGACCAATTCAGTGGTTGCATTTAGTTTCATGGTGCAAGAGCCCAGTGGAATCATCGAATGAGTCAACGTTACATCTTTATTTTGCAAAAAATGAATATAGCGAAGCATTTCTGTTTCACTGTGATGAGTGTTAAAAACAGGATGAGTTAAGAAAGCTGATTTGCGAACGAAGTGCTCTGGCCAAGCAAGATGTATAGCTGTGATCATTTCCGAAAAACTAAATTTTGTCTTTTGGCCTAATGCAAACGCCGTCCAAATATTTTCAACTGTTTTTTCATTGGTGGTTTCGTTTAATGAAATGGTCACCGTTTGTGAATCAATTGAACGGAAATTCATCTGCATTTTATCCGCAGCACTTAGAATTTCTTTCATTTGTAAGCTTGTGATCTTTAGCGTATCGAAGAAAGGTCCGCTAGCCACCTCAAAACCCATCGTTTTTAAACCTTGTGCCAAGATGCCTGTCAGCAAGTGCACGCGTTGGGCAATTTTCTTTAATCCTTCTGGGCCATGGTAAACAGCGTACATGCTAGCCATATTTGCCAATAAGACTTGGGCTGTGCAAATGTTTGACGTCGCCTTTTCGCGACGAATATGTTGTTCCCGCGTTTGCAAAGCTAACCGCAAAGCTGGCTGACCTTGAGAATCCACGGATAAGCCAACAATGCGACCAGGGATCGATCTTTTATAAGCATCTTTGGTCGCTAAAAACGCAGCATGAGGACCACCAAATCCTAGTGGCACGCCAAAGCGCTGTGAATTTCCAACGACAATGTCAGCGCCCCACTCTCCGGGCGGAGTCAAAATTGTCAGGGCTAAAAGATCAGCCGAGGCAATGAGCATGGCACCCTGATCGTGCGACTTTTGGGAAAGTGCTCGATAGTCTTCGATTAAACCTTCGGTATCAGGATATTGAACAAAGGTGGCAAAAATCGGAACTGAAAAATCAAATTTCAAAGGGTCTTCGACAATCATTTTAAATCCTAAGGGCTCAGCTCTGGTGCTAAGGACCTCTAAGACATGAGGATGCATTTTTGGTGAGACTAGGAAGCTAGTTACATCTGTTTTCTTACACAAAGACTGGGCCATAGCCATCGCTTCAGCAGCGGCTGTTCCTTCATCCAATAAAGACGCGTTGGCGATTTCTAATCCGGTTAAATCTTTGATCATTGTTTGGAAATTGAGTAAAGCTTCTAACCGCCCTTGGGCAATCTCAGCCTGATAGGGAGTGTAGGCTGTGTACCAAACAGGATTTTCTAATATATTTCTTTGGATAACTGTTGGAACCATTGTGTCGTGGTAACCAAGTCCAATCAACGAGGTATAAACTTTATTCCGACCCACCATGGATTTTAATTTTTGCAGAAGTTCGTATTCAGAAACTCCATCGCCGACAAGGAACGGTTTTTCAGTGCGCAAACCTTTGGGAACAATCTTCGCGGTCATCTCTTCAAGATCGGCAAAACCCAGTTCTTTTAGCATCAGTTTTATATCGGCTTCACGCGGTCCAATATGTCGAGATTGAAATTCATGACGAGTATCAAGAATAGAAGTAGGCATGGGACCTCTTAAGAGAAATTGGGCTTAATTTGTGATTAGAAGCCTAACATAAAGAGATGCCGGGATAAAGCCTTACGGCGCGCGGCTAACACGCCGTAAGGTTCGAGTCGACAGACGGAACTAAACAGTTTTACGGGTCGCTTTGCGAGCCGTTTTACGAGAGGCCTTCTTTTTAGTCGTTTTAGAAGCAGCCCGTGGAGCTCCTGGCGATTTCTTTAAAATCATTTTCTCGATTTTATGAGACTGCTCAGTGGCTTTGTTTCTGTAGAATTGCAGGTTTTTTTCAACATCAGCCGCTGATTTCTTGATCAGGTTCAAAGCTTTAGCAACTTCGCGATCAAGCTGTTTCTGAGAAATGCCCACTTTTGTAAGAATCTTTTTGTACTGAGATTTTGCTTGCAGCATGGTTTTTGCTTTTTCGCTGGTGAAGCGAGTGTTCAACTTGCCACCTTTTTGGCGCAATTCTTTGCTGAGCTTTTGAAAATCAGAAAGAATATTTTTAACATTCTTATTACTTGAAAGGTTACCGAAAATCTTTTGGAAAGTCATTGTGGCCATAGAGCCTCCTTGGAAACAGATACATAGCGCAAAAAAAATGATTTGGTAAGCTTAGAGTGTAAATGAAAATTGATCTATGAGCATTCCGGGTAATTTATTCCCTGATAGAGCTCGAGCTCCATAAGTGGAGGTGTCAGGAATCTCTTGAACTTCCTCGGTGACAGCTAAAAGTTTATGTCCCCAGGCCTCATAAAGGCTTTCGTCGAAGCGCAAATTGTCAATGGGACCAACAATTTTACCATTTTCAACCCAGAAAGCAGCAAAGCGAGTCATGCCCGTAAGGCGCGCTTTCTTCTGATCACTGGCATTGACGTAATGCAGATTTCCTAAATAAAGTCCGGTGCCTAATTGGGACAAAATTTCATCCCGCTTTAAACTTCCTGGCAAAATCTCAAGACTCCGAGGATATTCTGAAGGGCTGGCGTAATTTGTTTCTACACTGAACTCTTTAGCGGAAGCCGTCGAAATAAGCCAATTTTTAAGTTGGCCTTTTTCAATTAAGGGGATTTGGGCGCTGCTCAGTTCGCCCAGTTTGTTAAACATAGGAACAAAACCCAATTCAAAATTTTCGCGCAAATTCAAAAGTGGGCTTAATGATTTACGCTGATGGGCGAGTTCGATCAAAAGGCCATCACCAGATTTAAAGTTGCGAAAGCTGAAGCTGGAATAAGACAGATATCCGACAAGTTCGGCGACGGCAGCAGGTTCTAGAAAAACGCGATAGGCGCCTGGCTTTAAAACAACCATCGGTCGCTTCATAATCTCAAGATGCTCAGCTGATTTTTTAATATTTTCTTTTAAAGCTTGGCTTGACCAATCAGACCCTGCATAAAAGGCTTTAACGGCGCGCTCACCAAAATACAGTGAGTAATCAACAAAAAAACTTTCTTTTGAAAACCAATGAAATTGCCCTTTTGAGTTTTGAATGGCAGTCACTTGTTTTCCGCTAGCTACTAACCCGCAAAAATCAGTTCCTTGGCAGGCCTCTTGAATTTCTTGAAAAATATTTTCCGCTAAGGGCAAGTTGCCATGATGATCAATATCACTTTTTCCGTGATTAGCCATATCAGGTTCGAAGGGTGATTCGGCTATTGTCAGACACGATGCTCTTAAGAAGTGAAGATAACTTTTAGCCTCTTGAAGAGCTCTTGGAGACTCTGCGATCAGCGACCAAGATTGATTTAAAACTTTTTTCCCTTTTTTATAAACTAAGGTCAAAGAATACTGATGCACATGCGTATTTTGGCGAACACAACCCGCGTTATAGCGGATGTAGATTGTGTCTTCGCCCTGCAATTGCAGGGACGCATCTTCACCCTGCTGAAGTTCGGAAAAGATTGCTGCGCCTATTTCTTGAAATATTTTTTTCATCTATCCGCCAAAAATTTCTACGGCTTTAAATAAGCAGTGAGGTGAAGTGTGGCCGACATGAATGACTTGGCTGGGTTCGCCTTTTCCGCAGTATAAACTGGCAAAAGTTTCAGCTTTATTGCTGACCTGTTCAAGACTTCGCCAAAAAGGTAAAGTTGTGCCTCGGTAATTAGAGTTCTTGACGGTCTTAGTGAGTTTCCCGTTTTCAATCAGTTGGGCATATTCGCAGCCAAACTGAAATTTATTTCGGTAATCGTCAATGGACCAAGATTTGTTTGAACGTACTAAAATGCCGCGATCAACGGACGCAATCATATTTTCAAGCTGATGTGGACCTGCTTCCAAATTTATATTTGCCATGCGATCGATAGGCGCCCGATTCCAACTGGCAGCGCGAAAATTCGACACACCCGGCTTTTTGGATCGAACCTGAGATTCTGCGGCACCCAGGCCACGTTTTAAAAGGCCATTTTCAATTAAATATTCTTTTTCAGCTTTGGTGCCGCCATCATCAAAAGAATAGCTAGCAGCTTGGCCATGCACTGTTGGATCAAATGTGACATTCATCAAATCAGATCCGTATTTGAGGGAGCCAAAATCCTCAAGTTTCACAAAGCTCCAACCTGCAAAGTTCCGCTCGTCCCCTAAGATACGGTCTAACTCTAAAGGATGACCAATGGATTCATGAATTTGCATCATCATCTGATCGGGGGCGATCAATAAATCCAAGACTCCCACAGGACAGTTTTCCGCGAAAGAAAGCTCGACGGCATCGTCCGCGACCTTTCGGCAATCTTCTAAAAGTGAATTTTCAAAAAGGGCTTCGGCGCCCATTTGATAGGTGCGACTGCCCCAACCATTGAGAGTGCGGGTTTGAAATTCAGTTCCATGCTGAGCTGTTGCAATCGCTTCCAGCATAATAAGATTTGAATCTTGCTGAATTTCCGTTTTTTCACTGGTGATATAAAAAGATTTGGTGGCGGCAAAGATAGTCCCTGCTCTGCGTGTAACAACGCGTTCACAAGTTTTTAAGGCATGGCTGGCTTTGATTAAGACGTCAGTGACATCCGAAGGTTTCAAGTCTGCAAGTGGTTTTTTACGAGGGCTTATGTATGTTCCTTCGCTGGGCGGGCGCACGCTTTTTGGAAAATGGTATGATTTATACATCGCCGCATTTTTTGTTTGCTGAAGCGCCTTAGCATAGGCGGATTCAATTCCAGCTTCAGTCAGATCTGAGGTTCCCGAGTAGCCAAAATGGCCCTCGACCATCACTTCAATCATCAGGCCTTGATTGGATTTAAGTTCAACAGATTCAAGGGTTTCATTTCGAACCATGGTGCTATTATATTTTTCGTCGATATAACGAAGGCCAAGAAATTCGACCTCGCCTTGGCGCTTTTTTAAAAAAGTTTTCAAAAATATATGGTGATGCATCCTAAAGTAGTATCAGTAAGTCACCAGTTTGTCATGGTCTTGAATTTGCAATTTGAGATTTGGCAGAGGGGGACGGGTTATGAAGCGAAAAGTTTTAAAAGAGGCGATTGTTCAATCTATTCAGATCCTTAGTTTAGTTTTGGTGATAGCTTATGATGCTGATGCCCAGCCTATCAAGACCATGGCAAGAAACCTTCCTGAAATAACTGATGCGCCATCAGAACAAGAAAGCCCAGAGGATAAAGTTTGTTCGCTGGTTTCGGCCGGCAAAGTGAACGGTGAGCACGCCAGTATTCGAGTCCTTAAAGGGGAACAAGTTTTTGCGGGAGCGAATAATTTTAACGAAGTGATCTCAATTTTGCGGGAAGCTCAAGCTCGCCACTTTTGTAAAGTGGCGCTTCATCATTGCGAACTGACCTCGGGAGGAATGACGACAACTGGCCAGTACTTGCAGCAAAGGTTGCTGGTGAATGGCGAAGCTCTTTTTGGGGCTTATGATTTAGGAACTTTATTGGCCCAACTAAACCACTTACGAATTCAAAATATCTGCGACTAAAGTGATGACCGTGAAGGTCCCTTCGAGATATCTTGGGTGGCATGAATCGCCAAGTGTATCTAGAGCAACTTTGGTCCCCTTACCCGCCAGCACCGGCGGAAGTTTTATACTCGGGCCGGGTTATTTCAGTGCAAGAAAAGAATGAGCGACTATTTCTTAAAACTGAACGTCAGCAGCTGACCAGTGAATTTTCAGTTTTGGATTTGACCCTGGCGATGGTTTTACAACCAGGCGATCTGATTGCGGTTGATAGTTCTGAAAAAGTTCATCTGTTAGCGCCAGGGAATGCTTGCACGGGTCTGTCAAATCTTAAAAATTTGCAATTGTGGCAAAAGTTTTTGCAAGAAGTTCGAAGTTTTTTTTCGGGAAATGAATTTTTAGAAATTCAAACTCCCACATTGGTGCCTTGCCCTGGGACGGAGCCAACGTTAGATATTTTTTCGACGCAGTTACAGCAGGGATCAAAAGAAAGAACGATGTTTCTGCCGACAAGCCCCGAGCTGCATTTAAAAAAATCTTTATGTCTAGGTTTTGAAAAAGTTTTTGAAATAAAAAATTGCTTTAGAAATAATGAATTTTCTGAACACCATCAGCCTGAATTTACTATGTTAGAGTGGTATCGAACCTATCAAAATTTGCAAGCCATCGAACTTGATATTAAAGATCTTTTTAGATTCCTTATTTCACAGTTCCCGAATGAAAATCTTTTTACGCCGCAAAGTTACCGAGTCGCAACGGTGGCCGAACTATTTTATGATTTTGCTGAAGCCAATATAACTCCCCACAGTAAACTGGAAGATTATAAAAAAATCGCATCCAAGAATCACCTTTCAATTCGAGGAGCAGAAAGTATTGATGACTATTTTTTTGCGATTTTTATCAATAAAATTGAGCCGCAAATTCCTGCTGATCAGCTGTTGGTTGTCAAAGATTATCCCCCCTTTCAAGCGGCCTTAGCGCGCCTGACTTCGACAGGTTGGGCCGATCGAATGGAAGTCTATTTTGGGGGGATTGAATTGGCTAACGGCTTTGACGAGTTGAATGATCCGATGGAACAGGCCCAACGATTTGAAAAGGACTTGGCTCAGAAAAAATCTTTAGGAAAAGCCGCCATTCCCCTTGATCAAGAATTCATGGAATTACTTAAAAATGGGATGCCGCCCTCAGCAGGAATAGCCGTAGGACTTGAAAGGCTTTTTATGGTTTTATTTGGAATTAAAAACATCAAAGACACAAAACTTTTTCCGTATCTTTAGGAATTTACTTTTTGTTGATCTCTTCTTTTAATTCTTTGCCGACTTTAAAAAAAGGTAATTTCTTTTCTTCAACATCGATGACTTGCCCTGTGCGAGGATTTCTTCCCTTGTAAGCCCCGTACTGACGATTGACGAAAGAACCAAATCCGCGGATTTCGATGCGATCATCCTTCATTAAAGCTTCCACCATTGAATCAAAAATTGTGTTTACAACTGTTTCAGCTTTGACTCTGGTAATGCCAGCTTTCTCAGCGATCAGGTTGATCATGTCCGCTTTCGTCATTCATAACCTCAAAAAGTATGTACTCTAAAGTATTGATATGACTTAATTATACAGATCAAGAAGGTCTCGAAAAGGAGATTTTTCCAGATGATTCGTTGCGGTAAGCGGTCACGGGCGGTAATGGCCCCGCCGGAGAAGAATATTTCGATAAGCTTCGTTTACTGATTGAATCATTCTTTGCGGATCAAACAAATCCACGACTTTAGCCCTTGCCTTTTCGCCGATTTCCACCGCTGGGATCTCACCTGAAAAAATGGCGATCAGTAATTGAGTCAAGGCCTCTGTGTCAGCAGGGCGAATCAAAAAACCATCAACGCCATCAGCAACTACGTTAGCGATGGGGCTTACTTCAGAGCCGATAATAACCCGCTTTTGCGCCATGGCTTCAATCATACTTGGCTCAAAACCTGTCGTCCGAGAACTTAAATTTATATAAACATCGCCGACCAAAATATAATCCATCAGTTCTAAATTTTTCACAGCACCCGGCATAATCACTCGACTGCCTAATGCGCGTTTTAGAACTTCAAATTCAATATCTTTAAAGTAAGGACCGTGACCGACAATGATTAAGTAAGCGTTAGGTTTTTTAATAGCAACCCGTTCAAAAGCTTGCAGCAACGGAATGATCTCGCGAGCTTCGGTCATGTCTGAAATTGTCACTGCTGTTTGAGAATTATCTGGAAGATCCAGTTTGCGACGAAGTTCAATAGATTTTTCACGTGGAGTTAAATCGCCAAGATCGACACCGTAGGGAACTTGATAGATATGGTAATCTGGATATAGATAGTATCTTTCTAGAATGATTCGCTGCTGAGGATTCGTGACGAAAACACCGTCGGCTGTCTTTAAAATTTTTCGGTCGCGGCCAAAGTAAGTTCGAAGAAATTTATAGGCAACGGCAATGGCTGTTGTTATTAAACCGCCCAAAGTTTCTTGACCCATTCCTAAAATAGAAAAAAGCTGCGACATCTGAGTGGCTTCAATATCATAGGCCATGGATATTTTAAGTTCTTTTCTGGATTTTCCAATTCGAAAGCCAGAATTATCCATACAGTGCACAATGTGAAAGGGCTTTTCATTGTGCAGCTGTTTAAATTTTTTATAGGCTAAATTTTCAAAAGATTGATTTTGTGTGCCCGGCTTTTCTTGAAGGAAATAAGCTTTAACACCATCGCGGTCAACTTCGGGTTTTCCCAAGGGACTTAATGTTGAAATAATAGTTACTTTGTGACCTTGCTGGGAAAGTCCCCTTGCAATGGGCCAAAGAAATCCGTGATCGGTTGATCTAGAAAGAATTTGAATGCGCTGGCCGATCAAGCAAATATTTAAAGAATCGGGCAATCTATTTTTTTGCATGACTTCACACTATCAAAGTTTTCCAGTTCAAAGAATTGCTTTTTGCGACAAGGCCTTATTATAAAGCCGATTTAGTTCATTTAAGGGGGCATCGACAAGGTGTTTACGCTCGACCGAATTGCGATCCAATTCGTAGGCTAGCTTCAATTGGCTGTCAGAAAAAAATTGCTCTGCGGGTCGGTCTTGAATCCAACAGTTTTGGCCATTTCGCCACAAAGGAGCATGCAAAAGTTCTTGGCTTGAATCCAGGATTAAAGTCGATGTCGAATCAATGACCTTTAAAAAATACTCGGTCAACTCGATCGGCGAAAGGCTTAGGCCCGATAACCAAATGGCCTCAGCATTTTTTATTAAATGCCTGGAATCATCAATTGACTGATGGCCGGTTAAAAGCCAGCGAGACTCTAAACCTTCACTTTGCAGCCAAGCCTGAAATAGTTTTCGCTCTCGCAAATTCCAATGGTCCTGGCTTCCTAATAAAACAACGGTATAAAATTTCAAAGCTTGCAGGAGTTCAGTAAAAAAAGGGGCCTTGGGATTAAAATGATCTTGAGAAAATGGACGAACCAAGTAACGCTCTTCTGCCAATAATTCTTCAATCTCTAAATCTTGATCAGAAGGCAAGGCGGTGCTTTCATGAAAAGAAAGAACGGGTGGCAGCACGGCCCGGCCTTGGCGTTCTGTTTTAATATTAATCCCACGCAGCAGAGCCAATGAATCTATCGAAGGACAAGTCACAATATCTGATTGTTGCACCAAATATCGCACTCGCTGGTTTTGCGACAAAGCTTTTTCAACATGTAAAAACGTCAGCGTAAAAACAACTGAACGGCGAGTTTTCGCAAATCCCCACAATCCTAAATGGGCCGCTGTCACACGATCAGATTCTAAAACAAAATGGATAATTTGTGGCTGCATTGAAACTAATGTTGGAAGCAGGCGGGCGACTTCAAGAGCAGTCCAGTTTTTAAAAAAAGCCATGAACTCGATGCCATTCGTATTTTCTACGATTTGTTCACGGCCTGTTAATAGAATCACTTGATGCTGTTGCGATTTTAAAGCTTGGGCCAGATCCCAAGATGCTGGGGTCACTTGATCGCAAACTAATAAGATTTTTGCCATTCAGCCCCCAAGGCTTTAAAAATTCGTTCTAATATCTTGCGGTTTGCTTCTGGGATATTTCGGACTTTCAGCTCTTGTGGATGAATCCATTCAAGCATCATGTGGTGCTTAGCTTTGGGTTCACCTTTCCAAAAAAGCACTTCATAAAATAAAATAATAATGCCAATATCGCCATAAGAATGACTGCAGGCCAGTTTTAATTCGCCCACTTCAACTTGGATTCCTAATTCTTCGTCAAGCTCACGGATCAAGGCTTGTTCGGGGGTTTCTCCCAATTCGATTTTTCCACCCGGGAATTCCCATTGTCCCGGCAAGGTATTATTTTCTGGGCGCTGACCCACTAGAATCTTTCCGTCTTTTTTTAAAAAACCAGCGACAACAGGAATCCAATGAGCTTTCTTCAGTTTCATTAGTTGATTCTCCGTTGATACTCTTCAGAAATTTTTTTAAAAAAATTAAGACCTTCAAAAACTACAGCTGAATAGGCTTGTACCAAATCGGCGCCCAGTTGAAGCCTGCGAAGGGCATCTTCAGCTGTAAAAACTCCACCGACACTGATAATTAATTTTCCTTCGCGGTGGGGGCCTAAGATTTTCAGAGTTTCCTTTAAGACTTCTTCGGCGCGATCTCCTAGGGGCTGGCCTGACATACCGCCTTCATTTGGAAAAGGGATATCCTGGGTCCTTGAAAGGGTGGTGTTGACGAGAACAAATCCGTCGACGCCGACTTCGCTCGCAGCTTCAACGGTTTCTTTCAATTCATCATTCGTTAGATCCGGGCTCAACTTCAGCAGCAGTGGTTTATTCTTTAGATCTTTGCAAAACTTAACCAATGGTAAAAGTAAATTCACAAGATTTTCTTTTTTCTGTAAATCTCTGAGGCCTGCCGTGTTGGGACTAGAAATATTAATTACAAAAGCATCAGCTAAAAACTTTAAGCGATCCATCACTGATAAATAATCATTGGCCGCAAGGTCTAATGGGGTGTGGCGATTTTTTCCTACGTTGACAAAGACGGGTGTTAGATAAGGTCTAAAAGCTGAAAGATTATAATGGACTTCATCAGCACCATGACTTGGAAATCCCATTCTATTCCACAAGGCACGAGCCGGAATATTTCGGGACATAATTTCCCCAGAATTCGCCCCTTGAGGCTCAGGTGTGACGGTTCCAACTTCAACAAACCCAGCGCCTAAATTCCACCAAGCTTTTAAAAATTCGCCATTTTTATCAAGTCCCCCAGCAATACCCATGGGGTTCTTAAAAATAAGATTTTTCCAAGTTTTTGATTTCCAAACAAGAGGCTGGCCTTCCCCGAAATGGTTCAACCAACGCAAAACCAGTGGGCTTAGCGAATGCGCCCACTTTGTCGGTAACCATAGCCATGGTTTAATTCGCTCTTTTTGCATATTACCTAGGGTACAGGCCTCGAAGAAGCATGGCTTTCTCTAACCTTTGGATGGCGACGGCTGTGGCTGCTAAACGCATATCGACATTCTTTTCTTGATGTAACTTCCAGCTCGTGTCAAAAGCTTTGGTGATAATGGTTTTTAGGCGACCATTCACCTCATCTTCATCCCAAAAGAAGGACATAATATCTTGCACCCACTCAAAATAGGAAACGATCACGCCGCCACCATTGGCGATCACGTCAGGCGCAATAAAAATACCACGACGATGTAAGATCTTGGTGGCCGCGTTGCTCACCGGTCCGTTGGCACCTTCAACAATGATTTTAGCTTTAATTTTTTCCGCGTTATGAATGTCGATTTGACCTTCTAAAGCACACGGGTACAGGGCTTCGCAATCCAATTCTAAAAGTTCACTGTTTGAGATCGGCTGCGATTTTGGAAAATCTTTGATTGTCTTATTGATACGAACATACTCGATCAAGTCCGGAATATTTAACCCGTCCCCATTAAAAATACCGCCGCTGACATCACTGACAGCAATAATTTTTGCTTTTCGTTGATAAGAAAATAGGGCGGCAAAAGATCCCACGTTACCAAACCCCTGAATAACGATTCTAGCTCCCGCCAATGGAATTTTACATTTTTCAAAAGATTTTTCGGCGACATAGACAACACCAAGACCCGTCGCATGATTGCGACCTAAAGATCCGCCAATTTCAACGGGCTTTCCCGTTACGACGCCTGGCTGAGCATAGCCGCCCATCTCTTGGGAATAAGTGTCCATCATCCACGCCATGGTCTGCGGATCCGTTCCAACATCTGGTGCAGGAATATCTTTAGTGGGGCCGATGAAAGGCGCAATTTCAGATGTATACCGTCGTGTCAGATTTTGCTTTTCTGTCCGTGATAATTTCGTTGGATCCACCGCCACTCCACCTTTAGCGCCGCCCAATGGCAAACCTAAAACAGAATTTTTAAATGTCATCAAGGCCGCTAAACCAACGACTTCGGGAAGATCAACGTTTTGATGAAATCGTATTCCACCTTTATAGGGGCCTAATGTGGCAGAGTATTGAACTCGGTAGCCAGTGAAAACTTTGACACTATAATCGTCCATTCGCACCGGCACAGAAATAGTTAAACAACGACGAGGTCTTTTTAAACGCTCCATTACGTTCGGGTCACAGTTGATCAGCTTTGCGGCTTCATCAAGAGTCAGGATAGCATTTTGAAAAAGGGGACCATTAAGATGTGCCTCTGAAGGTGGCAAATCGGTTTTGAGAACTTCCATGAATCATCTCCCAAATAGTTAAAAACAGTAGGATGAATATTAATTAAGTAAAAACTCAGTGTCATCAAAGACTCATTGACTCTTCGCGCTTAAAACCATTCACTGACTAACGTATGGCGTTTTTAAGTTCGCTTTTATTTTGCTCCTTGGCGCTGGCTTCGCCCTCTGATGACTTTATCAGAAGCTTTCAAACACCAAAGGTCCTTTTTCCCTCCGAAGGCTCTGATTTTTTAACTGTCAACCCAGGGCGTTACCCTGATTGGATGATGGGCCTTTTTCAGGGGTTACTTTTATGGAAGCCCAGTGGTCAAAAAAGCACTTACTCGGAAGGTTGTCGGCCTGAAGACTTATCGCGCGCTCTGATTGAAAATGAAGACACTTTAAATCAAGCTCGAGTGATCACTGAACATAGTCAGCGCTGTCAAAAATCATTTGAAAATAATGATGGGCTGGGGGCCTTGAACATTTGGAAAATGATGAGCATGGAATTTGATGTTCATCATCATGCTCTCATTCATCCGGTTGTTTTTAAACTTTCTGGCGGAGTGAAATTAAAAGGTTTGCTAGCGCTTAAAGGAGATTTAAAAAAGCGCCCTTTCGTAATTATGCGCCTGGGTGTTTTTTCAAATGTCGAAGAATTTTTGCCCGAGCGGTTCCTGTTGATGCAACTTTTCGAGCAAGGATTAGCTAATGTTTTAGTCTTAGAAAATTCCACCGGTGCCGATTTTATTGCTAATAATCAACGCTGGGCTATGGGTGGTTATGATGAAGGCCTGCAAAATATGCAGGTTGTTAAAATTTTGCGGAACCAGGCTTATCCCTTAGCGCAAATTATTTCGTCGGTGCATTTAATGGGCATGAGTTTGGGGGGGCATGGTGTTTTATTTGCCAGTCTTTTAAATGATTTTAATGGGAAGCCAGAGCGCCGTTGGATTCAAAGCTTCACCACTTTTTGTCCCGTCGTTCGCTTGAAAGAATCTGTCGAAACTTTAACAGCCCAGGGTATCAAGGGGGCTGGAGTGGATTTCTGGGCCAGTCAGCGCTTGGCGGGCCTTCAAAAAAAGATTCTTGGTCTGACAGATTCGAAGTGGATCGATACGCTCAAATTAAAACCGGTCTTCTTGCCTTTAGCTGTCAATTATTTGGTTGATCTATACCCTCGACTGCCATCCTCAAAAGGTGGAATCATAGTCCCTCCCGAGTTGGAAAATATGAATGGGTTTTGGGACCTGAATAACTTTTGGCCGTATTATCGCAATATTCAATCGTCAGTTCTTGTCATGGCCACTGTTGAAGATCACCTAGTTAATGCCAAAATTAATTTTGATTGGTTAAGACAAAGCTCTGAAAATTGGCACAGCGATTTAGCCACCGTTCTATTTAATAAAGGGTATCATTGCACTTTGCCAGTCTCTTATGATTGGGCTAGCATCGCAGCCATGATCAATGCTCGGGTGATGAGTAAAGATAAGAAAGCTCGGCTTAAAAACCGTGAAATTTCAGTTGATATTACAGACCAAGTAAAGCCCGATTTAATACCTGAATTTAAAAATCCAATCTTTGACCTCAGTTGGCCTAACGATCATGAAGTCCTTGTTAGATTTAAAGGAATATCGAAGAAACTCTTTTTTACTATTACACTGCCCGCAAAAGAATTAGATTTCACCTTTCGCGATCCCTTGGGCGAACCAGAAAAAACTTCCGTCGAGCGGTGGTTGAATCATAATCTTCAGACTGAATTGCAGTCGATAGATGGTAAAGTGATTGCAAAAATCCAATGGCCTGGTGTTCTTTAAATCAGTTAAGGAGATTAAAGTGTCAAAATTTAAAATTCATAAAGCCACTGTGGGCCCCAAAGAAAAAGAATTTTTGATTCAAAATTTAACCCGTTTACAGGGCAAAAAATTATTAGTTTTGGGTGATGTTGGTCTAGATGAATACATTATGGGCGAAGTTCGCCGAATCAGTCCTGAAGCGCCGGTGCCAGTGTTAGAAGTTCAAGGCGAAGATCAGCGCCTAGGCTTGGCTGCAAATGTTGCCACCAACGTCGTCAGTCTCGGTGGTGTGCCTTTTACAGTTTCGGTCGTCGGTCAAGACTCGGGTGCGCAAATGCTGAAAGACCTTTTTAAAAAAGCAAATATCAAATGGGATGGAATGATTGTCGATGAAATGCGTCCCACCACACGCAAAACTAGGGTAATGGCTCAACATCATCACTTGGTGCGAGTCGATTATGAAGTTAAAAAATATGTTAGTGCTGCGACGGAACAACAACTTTTGCAAACTGTCGAAAAACTTCTTCCACAGGTCGATGGAGTTATTTTAGAGGACTATGCGAAAGGGGTTATTTCTCCGGAATTAATTTCAAAAGTTGTAAAGTCTTGCAGGCAGCATAAAAAACCACTCTTTGTCGATCCCCATCGCAATAATATTGGCAGTTTTTATACAGGGGTTGATTTGATTAAACCCAATTATGAAGAAGCCTTTGCTTTAGCCGGAATGGACACCGATGACTTGCGCGACAATCCCGATAAAGTTTATGAGGCCGGCCGCAAACTTCAAGCTCTGACTGGTGCAAAACAAATCATCATCACTCGTGGAAAAGATGGAATGATAATTTTTTCCGGTGATGAAATCACTGAAGTTCCCACTTTTGCCCGCAAAGTTTTTGATGTGACAGGAGCTGGCGATACAGTGATTGCGGCCATGGCCTTGGGCTTGGTAGCGGGCTTTGATCTTGTCCAAGCGTGTATGTTAGCTAATTTTGCAGCGGGCGTTGTCGTTGGAAAAGTCGGCTGTGTTCCTTGTGAACTGGAAGAGCTAAAAGAATATATTCTGCGATAAGGCTCACAGGTTTTTCCGGGGTAAAAAATTTACGTTCTGCCAGATGGCAGCCCCGGTCCTTGCCAAAAGAGCTTGAAAATCCCCTCTATTGCTATATCTTTCGGTCATTGCTGAAATTGAAGTAAGCTCGGGCGGTTACAGGAATAAAGCCGTCCAACCCCAATGTGACTTTGGAGGTCCTGTGTCTGAAAACACGCCGCTTGTAACTGGTCCCGCACTTGAAACTTTTAGTGCTTATGAAAATCAACCTTCGGAAAATTCTGAGGTTGCTCAAGCATCCACCCCTCGCCGAAATTTTTACTCTTTAAATTTAGAAGATTTAAAAGAAGAGTTTAAAAAGGCCGGCAAAGAAACCTTTAGATCACAGCAAATCTTTAAATGGGTTTACGAGCATCGTGTGACGGATCCATTGCTTATGAGCAATTTATCTAAAGACTTCAGAGCTGAATTGCCAAAATCTTTCGATTTTTCAATGCCAGCAGTTTTAAAACACTTAAAAAGCGTGGATGGCACCCAAAAATTGCTTTTTGATATGGGTGGTGGAAATTCGGTGGAAGCTGTCTTAATTCCAACCGAGGATCGACTGACCTTGTGTATTTCTTCAGAAGTGGGCTGCAATATGGCCTGCAAATTTTGTTTTACCGGAAAACAAAAATTAAAACGCCGATTAAAAACTGAAGAAATTGTCGGTCAATTTATGCAAGCCCACGACCGGCTTGCGCCTGGGCAGAGAATTTCTAATATCGTTTTTATGGGCATGGGCGAGCCATTGGATAATTGTGAAGCTGTTTTTAAAAGTATCGAAATTTTGCACTCGACTTGGGGCATGAATTTATCGAAAAAGAAAATAACGGTCAGCACCTCGGGGATCGTTCCAGAAATGTGGAGAATCGCTGCGGCAGGTGTAAGATTGGCTGTATCATTGAATGCGCCGAATGACGAAATACGAGATCAAGTCATGCCTATCAATAAAAAATGGCCTATTAAAGATTTATTCAAAGCTTGCCGCGAATATGCCAAGGAGACTGGCGATAAGATTACTTTTGAATATGTCTTATTAAAAGGTGTTACAGATCGTGTTGAACAAGCCCGTGAGCTGGCTCATTTGACGAAAAGTGTGCCCTGTAAAATTAATATCATTCCATTCAATGAACATCCGGGTTCAGGTTACGAGCGGCCTGACGATGAACAAGTTCAAAAATTTCACCAAGAATTGATGGACTGTGGTGCCCACGTTCTGTTGCGGCGAACTATGGGGCGAGATATTTTTGCAGCTTGTGGACAGTTGACGTCAGCTCATTTAAAAGAGAATGAAACAATGGATATCTCAAATTCTAATCTAGGAGGAAAGCGTGGCAGAAATATTAGTGGTGGGGAGTCTGGCCTACGACAGCATTAAAACGCCGTCGGGCTCTGTCAGTCGCGCCTTGGGTGGTTCAGCAAATTATTTTTCTTTAGCAGCTTCGTTGCTTGCCCCTGTTCGAGTGGTCGGCGTCGTTGGAGAAGACTACGACGACAAAGATTATAATATGTTGAAAGAACGAAAGGTCGATCTGTCAGGCCTTGAAAAAGTAAAAGGTAAAACTTTTCACTGGGAAGGTTTTTACGAAGGCGATATGAACGAAGCTAAGACATTGAAAACTGAGCTGAATGTTTTCGAACATTTTAATCCCAAGTTGCCAACTCATTTTTCGGATTCTAAGTTTGTTTTCCTGGCAAATATTTCTCCGGATTTGCAATTAAAAGTTCTTGAGCAAGTGAAGACGCCCTACTTTGTTGGAATGGACACGATGAATTTTTGGATCTCTTCTAAAAAAGAGGATCTTTTAAAAGTCTTAAGCAAAGTCGATGTTGTTTTAATTAATGAGACAGAAGCTGAAATGCTGACGGGCGAAAAAAATGCGATTGCGGCAGCGCCAAAAATTACAAGTATGGGCCCTCAAGCGGTTGTGATTAAGCGCGGTGAGTATGGATTTGCAATGTATTCTAAGGAACAGGGATATTTTATGTTGCCAGCGATGCCGACTCCGAACGTGATTGATCCAACGGGAGCAGGCGATACGTTTGCTGGAGGATTTTTCGGACATCTGGCCAGTTTAAAGCGCAAGCCAACTGTTGCTGATATGAAACAAGCTTGTATTGTTGGAACAGTTCTAGCCAGCTTCACCATTCAAGATTTTAGCGTTAAAGCTCTTTCTAAAATAAGCATAGGTCAGCTTGAAGAACGTATGTCCCAATACCGAAAAGTGATTAGTTAAATTATTTTAAATTTTCTTCCTGGCAGAAATTTCTAAAAGGCAGAATCTGTATACGATCTGAAATAGCATATGATTTGCTGCCACGATGGACCTGGTAAAATTTTGGTATTGAAGTTCGTTCCGCAAAATACTTTAAATGGGGGGAGGCGTTTCTTTCCCCCGATTTACACTCCACGGCAAATAAAGGCTTTTTATTTTTAAGAACGACAAAATCAATTTCACGGCCTTCGATATCTCTTAAGAATCTGAGCTCCATTTTTTCACCTTGAGTGTCTTCGATGAAATGACAATATTTTAAAAGGTGGCTAGCCACAAAATTTTCCCATTTTGGACCGTGATTATTATCTTCGGGATCCAGTTCGCTCCAATCCCACAAGTAAATTTTTTGCTCTTTTTTAACGGCTTTAATTTTTGGTGGACCGAAGGGTGCGATCCGGTAGCAGTAGTAGACATTTTCTAAAACGGTCAGCCATTTTTCAATGGTTTTAAAATCCACTTCAAGTTCTTGTGCCAAGTTTTTTCTTGAAAGAGGGGCACCGATTCTATCAGGGAGAGCATTTATTAAAAGTTCTATATTTGAAATTTCTTTAATATTTTCAAGATCACGAATATCAGAGTAAACAATTCTTTCGCGGCGCTGACGATGCCAACGCTTTAATGAAGTGGCATCTTTTTTTAAGTAGGGCTCAGGAAAACCGCCGAATTGGTAAAGACGGTCCATCTGACTGCTTGAGAAATCACTTGAAACTTCTGGCAGCGTTAAGGGGTGCATGCGATAATAGTGATATCGCCCCAATAGCGAATCGCCCCCTTTCCTATAATAATCTAACCGAGCAGAGCCAGTGACCAAAAACTGATGCGTGTTTTTCAGTTTATCGTAATAGCCTTTAATCAGCCCGCGCCACTTGATGAACTTATGAATTTCGTCAAAGAGGATCAGTTTTTCTGTTTTTGGCCACTCAGAAGATAGAATTTTTTTTCTATCTTCAACATTATCCCAGTTGAGGTATGCGGGATGGTCATCCGTAAAATCTGTTAATAGACTTTGCGAAAAGGTCGTCTTTCCGACTTGTCTTGGACCCCCTAAAAAAACCATTTTTTCTTTAAGATCAGCGATAATGGGTGTTTCTAAATACCTTTGTAAAGTAGACATCAGTCTACTTTACAATCTTATAAAGTAGAGTCAAGTCTACTTTGCAGGTGATCTGCGCCGGGTGTAGTCCTGGCCCCAGGTTTTCGCTTTGGGCAGGCACATAAATAAGATTGGCAGCAAAAGGCGGCGGGGAACAATCCTGCGAATATAATAAAATAAATAGGCGTCTGGCGTGACCGGAACCCAGAGTGGGGGATCTTCGGTTTGAAGGACCTTTAAAATCTTTTTAGCAATTTGAGTAGGATTCACCAACGCGCGATTCATTAACTTCTGTACGAAGGGGGTCATGGCTGCGTAATAATCTGCGTAGGGGCCTTTATTTTCTGACATGCTTTTGGATTTTTCTGAGTAATAAACATTTTGAAAGGAATTAGATTTAATAAATCCAGGTTGAATGAGTGAAACAGAAATTCCCAGGGGCCTCATCTCGTACCATAAGGCTTCGCTGGCACCCTCCAACGCATATTTTGAAGCGCTGTAAGAACCCATCGTCGGCATGGCCAACATCCCGCTGACAGATGAAACATTAATAATTTTCCCGCGACCTTTTTCGCGCATGCGGGGCAGAACTAAGCGAATCAAAGCCATAGGCCCCAGGTAATTTGTCTGAAGTTGGACCATCTCATCTTGATCGGTCATGTGCTCGACAACGGCACGGTAACTGATGCCAGCATTGTTAATAAGGATATCAACGCCGCCCCAGTTTTTTTCAATAGCGGTGATCAGTTTCTGTCGACTTTCCACCGAGGTCACATCCAAAGGATAAATCATCACAGTTTCAGATTCGATAAAGTGTTGCCTTAATTTAAGGATAGATTTTTCCCGCGCGGTCATAACGACTCTGTAGCCAGCAATTTTAGAAAACATGCGGGCCATTGCTAGACCTAAGCCAGAGCTGGCCCCTGTAATCAAAATAACAGGACGATAGGCTTGCGGAGTGTGCGGGCGAATCCATCGAAAAAGAGTCTTTAAAATCATGGTAGACAAAGTTTAATGAGCCAAGGAGTCTAGGTCTAGTCCAAACTCAAATAAAAAGCCCACTTAGGTGGCTGTTTAGATTGTTGAAGGCTTAAGAAAAGCCAGGAAATTTCCGATAGTTATTGCAAGGTATGGCAAAGAAAAAGAGCTCCAGCGCAGCAGACGATCTCATCAAGTCTTTGATTGATGATGTTAA
Source organism: Pseudobdellovibrionaceae bacterium (assembly GCA_043747555.1). Classification (GTDB taxonomy): domain Bacteria; phylum Bdellovibrionota; class Bdellovibrionia; order Bdellovibrionales; family Bdellovibrionaceae; genus JAYWDA01. Next base: position 9,233 of record JAYTOY010000009.1, on the reverse strand, counting down.
TGAAGATGATTCTGCATCATCCGAAGGCCACGAATTTGCCGAATTTGAAACGGCTGTCCCCACATTGTCAGTTCAATTTCCCGTGGGCTTAGATTCCGGACAAAAAACACCGCCATTACCCAATACAAATTCTAAAAAAGTTGCGAAAAATATAGAAACAAAAGTAATTCAGGACGATAAAACAATTCCCTTAAAATTAGCGCCGACGCCAATGTATAAACCTGACCCTGTGCCTGGAATGGGATCCTCCCACTCAACTCATATGGACGCATCGCTGTTGCAAGCGGAAAACCTACGAATTGCACAAAGTCGGATTTTACAATTAGAGGAAGAAGTCGATCGTTTACGGCGTGATCACGAAGAAGTTTCTTCGGCCGCTGATGCGGTAAAAAGTCGTGGCGATGACATGCTGATTCGAATTCAATCCCTTGAGCGCGAGCGCGACGAAGCTCGTGAAAACAGCGAAACTGAACTGATGATTTTAAAAGGCCAGTTGAATTTCAAAGAAAAAGAGCTGGCTCAGGCGCAACAGAAAATTGACGATCTTGAAGTTCGACTAAAGAATGATTTCAGAAAAATACGCGTGCGAGAGCGCGAGTTAGAAAATCGCTTAGAATTAGTGCGCGCTGAAAAATCGACCTTAGTTCGAGCTAAAGATGACACCATCTTAGACCTCAAGCGCCGTGTTGATCAGCTTCAGCACGAAATTGAAAACTATCGCGAAAAATGTTTAGAGTTGAATAAAACACTTGAGTCACAAAAAGAGCAATTCAAGCGGACGGCGCGAGCCCTGAAGATGGCCTTAACCAACCTAGAAATTAATGACGAAGACGTGATCGCTTTAAAGAAAGCGGAATAGCATGTCTGATGTTAACTTGACTGCCGCAGTGACACCCCTAGAGCCACCCGCGGAAAGCATTAAAAAAATAAAAATCGTTATTTCGGATTTGCACTTAGGAAAAGGCCGCATTTTAGAAAATGGGGGTTTGAATTCCCTGGAAGAATTTTACTTCGGAGAAAAATTAGTCGAGTTTATCCACTACCACTCCACAGGTATCTATCAAGACTATGAGGTCGAACTGATTATCAATGGGGATTTTTTAAATTTTCTGCAAGTCGATTATCGGGGACATTTCTTAACAGTCCTGACAGAAAATATTTCTTTGGAAGTGATGAAATCAATTATTGAAGGCCATCAAAAAGTCTTTCGAGCTTTGGCCAGCTTTGCCGCCAAGCCAAATAACTCAATCACTTATGTGGTTGGCAATCATGATCAAGCGATGTTGTGGCCAGCCTGCCGAGCTTTTTTAAATACAACAATTGGTAAGCCTGTCCGCTTTAAAAACATGGTTCATTTTTTTGATGGTGTGCATGTCGAGCATGGTCATATGCATGAAGCGGCTAACCGTATGGATCCGAAAAAGTTTTTTCTTAAAAAAGATTTACCTGAACCGATTTTAAATTTGCCCTTTGGTTCGCACTTATTTGTCGAGCTTGTGCTTAAAATTAAGCAATCCTACCCCCATATCGATAAAATTCGACCTTTTGGCAAAATGATTCGCTGGGCCTTATTCAATGAAACAGGAATGGCTGTGGGCGCTTTTTTTAAGGGAATTGCGTATTTTTTGAAATCTATGTTTATCAAGGACCCCCATAAGCAGATTAGCATCCGTCGAATTTTAGAAATTATCTTTGAAAGCGCTATTTTTCCTGATTTAGGGGAGTCGGCGAATAAAATTTTGCAGGATGAACGGGTGCACACGGTCATTTTTGGTCATTCCCATGTTTATCAGTATCGCCAATGGTCGTCAGACAAAGAGTATTTTAACACTGGAACATGGACGGAGATCACTTCTTTAGATATTGTATCCCTCGGAAAGATTACAAAACTGACCTATGTTTTGATCGAATATCCTGAAGCTGGGGGTCGCCCCAGGGGTCGCCTTAAAGAGTGGCGTGGGTATCATCGGATCGAAGAAGACGTGGCTGTGTCGTAACTTTCTTTTTAAAGAAAGAGGGCCTACGCCATGTTAGAAATTTCTCAAAAAACCCATAAGACAACTGACGACAGTTTGGAAATTTGTCAAAAAGGTTTGCAAGTTTTTATGCAAAGAAAAGACATCGGCTTTTCGGACCTTCCGTTTCGAATGCCGCTTTGGAGCACAAGCACTGAACTTGCAAAAAAAATGTCAGCGAAGTTTAAGCGTCTTGTCATCGTAGGAATTGGTGGAAGTTCTGCCGGCCCCCAAGTGTTGTGTGAAATGTTTCAAATAAAGAATGTTCTCTTTATTGATAACGTGGATCCCCTGCAGTTTGAAAGAACTTTAGCTGAGGCCGGTGAATTGGATGAAATTTGTTGGGCCTTTATATCAAAATCCGGTTCAACGATTGAGACTTTGTGCACTCTTGAGTATTTGCTAAAGATTTATTCTAAAAAGGGCCTTGAGCTTTCTGAGCATTCGGTGGTGATCACAGAAAATCATCCAAACTCGTTATTTAAATGGGCGCAAGGAAACCGCGTTCCAACTTTAGAAATTCCAAAAGACGTGGGCGGACGTTTTTCAATTTTAAGTCCTGTCGGGATTTTCCCAGCGGCCTTTGCCGGTTTGAATGTTGAATCCTTCCGCAAAGGGGCATTAGCGGCTTTAAAAGAGACTACGTTGACCACGCATGTAATGGCGCAATTTCTACAAAGCTTTCAACGCCAAGAATGGATCAGTTTATTTTGGTTTTATAATTCTAGTTGTCGCTGGTTCGGCGTTTGGCTACAGCAGCTATGGGCCGAATCTTTGGGGAAAGCCCTGGACAGAAAAAACGAAGATGCACCCCGGGCAAGCTCGCCAATGTGGGCGATTGGTGCTTGTGATCAGCATTCTATTCTTCAGCAAGTCATGGAAGGCGCCAGGGATAAGTTCGTGGTGTTTTTTCGTTTTGAAAACTTAGAAAGTGGTCCGTCTGTTTTGGAAAAAACTCATTTTCCTGAAACAGAGATGCTAAAGGGCAAATCGATGGGCGAGCTTTTGAAGGTCGAGACCTTATCGACCCAGGAAGCCTTGGAGCATAATCGAATTTCGACAATGACCTTTAAGTCCAAAGGCTTGAATGAATCGACCATTGGATTCTTATTTATGTTTTTCGAACTGGTTGTTGCTGGTCTGGGAGAGGTACAACAGATTAATGCCTTTGATCAGCCCGGAGTCGAGCTAGGCAAGAGACTAGCGAAAGAGAAACTTCTAAAGAGCTGATTGTCAGGTTTTTTTTACCACGTCATAATATAGCCTATGGCAAAAAAAGTAGACGTTGAAGAGGGCACAAACGCCGAAGAAAAAACGGTTGTAGCCTCTGGTGAAACATTTAATAAAAAAATTGCGATCGAAGATCAGGCTCCTCCTGTTTTAGTGGTGCTTTTAGGGCCAACAGTTCTTCAGGGAAAGCAATTCGCCTTATCAGATGGCTACGTCATCGGCCGGGCCCACGAAGCAAAAATTTATATTGATGATCGCAGTCTCAGTCGGTCGCATGCTCGAATTGATATTAAGGGAAATGAAGTCACGGTTATTGATTTAGGTTCAACGAATAAAACGGTTGTGAACGGACAGGTTTTACATTCCATGGCTCCTTGTATTTTAAAAAATAACGACCAATTAAAAACGGGCAATGTGATTTTTAAGTTCTTAGAAAAAGGAAGTATCGAAGCCGTCAGTCATCAAGTGCTTTTTGAAAAAGCCAACCGTGATGCCTTGACTGGCGCTTACTCGAAAGGTGCTTTGCTGGAAAGGGCTCCTGAGGCTGTGAAAAGGGCTGAAACATTGCATGAGCCTCTCAGTGTCATTGTTTTTGATATCGATTTTTTTAAAAAGGTAAACGATGTTCATGGTCACCCAGGTGGCGATTATGTTCTAAAAGAAATGGGCCGCATCGTGGGCTCAAATCTGATTCGATCTGCAGACTTTTTCGCCCGTTATGGCGGAGAAGAATTTGTTTTAATCTTAGCGGGAACCTCAGTGCCGACAGCGACGGATATTGCAGAACGAATTCGCCAGACGATTGAAACCTCAGAATTTATTTTCGAAGGTCGACGAATTCCCGTCACAATTTCATTGGGTGTTGCTGGTAAACAAGAAACTGAAATCAGCTGGGACAGTCTTTTTAATCGGGCCGACACGGCCTTATATAATTCGAAACAATCCGGTCGCAACCGGGTGACCATCGCCAGTTAGGAAAACTTTTTGTCTATAAGTTTTCCTTATATGTCATATTAAAAAACATAAAAATATTCAATAATTTCATATGCTTAGTGTCTTTTCGGCACCACTCTATTTGGCCTCGTCATTGCACATTATATAGGCAAGGCAGGCGATTGGTTTTTAACTTTTTAGTTTTCCAATCGGTAAGTATCGAAGAAGGTAGGGATTCTTTGAATCTTATGGGGGTGGGGCTTGGTGGTGCCACCAGAAAAAAATTACCAAAATTAACCGAAGATAGACAGAGGCGGGTCGGTAGTATGGGACAGGATCTTACAACGGTGACGGATCTTGAACTGGTCGAGAAAGTGCGTGGCGGAGAACGCAAAGCATTTTCAGAACTTGTAAAGAGACATCAACGAGGATTACTGCGGATGAGTTTGCGGTTTGTGAAAAACATGGACAATGCCGAGGACGTCGTTCAAGAGAGTTTTATTAAGGCTTTCCAAAAGCTAAACTCTTTTGAAGGGCGCTCCAGCTTTAAAAGTTGGCTGTATCAAATCACCGTCAACACGGCCCGAAATAAACTTCGCGAAAATAAGCGCGACACCACCGATTTAGAAGATGTTCAGGTCGGCGTAAATGCGGTGGCCGAGTCCAGCTTGATTCAAGTCGCCGTCGCTGAAATGCTGCAGATAGAAGTTGATAAGCTTCCGTTTAAACAAAAAACCGCTTTGGTCTTACGGATTTACGAAGACCTTAGCTTTAATGAGATTGCTGAAATTATGGGATGTCCGTATGACACAGCCAAAGCCAATTATCGCCATGCGGTGATGAAGCTAAAGCAAGTGTTCGAAGGGCAAACAGATCTGCAAAACTTTTCCGAACAGTGGAATGGTTATATGGCAGAACCCGCCGCGATCCTAGAGGTGGCAGAATGATTCACTCAGATCCAGAACTGAAAAGAATTTTGAAAAAAAATGACGAAGTCGAGCTCCCGATGGACGAAGCTTTTTACGAGCGCCTGCATGATAAAATTATGCTAGCTGTTGATCAGGCAGAAATTGAAGTGCCATCGATCTGGCAAAAGCCTCGGCAAAAGCTTTCTGCTCATTGGAAAAGCTGGGTGGTTTCGGGCGGAAGCATGATTATGATTTTAATAGCCGCGATCCAGGCTCCAATGGCCGCGAAAACTTTTTTGAACGATAGTCATGTCGTTCAGGTGGTTAAAAATGAAGATGCTTTCAATTCTCAAACCGCGGAGGCGCCTGAGGTTTTTTCTGAAAGTCTGATTGTTTATCAAAACCAAGGTGATTTTTTTGTAGACGTCGCCGAGCGATCATTTCATGATCTTTCTAAGGAACATATCCGAGAAATTATGGGAGAAGCTGGACCTTAGTCTTCTTCCCCCTTAGGGAGAGAAGAGTTGAGCTTTAAAGTGCCAAATAAATTTAAATCTTGGGTGCTGACATTGCTGTGGTTGGGCTTTGCTGTGTCGGCTCAGGCCGAGCAAAAACTATCCGAAAAAATAAACAATAATAAAAATAAAATTGAAGAGCTATTTATTTGGAAAATTAGCGATGAGCTTAGACTTTCTACAAAAGAAGAAAAATCCTTCGCCGATCTTTTTCGCGAGCTCAGTCAAAAAAAGATGACCATAGGTCACAATCAAGACGACTTGATCACCCGCCTAGCCGCGACACCGAAAGAAAAAGAGCGAAACCAGCTGCTGGCCGAGTATCGGCAAAAGCTAACAGACTATAATAAAATTCAAACTAGTGAGTTCGATGAAATGAAAAAGATTTTGGGACCAGAGCGCTTGGCAAAATATTTATCTGTCAAAAAAGAGCTGACCAATAAAGTGAAAACGCTGTTGACTGAAAAAAGTGAAAAGAAAGATTCTGATTTGCCACCACCTAAGGTGATTGAAGAATAGGCTAAGGCCGACATTGGCCTGATTTAGAGTTTTGCAAATCTGTAATAATAACCTTTAAACCCTGTTCGGGCTTATCCGATTTCTTCAGAGTTTCACAGCAATGCAAGAATTCGGTAAATTTTTCGCCGGTCAGTTCATACAGTGTTTGGAAGTCTGACAGGTCCTGCATATAAGTTTTATATAAAAGCAGACGAGCATTGTTTAATTCAACTTTCGAAAATTTTTTGTAAATGTCCGTTTTCATTTTTATCTCGATATTATTTTTAAAATTTTCTTTAATAGCTAGAAAATGCTGGGATCGCTCTTCTTCGCTGCCATTCTGTTCAGACCGCTGCTGATACCAGGTCGCTAAATTTGTAATTTCGTTCGATATAAATTCAGAAAATATTCGATCATCTTCGTTTTCATTTTTAATCGTTTTTAGAGTTTCAGAATTTGCGCCTTCTTTTTTAAGATAGAATAACTCGGTCCCTTTATTGCCAAGAAAAACTGCCATGCGTTCGTTAAAGTCCGCCGAACTTTTTATGTACAGTGTCGCATGGACAGTTTCATGGATGATCGTGTTAACCAGATGATAATTTTTAGAACGCATCATCGAAGATAAGATCGGATCATTAAACCAACCCAAAGTACTATAAGCTAAAACACCTCTTAGGTAGGTGTCCAAGTTTTTTTTCTTAAGGTCTTTTTCTTCTTCTTCGGCGTCGGCTCGCCGGTAATAACCCTTATAGGGAACTTCTCCTACAAAGGGAAATGACCACAAGTGGTGCTCAAGTTTCCATTTTGGTGAAGCACTGACGACATAAGAAACATCGGGCTGATCTAATTGTACATAAGTGGTGTAATTTTTAGATGACGAAAGTTTTAGAACTTCTTCAGAAAATCGACGAGCCTCTTGCCCCAGGCGCAGTTTTATTTTGGTGCTCTCATCAACTTTTGGATCAGCTAAAACCTTTTCAATCGGCACTCGCTGAGACAACAAACTCATCTGATAATAGCTGCTTTTAACCAAATAGCCAATTTGACAAGAAGATGCCAAAAGGGCAGCAGACAATATCATGATTTTTTTCATAGCAGCCAGGTCACGCCTGCGCGAAGTTGGGCGTCGTTGGTCACCGCGCCCCCGCCGACAGGAGTTTGCCAAGCATCATAACTGATTTTGATTCCCAAAGTTTCCGTCAGGGCAATCTTTAAACCAGCGCCGTAACTGGGAACAAGGGCTTTTTCTGGCTCCAGGGTGTAGGTGTTTAAATTGTTAACCTTCACTTCTTGTTTTCTTGTAATTTGCGCTATACCGCCTTTGATATAAGGTTGAAACATCGCTTTGCGATCCATCAGCATAAATATTAAATCGGCGCCGATGACGTTCGTCACTTGCACGACTGTTTGCTGTTGAATCACAGTGGTGCCAGAATAAATTTTTTCTTCCCGCACCGCTTTGGCATCTGTATAGCTGGCTTCAAGAGCGACTCTTTCGAAAAAGTAAAACGATAACGAGCCAGTGACAGATTCAGAATCTAAGTAGTTATTATTATCAAAGCTTGTTTTTTTGCGCCAATATTGAACACCAATTTCGGTTGTTAAGGCCATTGCACTTTCGCTCACCATCAATCCTGCCAGTATAAGAATCCATTTTTTCATAGATTTTATTTTACCAACAGACGCCGTAAGAAGCTTGTAAAACGCGAAAGCATCCTGACTATAGGCCAGTGACAAATGACCAGATTTTATTGAGCAGCAAAGGCCGTCGGTTCAAAATAAACATTGAAAGAATATTTCACATGAATCAGGCCATCCGATTCCACCATTTCTTTCGGCGGATTCGGAAAGAATCTTGCGTCTTTGAATGCAAAAACAGCAGCTTGATCAAAAGGTTTTATTCCTGATTCTTTCATAATCTGTGCAGATTTTAAATGGCCTTCCGGAGAAATTAAAAACTCGATCTGGGTCACCCAGTTTTTACGTCCGATATGTGTCGCCACATATTTGCGATCATACGAATCGACGGCCGCGCGCACCTGTGTTTCCCATCGAAAGCGAACAAGTTCTTCAATGCGGGCATAAAAAGAATAATATTGAAATCGATCCGTATTGAGCGCGGTGAAAGATCCTAATGCCATATCATTTGGCAGCGATTCGCCCACCGTTGAAGGGCCTTGCTCAGTCAATTCATTGGGCCTGGGCAGGCGAATGGGTTCGTATCCATTCACGTCTTTTGAAACTGCTGAAGCTTGCTTTTGCTGCGGAGTCGGAGCCTTAGGACGTGACGCTTCTCGATTTTGAGTGAGGCCAGTTTCTTTGGCTTTTGTCTCTAGCAAAACTCGTTGGCGCTGTTCTGAAAGGAAACGAGCTTGCGCTTCATCGTGAAGTTTAAATTTTTCTGGAACTGTCGGTTGGCGCACAATCTGCTGTGTTTTCTTTTCATCGAAGGGACGATCGATAATTTCAATAACTGTTGTGTCAGTTTTCTTTTCCAAAAAAGGATTATCAGTCCAGTCCGCAGGAATATACTGCATCACCAGATAGATGAGGATGTGGATCGCCAGACTAAAATAGGCCGCTCGAAATAGGGACATGCTGTCTTATTTTAGGACATTTCTGGCCCTTTGGCCATGCTTTGGCCTCAAGTTGAAACAAATTCTTCCGATAAAATAGAAGGTCACCATTGGCGCCTTTTTGAGGGGGAATCTTGGGTAAAATAATCGACATTACAAATCGCTTAAAGCATGGAAATCACGAACAAAATATGGAAATTGTCGAAACTTTGCCGGTCCGAAATATTACGGCTGAACGCCAGCAAACAATCAGAAATGAACGCCGAGAAGTCCGTCGAACGATCTTAAGGGACTTTATTGGAGCTTTCGTTGTTCTGCCACAGCGTGGGCTATTGAAAGTTAACCTTTTTGACATCTCTGAACGAGGGATCTCATTTGATATGGAATTGGCCGACGGGCACTTCAATGAAAAAGAAAAAATAGCGATGCGAATTTACATCAATCACAAAACATTTTTCGGCTTTGTCGTCGATGTCGCCAACGTACGTCTTTTTGAAAAAGAGGGTATCGTTCGCCATGGATCCAATGTGGTCAAAGGCTCCGTCAACGACGTTGCGC
>JAYTOY010000008.1:0-20175 GCA_043747555.1 Pseudobdellovibrionaceae bacterium | reverse complement strand
GGTACAGAGTAAAATTTCTTAAGCACCTGCACATGACAATCAGCATGCACTTTTGGTGTTTTCCATTCTGAAGTTTCCCAGTTGGAAACGGGACATGTTTTTAAAAGATTTTTTTCACCTTCAAAGCGGTCACTGCGGCTTACGCCCCAGTCTTTCATTTCAGATAAATTCAACTTTTTTAAATAACTTAAAAATGTTGAATTTAATTCCTCTAAAGAATAAAAATTCCTGTCGCGAACTTCTTGATAAAATTGCCTCTGGATAACGCCGATATTTGATTCGTTGCCACCTTTATCGCGTGGCCGATACGGCCTTGCCGGAATCACCGCAAAACCCCAGTGATTTGCAAAATCTATAAACCCTGGGTTCACATCAGGATCGTACCAGTGAGCTTGATCAACAGCGGCTTTCTGGTTGTCGACTGTCACATACGGTGTCACGCCACCAAAATATCTAAACGCACGTTCCATTGACCGGATTAAATCATCGCGCTTTTGTGTCAGCGTAAATTCACCGTAAGTCATTGAACTCATCGCCATCACTCCGCACATCAGTGACGTTTTTATGATTTCACCAGTTTCGCGGTTTATAATATTGATGCCTTCAGTGTAGTCGAAAAAACATTTTTCACCTGGTTTGTGAATGAGCTTCATCGTCACTGTTGGATGTGTTGGATATTTTTTGTTATATTCGCGCCAGAACTGAACGTAACTGATTTTACCTTCAGCATGTTCTTTTGCTAAAATATTTATTTGCACGCCACGACTGGCTTCGAGACGAACTTTTTCCCAATCAATATGTGTTGCCCAGTCAGCTGCAACGGCGCCTGGCTTGGCCACAGCTCCGCGCTTTATGATTTGCGATACTGTTTTGCGATGCTTTTTTACGATCTTCGCAATGGCTCGCGCCGAATGGCCTTGTCTGAATAATTCTAAAATTTGTTCCTGCATCGCTATTGTTACCCTTATTGCCGCCATTTCCACCTCTGGAAATAACGGGACCACCGACCTTTAAATTTGTCGCTGACGCCTTCGGGTAAAAACCTCAAATCGAATATAAGTGGTACACTTTGATGAAATCAGGTGGCGCACTTACATGAAATTGACTGGTACACTTTGATGAAATTGGCCGGTACATTTCAGAAGAAATCGGTCAAATGGCAAGGCGGCCGAAAAATTATGGTCGGCAGTGCTTCATCAGCGGTACGAGATCCTAACGGATATTTTATCGAAGATCTGCTGGCTGACTGGCAAAAGCTAAGATGGGTTTCATTTAAAGAGAATACAAAAATATTCTATACGAATTTAATCCCGCAGCTTGAACCGCTATTTGGCATTGAAGTTGAAAAAATTAATCCTGAAGTTATTGAAGAGTGGTTGCTGTACTTGCAAAGCCCTGAGAAGAGAAAAACGTATAAGAGCAATAAAACTTCATTGGAAAAAGAATTAGATCTCTTTAAGGCGATGATTAAGTGGTATATCGGAAGAAATTATAAAACCGAGCTAAGATACCCGATCAAAGAATCGCACAAAGAGCTTTTATTCATTAAACCGAAAAAAGTTAAAATCTCGACATACATGACCTTAGAAGAATTTGATAAATGGTTATCGATCTTAAAAAATCATTCAATGTTATTTTGGGCTCTTGCTTTGGCCCAACAAAAACAAATTCTTAGGATCTCTGAAGTCTCGGCAATGAAATGGTCAAACTTAGATATCGCTCGACGCACATACAGAGTGACTGAGCATCTAATTTGGCCACGAGTGAATGGGCGTATTCCCGAGTTTGTCCCTGGAACGAAAACTAATAAATCAGGTGAAGCATTCAACAGCTATCTTAGATTAGAAGTTATGCACGCACTGCGGGAATTAGAGAGCACTAGAAGTAGCGATTTGATTTTTACAATCGACGGCACCCCCTTAACCTATCGACAGATTCAATACGCTTATGACAAAGCCTTTATCGAAGCTAAGCTTCCCTACCGATCAACTCATGTGTTGAGGCATACTGGAGCAACTTTGTTTCTTGAAGAGACCGGTGATCCATTAGCACTTCAACAAATGGGAAACTGGCAAGATCAGCGGATGGCACTTCATTACGGGAAGATACTTAACTCAAGAGCACGTGAAGCCGTTGAGCGGATTGAACAGAAAAAATTCCTTAAATTGGTTCGTACAGAGAATGAGTAAATCACCCGAGCTGGGGCTAAATGGGGGCAAATGCGTAGCAAGTACGCAAACCTCATCTTCAGTTATCTCTAAATTCCTTTAGAAAGGAAATTGGTAGTGAGAGGCGGACTTGAACCGCCGACCTACGGATTATGATTCCGTTGCTCTAACCAGCTGAGCTACCCCACCACACCGGGAAAAATCTATTGCAATGCGCTAGTTACGCTTTTGCCATAGTCCTCAAAGGAGGATCCTGTTTTCCGGTATTTCCCAGCCCTTGTCAATCCACCGAAGCACTTATTCTTTGAATTGTTTGGCTATATTTGAGGAAAGGATTGACCTGGACGCCAATAATTTATGCAATCATATCGAACGGATAGCTAACTGTATCCATCACCGGGGGTAAAACGTGAAACTTTTGATCTTAATCCTTTCCGCAGGGCTTTTTCTTTTTAGCTGTTCGCCAGATCGAAAAATTTCTGCAAGCTCAAATATGGGGCCTGGTTTTATTGCAATCTCTCCGTTTTTTACCGCCTCCCAAGCTTTGATCAGTGTTGTCGATGCGGCTGGGCAGCCCTTACAAGCCGAAGTTCTTATCGGCACGGGCTTGAATGATCCATTTCCGAATAATCTTCTTCAGACTGATTCTAAGGGGCAGGTTTTAGTGCCACAAGATTGGTCCACTGAATTACCTGTGACCGTTCGATCGCCGGGCTACGTTGCCATCACCTACTTGCAACAAGGACCGCATTCGATGACCTTTAAAATGCGTAAAGCTCCCCTGGCCCAGCGGATTGTTCTCAGTGGGACGACAAAGGGCTATCCGATCAAAGACAAAGACGATCAGATTGATTTTGGTCTTATCATTAAAGGCATGTCCAAGTCCGAGCTTCTGGCTTTTGATATCAACAAAGTCATCTCGTCAGATAACGATTCCTTCACAGTCGCAGGTCAAGATGCCGAAGTTCCCAGTAACGTCAGCTTGCCTCGTCAAAAAGAGAGCTATTTTTTACCTGTGACCATCGAAAAAAACTCTTATCGTTTATTTATGAATGAATCGGGCCCGCAGAAAATAATTGCGCTGCGTGGGCGATTCCCTTTTAAAAAGGTGATCGATTCTTTGCGAAACAAAAAAAACTTTGTTGATCTGATCAACGAATTTTCATTGGATGGCGGTACCCTGCAAGATATTACCGTGACAAATTCAGCGTTAAATTTAAATTTGGATTTATCCCAACTTAAATTTCAAAAAAGTTTGCTTGTGACCGCGCCAAACCATGGACCAGACGATGTCGTCTTGGGTGTTGTTGCCCAGGATATGAACGGTGTTTTAATTCCAACAGACGTTAAAAAACTTCCTATGGGTCAAGCGATGAATTTGAAAGCTTTAGATCCATCCCAGTCTTATATTTTAAAAGTTCTGCAGAAACAGACCGATTTTAATTCTATTGCCGATGCTTCTAACAGTCGCGATCGCCTCAGCGTGATTTATACACCGGCCAGCGAAAAATCAGCGGGCCAGTTTTTAAACTTGGTCGCAAATCCACGCGTTCAAGGACAGCAAATATTTTTAGAGGCTCCACAGGTTATTTCTGATGTTCAACCTTATGCCACTTATTTAGTTTTATCTGAGCTTCAAGAAGTGCCGGTCGGAAAAGGCATGACCAAAATTCCATTAAGCCGGTGGGAAATTTATGCACCTGGTTGGGCCTCGCAGATCAATTTACCGCAACAACCCTTGTCGGCGACCGCAAATCCGCAATGGCGCTGGGAAGCTTCTTTCTTTGGCGGAGTTGACAGCGCTTCTGATCTGGGGCCAGATATGATTCAGAAAACAACACATGTCACACGCAGCTCCATCGACTTTTAATTTATTCCTACTTTTTTTTCTGGTGAGTCTCACGGGTTGTACTCTTATGGAGCCAGCCCCTGACACAAAAATGGGCTCAAAACCTTCGGCCCTGCAAAGAATTTATTATGCGCCCTTTGACCGTGTTTGGCGCGCTTCCCACGCCGTTCTGAAATATCCCATCGCTAATGAAAACCCCGACGCCGGCCATATCGAAACCGAATTTATTAAAGGTCTAGATGGCTTCCTGCCACCGGAGAAAAGTAAGCAGCCCTCAGCGGGCTTACGCTATAAGTTAATTCTTAATTTTGCCAAAGGTCGAACCGAGGGGCGTGAATCCACCCGCCTGACTGTTGAGAAAAAAATTGAAGTTTTACGAGACTTCTTTTCCGAGCCTGAGTCTATTTACACTGATGGCCTTGAAGAAAAAGTTCTTTTCTACCGAATCGAGCGCGAGCTTGTTATTTTTGAAGCCCTAAAAAAAGTGCCTCAGTAAATGACTTAGAAATAATCTGGCACTTTCAGACTCTCAACTAAATATTTTTCAGGGTTAGAATGGCGCAACATACAAGTTGTCGTCTTATATTTCTGTGCGTTCTGCGGCAGTTTTACGAACTGGAATTTTTCATAAAACGCAGGATCAATATCTGAATATAGAAATATCATCGCTTCTGGTGATTCAGTTTCAATGTCAGCAAGAACATCTTTAATAAGCCTCGATGCCAAGCCCATTTTTCGATAGTTCGGGACTGTGGCAATACTTCCCAGCCCAAAACAATCTTTTGAAAATGTATAAACTACCAGCGAACTAAGAATCTGATCCCCGTCTGATAAAACATACCAAGTTCCTTCTTTATATTTCGTGGAGGCATGGCAAGTTTTAAGGTAATCTTCTTCAGATCCCAGCGCCCAAATATCTTTGCCCATCAAAAAAATTTGATCCATCTCATTCGGCAAAGATTTTCGGGTTCGCATTACTTGTAGTAGTTTTGCCAAAGCTGAACTAAGGCCACGGGCGTTGTACGACTGTCACCCAACTTCATGCCTGTCAGCTTTTGCAATCCCTGCACGGCAATCAATTGCATTTTTAGTTCAGGCTCTTTCAGCATGCGTGAGAAAAGCGCTGTCTCTTGATCTTTTGGCTTCTGGGCCAACGCCGTCAGCATTTGTGGGCGAATCCATAACGACTGTTTGTTTTTGAAATTGTATTTCTGATGCAATTCTTCCCAGAAGAGATCTCTGATTTCAGGCGACGAAATTTGACTTAATATATCTACCGCTGCTGATCTGACCACTAAAGCTTTGTCTTTTAATAAATTTTTTGCCACGCGCTCAGACTCTGGTGGATTGTATTCAGCAAGGGCCGTCATTGCAGCACTTCTAATAAACCACTGTGGATCATTTGACGCTTTTATAAGGTCGCCAGTGGATTTCTCTTTTCTGATTTGGGCTGCCGCCATCAATGCTTTCCAGCGCAATTTCATACTTACTTTATCGTCAAATGCCAGTTGCACAAAATCGCGGTACAAATGATCGGGACTTTTGTCGATCAAACTTTTTTGATTTTCGGGGGGAAGCTGCAAAATTTCATAGGCTTTGCCCGATGATTTAGGAATGGCCCCCCAGGTTGAGGCTAAGAAAATTTGACTTACGATAAAAACACAAAGTTGAGTTTTCAATGTTTAACTCTTTTTCACAAAGTTTTCGAATTGATTCATCAATTGACTGTTTTCCACAGAGTCGGAAGCCTCGATTTTTGGACCCGCCACAGGGCCTTTTTGTTCTTGAACCGCCTTTTCGAACTCTTTCATTAAATCTTCATCGGCTGAAGAAACTTCTGCAACCGCGTCAGGAGCAGTCGATAAATTGGCCATCGCTGTGGTTTCTGCAGAATCTACTTTCTTCACTGAGCCTGAGGTGGCTGGCTCATCAGCAACAGAAGCGCCTCCCGAGGAATCTGGCACGCCCCCGGTTGGAGTTCCGCCGCCGGTTTTTTGAGCTGTCAGTTCCGTCTGCAATCGAATATTTTCTTCCTTGTAAAATGAAAGATCAGCGATGTCTTCACTGATGATTTCGTATTCAGCTAAACGAGCCTCAAGGTCTTTAATTTTTGTCTCAAATTTAGCAGCTGATTCAGAGCTTTTTCCCGAAGCTTCGCCAGCAGAACTAGAAGCTGCGATCGACGCTGCTCTGGCGGCGTCTTGACGGGCTTTCGTTAAAAGATTTTCCTTTTCAACTAAGGCTCTTTTTAATTTCTCAAGCTCTGCGATGGTCGCCGCTGAAGAAGCTCCTGCAACCATCAAAGCATCATTGCTGGCTGCAGCGGGGCCCTCCGTAGGAACGGCGAAAACAGGAGTTTTTGCTTGGGCATCTAAAATTTTCTGCAAAGTTTTTTCAAGTTGCGCTGTATCTAAACTTGGAGCGGCACTTACGATGGGGGCCTCGGCACCGAAAAATATCCGAAAGGCCAAAAAGATGACCATCAACAAAACCAGCGCAATCAGCACTTTGATGATCATGTCATTGTGATCTGACCAATAATTGAGAAAAGTATGAATATTCACAGACTTTAATTGTCGATGAGAGGTGCATTTTCGTCAAGTTTCACACCAATATTCACACTTGTCCTAGCTGGACCAAGGACCGTAATTGTGCTAGCTTTATTTTATGAAAAACTATGATCTTATTTTACGTCAAGGCGAAGCACTCATTTTCCACCAGGATAAAATTCAGCGGCAAGTTTGTGATATAGGTATTTCGAATGGCCTAATCAGTGAGATTTCTCCGAAAATTTCTGCTTCGGGAACAAAGGAAATTTCACTGAATGGCCTTACGGTTTTACCTGGAGTGATTGATTCTCAGGTGCATTTTCGCGAGCCCGGATTGACTCAAAAAGAAGATTTTGAAACCGGCACCAAAGCCGCCCTCCTGGGTGGCGTCACCTGTATCTTTGAAATGCCAAATACTTTACCGCCAACCATTCATTTAGAAAATTTAGAAGAAAAAATTCATCGTGCTGAGGGGCGCGCTTATACTAACTACGCTTTTTATGCGGGCGCGGCTGATGACAATACGTCCGAACTTAAAGGTTTAGAAAATCATCCCCATTGTCCTGGCGTCAAAGTTTTTATGGGAAGTTCAACGGGAACTTTGTTGATTGAATCGGACGCCTTGCTAGAAAAAGTTCTTACGCACACCGGGCGCCGAATTATTGTTCACTCGGAAGATGAAATGCGACTTCAATCGCGCAAAGAGTTGTCGCAGCAGCATCACGATGTTCATCAACACCCAATTTGGCGCGATGTAGAAACAGCGGTCTCTTCAACAAAAAGACTTTTGCGATTGGCCCGCAAACACAATCACAAAGTTCATGTCCTGCATATTTCAACCGCGGAAGAAATGGCTATTTTAAAGAATGAAAAAGACATTGCTTCGGTTGAGGTTTTACCAAACCATCTGACTTTTTGGGCTCCGGATTGTTATGACAAGCTTGGAACCTATGCTCAACAAAATCCGCCCATTCGTGAAAAACGCCACCGAGATGCTTTGTGGGCCGCTATTGCCGATGGGACTGCTGATATTATTGGATCTGATCATGCTCCGCACACGCGGGAAGAAAAAGAACGGCCCTATCCACAAAGTCCCTCGGGAACGCCGGGCGTGCAGACTCTTGTGCCAGTGATGCTGAATCACGTGCACGAAGGCCGAATGAGTTTAGAAAGATTTGTGGAAATGACTTCTGAAAATCCAAGAAGAATTTTTGATATAAAAAACAAAGGTCGCATCCAGGTGGGCTTCGATGCTGACTTTACAGTGGTTGATCTGACTAAGAAAAAGACCATTGAAAATAAGTGGATTGCTAGCCGCTGCGGTTGGACCCCTTTTGACGGCATGCAAGTCACAGGATGGCCCATCTATACAATTCTTCATGGCAAAGTGGCCATGGCCGATGACGAGATTATCAGTCCTCCTCAGGGGCAACCCGTCTTCTTTAATAAATAATTTTATTTTTGAAACTGAGCTCGAATAAAAAATCCTTCAAGGCCACCAGCAGGACCACTTTTGATGGCACCTTCAGTGACAATGTCAGCGGCTTTAATATTATACGAAAGTGTTCTAGCAAAAACATCCAAGTAAAGGTCTGGCTTCGAGTCACTTTTTATCAGCGCGTGGAATCGATACTCGCGAGCCCTTTTAGAATTCCAATCGCGAACCCAAATAGACGGCAAAAAATAAATCTTTGCTGGCTTTCCGGACAAACTTGTCTCACAGGAATAAACTGTTTTTTTATCGGGCTTCAAGCAAGCTAAGGCTTCATCTTCGCGCCCGCGGATATCAAAGGCTTCAATCTTTCCCTCAATGCGGCAAATTTCAGCTGAATCCTCAGACATCCCAGATTCTGTTTTTTTCCACAAAAGTTGCGTGGCTTCGATTTTAAAACTCTGCCCTTTTTTAAAAGTTTTAAATGATTTAATGGAGTCACAATCAACGGCCGAAAAGCCTGTCTGCGAAATTATTAAAAGGAAAAAAAGATAGAACATAAAGTCGTCCACTCACAGTCGGTCAAAAAAACGGGCCCCAACAGGGCCCGCAAAGCAAATTTATTTTTTTTAAAGTTAATTTTATGGAGTCTTACAGAACGGCAATGTCGGCATCACTGTGCAGGCGATCTGACAAATAGCCGGATCCAAAGGACACTGTCCTGGGGCGCCTGGAGGTCCACCGCCACCACCATTGTCTGGTGGAGTTGTTTTACCGACGTTGTAATCCAAACTGTTCACTGTAGAACCAACTGCATCTTTCACTGTGATAACAACTGTTCCTTTTGAAATCGCTTTGATCGCGCCGGTATTATCGATTGAAATAATGCCCGGATTAGAACTTGTCATTGTGAAAGGAGCCGTTCCATTCACAACTGAAAGATTCATCGAAGAATTTTCTTCCAATGTTGCTGCCGCAGGAACCAACCACATCTTTTTATTCAAGAGGTGATCAACGGCTCCAAACGCATCGACGCGACAATTACAAGCCGTTTCGATTGAAACTTTAGCACCCGTAGTTTGTAGCAAGGCACGAACTTGTGCTCCCGTTAAGCTTGTGTCTTGAGCTTTTAAAAAAGCAACAAGCCCAGCAACAAGGGGTGTTGCCATCGAAGTTCCTGAAAGATTTCCATATTTATTTCCAGGCAATGTCGACATGATATCTTCACCCGGTGAAGAGACATGCACACTGGCTTTTCCAAAGTTGCTCCAGCTAGGCTTTGAATCATTCGGGCTTGAGGCCGCTACTGTAATTGTGTTAGGTAATCCCGAGTTGGCTGGGAAAACGTCTGTTGAATCGTTATTTTTTCCATCATTTGCAGCGGCTGCAACAAAGATCACACCTTTATCATCAGCCCGCTTAACGGCTTCTAATAACGGACCTGCTTGAGCGCGAGGAACCGCAGCTCCCCAGCTGGCTGAAATAACTTGGACGTTTTTTTCGATTGCAAAATCGATGGCTTTAACAGCTGAATCCAGGTCTCCGGATCCATCTTCACCTAAAAATCGAATTGGCATAATCGATACTTCAGGACTGAGGCCGACAATCCCCCCGTCGACTAATCCCGTTCCCCCAATTCCACCGGCACAATGGGTTCCATGTCCAGGATTTTGTGCTCCTGTGACATCCATTGGATCGTTGTCGTTTTGTTTAAAGTCATAACCCTGAACCATATTTTGCGTCAAATTAGGATGATTGTAGTCAACACCGGTATCGATCACAGCAACTGTGACATTGCGATGCCCTTTGTTACCAGCCCGTTGCCAAGCTTTTTCAGCTTGAACTTTCGAGATGGCCCACTGGTCGCGAAGTTGGCTGACTTGAATCGGCGTTGTGAAGGCGTGCATTTTTGCATTCGGGACAACATATTCAATATCTAACCGAGTCAACAAATCCACGAGAACTCGTGCTTCATTGGTCGGAGAGATATCAATTTTCAAATAACTTCCAACTTCATGTTGTCCAGTGATGCGAAATTGCGATTTCTCTAGAGATTGCGAAGACAAAGACTGTATAACCGAAGCATTTCTGTACTTAACCAAGTATTCGCCCGCGAATGCTTGGGAAGCCATCAGTAGCGCCCCTAAGACTAACATTTTATTCATTAAACCCTCCGTAGTGCTGAAATCATAGGACGATAAAGTAAATAAAGAATAGATAAATCTTTATGACACAATCGACCAAATAATATTTGAAGCTCCTTGCTAATTCGTCTTAAGAAAAAAATAATGGTTGGTATCATGACACTATTACAAGCTGTTATATTAGCTATTATCGAAGGGATCACTGAGTTTTTACCGATCTCATCGACAGGCCATATGATCCTTGCCTCGACATGGATGGGGCTCGAGAAGGTGGACTTTGTAAAAAACTTTGAAGTCATTATTCAAAGCGGTGCGATTTTTTCGGTGGTGGTTTTATATTGGCGGCGTTTGTTGGTCTCAAGAAAGCTATTACAAAATATAATTGTGGCCTTTATTCCCACTGGCGTTATTGGATTTTTATTCCGCCATCAAGTCGATCAGCTTTTAGGAAGCCCCTATGTTGTCGCTTGGTCTTTGGCCGTCGGTGGAGTCGCACTGATTCTTAGTGATCGATTTTTTCCAGCCAACCGGGAGGGCCTTCAGGCTGAGGCCCTTTCTTTGAAGCAATGTTTATGCATGGGAGTCATCCAATCGGTCGCCATGATTCCCGGAGTTTCAAGATCGGCCGCCACAATTTTAGGCGGCATGGGCCTTGGTATGTCACGAAAAGAAGCGGCTGAGTTTTCTTTTATGCTTGGCGTCCCCACGCTGGCCGCGGCCAGTCTTTATAAAACATTTAAAATGGGGAAAGAAGCACCGACCATGCCTGACAATGCGGTGGTTCTTTTAATTGTCGCCACTGTAATTTCTTTTGTGGTGGCTCTTTTAGCCATTCGATTTTTCATCGCCCTTTTAAAAAAATATGGATTTAGCGCTTTTGGCTATTACCGCGTTTTCTTAGGCGGAGTTATTTTGTATCTTTTAATGACAGGCGTGCCACTGCGATAGCCTATAAGGGGAAAAATGGAAGTCCTAGAGCAAACTTATTTTGTGATGCCCAATTGGAAATGGATTATTTTATTTTTTGTAATGGCGCTTGGTTGGGCCCTGCGCCCGATCATCCGATCTTTTCTTCTTAAGCTGAAGGATATTTTTAAAAATTGGCCGCAACTTCAAGTCGATGGAAAAACTAGATTCTTAGGCCATTTTTTAAGCTTACCCATCCAACAACCTTTGTCCGGAGTCGCTGTTGCCATTATATGGATGGTTTCTTTGGATGCCTTGCAGTTGCCCGAAGGCTTAAAGAAATATTTTATGACGTTCGCCCATCTTTGGTTGGTCTTGCATCTGATCATTCTAGTGATGTTGATGGTCGATGCTATGGGCTTAATGTTGATCGAATGGTCGCGAAGAACTGAAACCAGTTTTGATGACCAGCTTGTCCCATTTGCCACTAAAGCTTTAAAACTTGTTGTTGTGGTATTAGGAGTTTTAGTTTTTCTACAGAACCTAGGTGTCAATGTTGGTTCAATTCTTGCGGGATTCGGGCTTGGGGGTTTGGCCTTGGCCTTGGCTGCGCAAGACACTTTTGCCAATTTTTTTGGATCCATTACAATCTTTTTTGATTCGCCCTTTAAGGTGGGCGATCAAATAAAAATCACCGATACTGAAGGCATCGTCGAGTCCATTGGCTTTCGCTCGACGCAAGTGCGGACACCGTACAATTCGCTGGTCTCTTTACCAAATGCTGTTGTTGCTAAAGAAAAAATTGATAATTTGGGGGCTCGCCCGGCCCGCCGTGTCGCTAGAACCTTGGGGCTGAATTACGAAACAACTCCACAAAAAATTCAGGAATTTTGTAGTTCTTTAGAGTTTTTTTTAAAAAATGATCCACAGATCATTCCTGGAACCGTGCAAGTTTATTTCACGACTTTCAGTGCTTCGTCGTTGGATATTATGCTGAATTTTCATATTTTAACAGCTGACCAAGAGACTGAATTTAAAATGACAGAAAAAGTGAATTTGGAGATTTGGCAAATTGCTCAGAAGTTAAAAGTCGAATTCGCATTTCCTACGCAAACTATTTACTCTAAAGATTTAACCCAATCGAGGTAGGTTTTCAAACCGCTCTCTTCATCATTGGTATCAAAAACTTCGGCGCAGTTTTTCTGGTCTTTTTGATCTTCAACAAGCGCGCAAGTGATCTCAAATGATTGGTCAGGCTTTCTGAACAGAACTGTGAAATAGCCCGCCACCCAATCAGGGATCGGGTCTTTAAAGCGAACACCGCTCAGGGAAATATCCAAAGTTTCTGTTCGAAATGTTTGATTGTTCTGAATGATTTCAACTGGAATGGAAACTTCATGGCGCCCATGCCTGCGATCTTGCAGCAGTCGCTCGGGCTCTTTACTAACAATTTTTACTTGAGTGATCACTTCTTCAGATTGAAAAGCTTCAGTCGGAATTTGCGGCAGATCTTCGAGGCTCACCTGCGGCTGGGCCTTCTCGAAGCCCTCTAATTTACAAAACCTTTTCCACTCTTCCCAGCCCTCTTTATAAACCAGACAAAGTTGTAATTCGGTGTCTGTTAAGGTGCCGGCCACAAGCTTGAGCTCATCATTAGATAAACCCTTTAAAGTCCATGACTTTAAAGGGTTATGAATGGCCCAAGGCTTTCGGAAAAAAAATTCTTTAAACATCATTTCTTCTTTGAAGATTTTTTCTTTGCAACAGGCTCTGAAGCTTCTGCCTTGGCTACGTTGACACCTAAACTTTGCGCTTTAATCTTCTCAGTCTCAAGATTTGCTTTTTCTGTCTCGTACTCGGCGAGAGCGGTCTCACGTTTAATTTTAGAATCTGCTGCGGCTGACTTCGCTTGATCAATTAATTTCTGAACCCGGTCTTTTTCAGTCTTCGCTTTGCTGGCCTCTTCATTTAACCGCTTCACTTCTTCTTCATCTTTTTTTGCTGAGCTATCGAAATCTTCGATAGCTTTTTTAAGTTTGGATGCATCCAGTTCAGCTTGCGCTTTTTCTTTTAATAAAACGATACGATTTTTTTCAAGTTCTTTCTTTGAACCTTGGGCCGCCGAGCGAGCTTTCTCTTCGTCATCTTTCATCCGAGAAAGTTTTTTTCTTTCACTTTCTACATTTTTTTCTAGGTCCTTCAGCTCACCGTCTGATTTTTTTCTTTCTTCTTCGACTTTTTTAGTGGTTGCAACTGACTGCTCTTGCTGCTGTTTAATTTTTTCCATCTCAGCATCGTTTTTTTTCATTTCAGCTTCGGTGCGAGCTTTTTCCTGACGGGCTTTGCTTTCCTCGGCCTTAGCTTGAGCAATGGCTTTTTGTGCAGCCAGTTTTGTCTGTGCTAATTTTTGCTCGGCTTGCCGCTCGTCGAGTTTTGCTTTTTCAGAATCACTTATGGCTTTTTTGCCAGCCTCTTCGGCATCCTTTTGTTGATACTCAGTTTTTCTCATTTCATCTTGGGCTTGCTTCATCGCTTTTTCAGAAGCTGACCTTTTTTCATCGGCAGTTTTACGAACTTCGCTGGCTTTTTTAATTTTTTCTTGCGCCGCTCGAATTTTTTCTTGAGCTTCGGCGTATTCCTTTTCTGCGACTTTTTGATTTCGTTCAAACTCGGCCGCTTCAAGTTTTAGGCGCGCAATATCTCGCTCGCCTTCGGCCACTTCTTTTTTAGCTTGGGCTTCCATAGCGCGCGCTTTCGCCGCTAGTGATTTGGCTCCGTTTGAAGCAAGGTCTCGACGGCGCTTTTCATCATCTACTTTTCGTTTTACATCCGTGGCTTCTGATTTTGCGGCCTCTGAATCAGCCGTTGCCTCTTCAGCTTCAATCTGAGAATTTTCTACTTGGGCCTGAGCGGTGGCAGATCCCAAAGAAAGCAAACCTACAAAAACGAGCAATTTGAACGGACTTTTTCCCATAACCTTCTCCTTAAATATTTCACTGATGAAGACCAGATTAACTGAAGGATTTCCTTAAGTTAACCCATATTCGAACAATAAGACCCTTAGGACCAGTCTGGTTTTTTAAACGGTTTTTTAAACGGGCCTACTGGCGAGGGCTGTCACTGTCAAAAATTTAATCAGGCTCAACTCCCTTAAAATGCAGGCCAGAGTGCCAAACCCTGGCCCCATCGTTGCAACCTAGATAAGTACCCCCCATGGCGGCCAGGCCCCTCCCCCCCGAACCCTGGTCGCTGTTTTTTTTCTCTCTTTCAAACCAAGTAGAAATACCCCAGAATAGAATCATGGCTCAACTTCGAATTTTTATTGTTACACTCGCCATTTCATTTTCTGCTTCCGCCGCAACGTGGACGGTGATGATTGATCCTGGCCATGGCGGCACAGATCACGGCGCTGTTTACGCTGGTATTAAAGAAGCCGATTTGGTTTTATCTGTGGGACAAAAATTACGGCAGCTGTTTGAAAACGATTCTCGCTTCCTTATTCAGATGACTCGTCATGAAGATCGCAGTCTTACTTTACAAGAACGGGTTCGCAAGGCTGAAGCTCAAAATGCGGATCTGATTGTTAGTCTTCACGCTAATGCGGCTCAAGATACGCGCGCGCGAGGGGTTGAATTTTACGTACAAAACCCGCTTCCCATAGAGGAAGAGTCGTTATTTCTTGCCCATCAAGAAAGTCAGATAGTGACTTCAAACGCATTTCATGAGGATGACTCTCTTTCTAAATCAAAAGACGTTGCAGCGATCCTTGAGGACCTTCAACGGCAAAACAAGTTTTTTAAAAGTCTTGAACTGAGCGAGCTTTTAAAAAAATCTTGGCAGACCTCGCGGCCAAAGTCCTTAGTGAGCATTAAACAAGCACCTTTTTATGTGATCTCTCAAGGTCGGATCCCCTCAGTGCTGATTGAGATCGGGTTTTTAAGTCACGTCCAAGAAAGCCAGCTTTTAAAAGATGTGCATTATCAAAAAGAAATTGCCGAAATCATTCATAAAGGCATTTTAAAATATCTCGATGCAGAATCCGAAACTCTTTCGTCCCTATGATTGACCCCGCCCGCTTCTAGCTTATAGATTCATTTTAAAAGCGGGGATTTATGCGAGCCGACGGACGACAAAATTATCAATTAAGACCAATTAAAATTACGCCTCATGTTTCCGAGAATGCTGAGGGCAGTGCTCTCGTCGAATTCGGAAAAACGCGGGTGCTTTGCACAGCTTCCTACGAGCCTAAGGCCCCACCTTGGTTGATGGGTTCAGGCGAAGGCTGGATTACAGCAGAATATGGCATGCTGCCAAGATCCACCCATCAACGGATCAAGCGTGAAAAAGCCATGTCCAGTGGGCGCACACAAGAAATTTCTAGATTGATCAGTCGATCATTGCGAGCTGCTGTGAATTTAAAAGCCATGCCTGATAAACAAATTATGATTGATTGCGATGTGATCAACGCCGATGGCGGCACACGCACCGCGGCTGTTACAGGCGGCTTTGTTGCCATGGCGCTAGCCCTAGAGAAATTGCTCGCGGTCAGTGAAATTAAATCAAATCCATTAACTCATTATGTAGCGGCGATCAGTGTGGGGCTGCAAGGAAACCTTGGCACCAACGTCCTGTTGGATTTAGATTACGAAGAAGATTCTTCGATCAGCACAGATATGAATTTTGTCATGACTGACACCAGAAAATTCGTAGAAATTCAAGGCACCGCCGAAGATCAACCCTTCAGCCAGGAACAATTAATGGGAATGCTAGGGGTTGCCCGCCAAGGCATTGAGCAATTATTTAAAATTCAAAGCGAAGCGATCGGGCATTTTTTTAAAATTCCGATTCACGTGAAGCCAGAGCATCCTTTAAAGGGTTAATTCCCGGGAGTTTTTAATTGGAAGTTTGGGTCGCAACCGGGAATAAAGGCAAACTGCAAGAAATGGAAATGATTTTAAAATCACTTCCTGATTTACAGCTTCATCATCAAGGCGAACTGCGGACATTTTCTCCGCGCCCTGAAGATGGAAAAACATTTTTAGATAACGCTCGCATCAAAGCTAAAACCTTAAGATCAGTTAAAAATACGCAGTGGGTGATCGGTGAAGATTCTGGTTTAGAAGTCGAAGGTATGAACGGTCTGCCTGGAATTCATTCGGCCAGATACGCTGGGCCCAAAGCCAGCGATTCTGAAAATATCTCAAAATTGCTGAAAATGATGGCGATCAAACAGATCGCCAATCGAAATGCCAAATTCCATTGTGCCATGGTGATTTTCACACCCGATGGCCAGGAATGGGTTTTTGAAGGTGATTTCAAGGGTCAAATTTCGAAACTGCCTGCCGGGAATTTAGGCTTTGGCTATGACCCCGTTTTTATTCCGGAAGGGCAAACTAAAACCCTTGCGGAATTGGGTGCGGCCTTTAAAAATCAAAATAGTCACAGATCGCAAGCGTTAAGAATGTTTATAGAGAAACTAAAATCCATCTAATTTTTGACATCAATCTAAGCCCTTGTTAGCGTCTGGCAACTCTCCACCAGGGAAGATTCTATGAACGGTCTGAAGATATTTTCTGGGAATTCAAATCCCCACTTAGCTCAAAAAGTTGCGGCGGCCGCAGGCGTTGAATTAGGTCATTGTTCAGTCTCTTCTTTCGCTGACGGCGAAATCCAGTGTGAAATCCATGAGAGTGTTCGAGGGCAGCATGTTTTTGTCATTCAAAGCACATGCCCACCCGTCAATCAGAACTATATGGAATTTTTTATCATGTTGGATGCTCTCCGTAGGGCTTCTGCCAAGCAAATCACAGCTGTAATTCCTTATTATGGATATGCCCGCCAAGACCGAAAAGTGGCTCCGCGCGCTCCTATTTCAGCGAAATGTATGGCCGACCTTTTGACCACCGCAGGTGCTCAGCGAGTGGTGGCAGTTGATCTTCACGCCGCCCAAATCCAAGGTTTTTTTAATGTTCCCGTTGATCACTTATTCGCCATTCCTACTTTAGCGCGAGCTTGGCGGGACAGCTTCGGCTTTGGCGAAGAATTTGTTGCGGTGAGTCCTGATGCTGGCGGAGTTGAACGCTGTCGGGCTTTTGCAAAACGAATCGAAGCATCGATTGCCATCATTGATAAACGCCGAACCGGCCCGAATGAGGCCAAAGCGCTTCATCTTATTGGAGATGTGACAGGGAAAACGGCCGTCATTATCGATGATATGATTGATACGGCTGGAACCCTTACACAAGCAGTTGACAGCCTCCTTAAGAATGGTGCAAAAAGGGTGTTCGCCGTTGCAACCCACCCTGTTTTATCTGGTCCGGCCGTCAGTAGACTGTCAGAAAGTCGGATTGAGAAATTGTGGGTGACTGACTCGATTCCCTTGTCAGAAGCGGCGCAAAATTGTGGAAAGATTGAAGTTGTTTCTGTGGCTCCGATGCTGGCAGAAGCAATCAAAAGAATCCACGGCAACAATTCGGTCAGCTCTTTATTCGATTAAATCATTCGATAAAAGAAGCGACTTCAAAGAGGAAGAGGACATCCATGAAACAAAGACTAGAACTGACCGTAGAACCCCGCCAAACTGGCAAACATTTCTCTCGCGCTTTACGTGTTGACCGAAAAGTTCCTGCTGTTGTTTATGGATCCACTGACAACGCAAATATTTTCGTTAATGAAGGTGATGTTGTTCGGTACAACACTCGCAATTATGAAAATGCTCTCTTTAACTTAAAAAGCACTGATAAAAACGCCAACGGCAAAGTGGTATTGATTAAGTTTGTGGATGTTCACCCACTCACTCGTCGTCCTGTGCATGTTGATTTCTTTGCGTTGGATATGAAAAAAGCGGTTCGAGTGAGCATCGAAATTAAATTAGAAGGTAAACCAGTTGGTTTGGCTGAAGGCGGATTACTGAACGTCGTCAATCGTCAGATTGAAATCGAATGTTTACCTGGTGATATTCCAGAGTTTTTCACAATGGATGTTTCTAATTTAGGTGTGGGCGATGCTTTGCACGTGTCTGATTTAGCAATTCCTGAAAAATTTAAACTTATCTCTGGTTCTGAATTAACAATCGCGGTTGTTAATCTTCAAGAGGAAGAGGCCGTGGTTGCTCCAACTGCAGATGCAGCGGCAGCAGCCGCAACTCCAGCAGCAGGCGCAGCAGCTCCAGCGGCTGCGGCAGCGGGTGCAAAAGCAGCAGCTCCAGCGGCTGGTGCAAAAGCTCCGGCAGCAGCTAAAAAATAATTTATTCATCTTATTCGGCTGGCGGGCTTTAAACCCAAAAGTGAACTTTACAAAGAGCGGCCACCAACCGCTCTTTTTATTTAAGGGGCTTTGTTTTCATGGCTTGGTTAATTGCAGGATTAGGAAACCCAGGCAACGAGTACACTCTTACACGTCATAACGTGGGTTTTATGGCCATCGAATTTTTGCTGAAATCCTGCAGTCAGCCTCCAGTGAAAACTGAATTTAAATCTTCAACTTCTAAATTTATGTGGGAAGACGAAGAGGTCATGACAATCAGACCTTTAAGTTTTATGAATCGCTCTGGCGAAGCCGTGCAAGCCGCTTTGGCTTTTTATAAAATTCCGATGGAAAATTTAATAGTGATTCATGACGATATTGATCAGCCTTTTGGCGGCTTTAAAATTCAAAAAAACCGTGGGCATGGCGGTCATAACGGCATTCGAGATATTAGTGAAAAATTGGCCTCAGCCGATTACTACCGGGTTAAAATTGGCGTGGGTCGACCACTCAATCCAAAAATGAATGTGGCCGATTATGTTTTGCAAAGTTTTTCTGAAGAAGAGCTGGCCGCTTTACCAGCGATGCTTAAAAAAACCGTCGATGCAGTTGAAACCTTATTAACTGAGGGTTTTGACATCGCGGCGACAAGATTTAATATATAGGCTAAACACTAGGAGTTACAGATGGCATTACAAGTTGGAATTGTTGGTTTACCCAATGTTGGAAAAAGCACCTTGTTTAATGCTCTGACTTCCGCCAAAGCCGAAGCTGCCAATTACCCATTTTGCACGATTGATCCCAATATCGGCGTCGTAACGATTCCTGATCCACGCTTAGATCAAATAACGAAATTTGTAAAACCCCAAAGTGTGATTCCAACAGCGATGGAGTTTGTTGATATCGCTGGCATCGTTAAGGGTGCCAGCCAAGGTGAAGGCTTGGGCAATCAATTCCTTAGTCACATTCGGCAGACGGATGCGATTGTGCATGTTGTTCGATGCTTTGATGATCCTAATATTATTCACGTCGCAGGATCGATTGATCCTTTGCGTGATATGGAAATTATCAACACAGAACTGATGCTAGCTGATCTTGATTCGATTGAAAAAAAATTAAAACGGATTGAAAAATTAGCTCGCACAACAACTGATAAAAAATTAAAAACCGAATTTGAAGTGACCGAAAAAGCGCACAAGGCTTTAAGTGCAGGGCTTCCTGCTAGATCTGTTCAGTGTGATGAAAACGAAGCTCCCTTTATGAAAGAGCTTCATTTACTAACAACAAAGCCAGTTTTGTATGTTTGCAATGTATCCGACACCGATTTTGCGGTGGGTGGCAATGACTGGGTTCGCTCGGTCGAAAGGCGCGCCAAAGAAGAAGGCAACTTAGCGATTATTATTTGTTCAGCGATGGAGGCAGAAATTGCACAGCTTCCACTTGAAGAACGACAAGAATTTCTAGCCAGCATGAATGCGACGGAACCTGGTTTATCAAGATTAATTCGCGAGGCTTATAGCTTGCTGGGTTTACACACTTACTTCACTGCTGGAGTGAAAGAGGTTCGTGCTTGGACCATCAAAGCAGGAACAAAAGCTCCGCAAGCCGCCGGTGTGATTCATACTGATTTCGAAAAAGGTTTTATCCGCGCTGAAACTTATCACAGTGAAGATCTTTTTAAATTAGGCAGTGAAGCGGCAGTTAAAGAAGCTGGGAAATATCGCTCTGAAGGAAAAGACTACACTGTTAAAGACGGCGATATTTTATTTTTCAGATTTAATGTTTAGAAACTGCCCCACTTAAGTGTGCTTAGGGCAGCTTAACGCCTCAAGATTGTTCTGATATTTAAAGGGCTTAAGTGGTTCGTTGTTGCCTTACGAAT
>JAYTOY010000007.1:0-68741 GCA_043747555.1 Pseudobdellovibrionaceae bacterium | reverse complement strand
GGCGCGTGTTTTACGTTTCAAATCTATGAGGGGACTCTGCCGACAGAGTCTTTTGACATGAAGATGAATGCGATCGTGAGCGAGCAAGGTCTGTGGTCTGTCCCACATACTGAGACGGTGCCAGCGAATCGTTTGGAAAGGGTTTAGGGAAAATGGAATTAGCAATTGCGATTGTACTTGGATTACTTGTGGGCGGCGTTGTCGTTTTTTTAATTAAGAAAATTCAAGATGAGAATCAAAGAAAATCCGGCAAGGCCGAAGCCGAAAAAATCCTCAACCGCGCCAAATCAGAATCCGCAAAAATTAAAAAGGATTCTGAAACTCGCGCCAAAGATTTTGAAGTTCGAGCGCGAAAAAATGTCGAGACCGAGCTGAATAAGCAAAAGTCACAATTAAAAAACAAAGAATCGCAGCTGGAGCGTCGCTTGAAAGAGCTTGAAGATCAGCAGCGCCAAAAAATTGAAGAAGTGGAAAGATCAAGGGCGCACTTAAAGGACCGCGAAGAAAAAATTGCGATCACTGAAAATCGCGTGAAAGAAAGTGAAAGGAAAACTGAGGATCAGACCTTGGAATTGCGCCGGCAATTAGAAACCGTAGCCAACATGAGTGCAGATGAAGCCAAACGCCAATTATTTGAAGCTTTGGAAGAGCAAGCAAAAGCCGAATGTGCGAAGCGCATCACGGTGATTGAGGAAGACGCGACAAAAGAAGCCGACAAACGTGCCAAAAGAATTTTAAGTATAGCGCTGGCGCGTTTTGCGGCAGAATACACTTCCGAGCGAACGGTGAGTGTTTTGGCCTTATCCAATGACGAGATGAAAGGAAAAATCATCGGTCGTGAGGGACGAAATATTCGGACTTTGGAAGCTTTGTGTGGCGTCGACCTTATTGTAGATGATACCCCAGAAGCTGTGGTGATTTCAGGATTTGATCCTGTCCGCCGCGAGCTGGCTCGAAAAACCATTGAAAAATTAATGGAAGATGGTCGTGTGCATCCAGCCCGCATCGAAGAAGTTGTCGATAAAATGCGTGGCGAACTGATGAAGTCCATGAAAGACGAAGGCGAGCGCGTCGTTGTCGAGTTGGGCCTTCCGAATATTCATCAAGAGCTAATCAAACTGATTGGTTCTTTAAAATACAGATCCACGCATGCTCAGAATGCTTTGAATCACAGTTTAGAAGTGGCTTACATCGCAGGGCTGATCGCGGGTGAATTAGGTTTTAACGTCAAGCAAGCCCGCCGAGCTGGAATCTTGCACGATATTGGTTTAGCGATCGATCACACCGCCGAAGGAAATCATTGTTTTGTTGCTGCCGAATGGGCAAAAAAATACGGTGAATCCGAAGAAATTTGTCATGCCATTCGTGCCCATCATGAAGATGAAAAACCAAATAGTATTTTGGCTTGGATTATTTATGCAGCCAATATTCTTTCGCAAACTCGGCCGGGCGCTCGTCGACCGCAAATGGATGCTTACATCCACAGGTTAGAAGATTTAGAAAGTATTGGAAATAGTTTTGATGGCGTCCTAAAAAGTTTTGCCCTGCAAGCGGGTAAAGAAGTTCGGGTCCTTGTTGAAAGTAGCAAGGTCACGGACGATCAAGCGCAAATGCTATCCCGAGATATCGCTCGAAAAATCGAGCGAGAAATGCCGAATCTAGGCCAGGTTAAAATCACTGTCGTTCGTGAAACAAGATCTGTGGAGCATGCCAGATAATGTTAGCTCCCCTTGAGCAGATCGAACTTATTAAGAAGGGCTGCGCTGAATTGATCAGCGAGGCCGATCTACTTAAGAAGTTAAAAAAATCCCTAGAAAAAAAGCAGCCTCTACGAATTAAATTCGGCGCTGATCCCACTCGTCCGGATATTCATTTTGGTCATACGGTGGTTTTTAACAAGCTGAAGGTGTTCCAAGATTTGGGGCATCATATTCAATTTCTGATTGGTGATTTTACCGCTATGATTGGCGACCCATCAGGGAAAAATGCGACTCGGCCTATGCTGACAAAAGAAGAAATTGAAGAGAACGCAAAAAGTTATGCCGTTCAAGTTTTTAAAATTCTGGATCCTGAAAAAACAGAAATTGTTTATAATTCTTCATGGATCAATAAATTAACACCGGCTGATTTTATTAAACTTACTGCGCAGTACACAGTCGCTCGTATGATTGAGCGCGATGATTTTACAAAACGCTATAAAGCGGGAGTGCCGATTTCAATTCATGAATTTTTATACCCGCTCACACAAGGCTATGACTCTGTCGCTTTAAAATCTGATGTTGAGCTGGGTGGGACGGACCAAAAATTTAACTAGCTGGTCGGCAGAGATTTGCAATCTTCTTACGGACAAGAATCACAAGTCGTTTTAACTATGCCATTGTTAGAAGGTCTAGACGGCGTTAATAAAATGTCTAAATCTTTAGATAATTATATTTCAATTGTCGATTCGCCCAAAGAAATGTTTGGGAAAAGCATGCGGGTTTCTGACGACTTAATGTATCGCTATTACGAGCTTTTAACAGAAATCACGCCGAAGGAACTAAATCAGCTGCAAGAAGATGTGAAGAGCGGAAAAAAACACCCCCGCGATGTAAAAGTAAATTTAGCTAAGTATTTTGTGACGAGGTATCATTCATCAGAAGCGGCCCAAAGGGCCGAAGATGAGTTTAATCGAATTTTTGTTGATAAGGGATTGCCTGATGAAGTGCCTGAATTAAAGGTCAGTGCCGAAAAGGGACTTGGTTTAAGTGCCTTAATGGTTAAAGCGGGTCTTGTCACTTCAAACGGTGAAGGATCAAGATTAATTCAAGGCGGTGGTGTCAGCTTAAATGGCGAAAAAGTGGCGGATGCAAAGTTAAAATTGGATTTGGAAGCAGGCCGTGAATATTTAATCAAAGCCGGTAAGAAAAAATTTATTAAAGTGATTGTCGAGTCAAAATCATAAGGAAAGAACTTGAAGGAAAGAAATTGAAAGTTAAATTCGTTCCCCAAAATATAGAACTTGAGACCAGCCCAGAAAAAACGCTGTTGCAGCTTGCAATGGATAATGGGATTGAAATTAAATCCTTGTGTAAAGGTGTGCCGTCCTGTGCAGAGTGTCGCATTCGCATTGTGGAAGGCGAATCGAACGTAATGCCGCCGAATAAAACAGAATTGAGCTTGATTGGGACCAACTATTATATCGACAGTCGAAGACTGGCTTGCCAGGTGCGATGTTTTGGTCCGGTGACAATTGATATGACCGAGCAACTTGAGCGACAAGAAAACACGACTAAAAAAATCCGCGGTTTTCGCTCTGAAAAGCCAACTGAATCGATTGCCGTTTTAGATACGATGTTATTGACTGAAAAGCCGCCTGAAAAGCCGGCCGAAAAAATAATCGCAAAACCCATTCCAAAACCTTTAAAGTCGTAAGATCTGGTCAAAGCTAGGCCTAGGTCCAAGACATTAAGTCACCGGTCTTATTTTCCGATAACATATCTGGATGACTCACAAAATAACTCATCGGGAAATCGGTGAAGGACCTATTTTAGTTTTACTTCATGGTTATGGCGGCAGCGTCATGCACTGGGACGCCGTTGTTGAAAATTTAAAATCAGACTTCCGTGTTGTGATTCCAAGTATTTCGCATTTGTTTCTAAGCCAAGATAAAATTTTTTTCTCGATCCAAATTGAAGTGTTAGCCCAATTTTTAAAAGAAAATTATCCGCGGCAGAAAGTGAACTTGGCAGCGACTAGTTATGGCGGAGCGCTGGCGTGGGCCTTGTCGATTCAGTATCCAGATTTAGTGGATCGATTGGTGCTGATCAATCCGATGCTGCCACATTCGTCAATTCATTTTATACCCCCAGAATTGCGATATTTTTGTGTCACTCCGTGGACAGAAAAAGGAATCAAAGTGGCTTTAGCCACTCCCATCGGCCAAGCTTTAATTAAAAAATTGATCGCCGCTTTCCGAGATGAGCGCAGTCGAACGCACTCTCCGGCGCAAAAGTTAACTGGTAAAAAGTTAGATTTTGTCGCGCACTTAGTTCACAACTTTACCTGGATTTTACATAATGAGGATTGGACTCTTTGGGATAAAAAAATCAGTCAATGTTTAAGGAAACCAACAGCCATGTTGATTTATGATGAGCAGGATTATTTATTCTCAGGGAAAGCTTATCAATCTTTTGCAAAAAATTTGGAATGTCTCAGAGTTGTGTCAACCAGGGGTGGCGGGCATTTGACAATTAAAACTAGACCAGAAGAAATAAGCCAATTTATCCGAGAATTTATAATCAGCCAAACACAGATTCGGGTCGCTTAAAGACCAACAAACCAGCAATCAGGTTGTTTTCTATTTAAGGCACCAGCCACGATTGTATCAAATCGACATTGCAAAGATGGGTACATGCCTTTTGCACTCAAACCGCGGCCCTCTGAAGCATCCATCTCCAATTTTAAAAAATCTGTCACTGGCCCAAAGCTTG
The DNA here is from genome assembly GCA_043747555.1 of Pseudobdellovibrionaceae bacterium. GTDB lineage: Bacteria > Bdellovibrionota > Bdellovibrionia > Bdellovibrionales > Bdellovibrionaceae > JAYWDA01. The sequence goes on along the minus strand of JAYTOY010000007.1, from coordinate 64,269 downwards.
TATAGATCGATGAAATATATAACATCAAATCATATCCGGCGTTGATGCTTCGTTTGCAAATATTTTGATCCAAAAGTTTTGGGTACTGACGTTCACACAAGTTTTTAATTTTCGGGGTCACCGCAAAATCAGCGACTGTCGCTGGGGTTGTTTCTGCAAAAACTTTTTTCATGCAGGCCAACGAAGAAAAATAATCACTTTGCCCTTCCGAAGAAGACGGCGTGTTTGAAACCCATTGCGGCGACGGTTTCAGGGTATTGGCTGAATATGGTTTTCCTCCCAACAGATGACCGACCTCATGGCAAAGCATGGCCAAGTAGGCATCTGGAGTGATATTAGGGTTCCGATGAAGATCAGCGCCGACGCCTATATGAGCTTCCGTTTTATATAATGAAACTCCAGCTGCCATATTTGGTTCTTCTATATCAAGCACTAGATTGAGCGGAACATTTCGCTGAAGTTTGACGATCGGTCCGTAAATTGATAAAAATTTTGATCCTGCTTTGGAATAAACAAGATCCAAGTCATCTTGGATTTCTACTTTTGAGATGATTTCAAAAATTTCACCAATATTTTTAATTTGATTTTCCCATGCCCAAACACCGTTGCGCAATTCATGGTATCCCGTTGCATTAAGTTGTTCGGCAATAGATACAAATCGATTCGCAATAATATTAAAAAATAAATTTTCCGCAACGACATCTGATTCGGGAACATTCATCATTTTACGGGCCAGGACTTGTAAGTCTCTGGCAACTTCAAGCTGCTTATTTTTTGAAGGCTCACCGGACGCAAATGAGTCTTGCAATTTTTGTTCGATCTTTTCAAGCTGTCGAAAAAAACCAATAGTGTACTTTCTAATTTCTTGCGGATGACTTGTTATAAATTGCTCTAAGTTACCGCAACGATAATAATCCGTGCCCATTCGACAAGTTTTACGGTCAAACTGATTTTGCCGACACTCCGGATTCTGATCAACCTCGTATTCTGCAAAGACATTTTGCAAATTAACAACTTGGTAGGGGTCCGTTCTGCTATAGCCATGTTTTTCAAAAACCTGGTCGCGGCTGACATGAACAAAGGCGTGAGAAATAATACCCTTCATCGCGTAGGGCCCGTTATCCAAAATTAAGCCGATATCATTGACTGCTCGTACTTCGCCATTTGCAAGCCTACGACAAAGAGGTGAATTCAGCATCGTTTGCATTTCACCATTTGAGGCATAGCGGTAGTGCTTGCTTAAGCCCACGGAAGTCATGGCCGCATTTAAGCAGTTGGGTCCATTAACGTTTTGGAAGGGAACTGCGGCCGCGCTTAGGTTTGATGAAATAAGGATTAAAATTGGAATTAGTTGTCGTGAAAGTTTCATTTTGTGCCCCTTGCGCACAAGGTACCACAGGGTCTTTCGGCTTATCTCAACTTTCGAGAGGCACTGTAAGTCTTTTAAGATTGTCAAAATGATCGACAAAGGGAAGCAAGAGAACCGCTTCTTCAAATTGAAGAAGCGGTTTTATTATCTCAATAATTATCCAAGGAAGAAGCTATCCTCAATTGAAATAACGGGAGGAAGCGCGCTAGGCGGTGTTGTCGTATCAAAGCCTGTTGGCGCCGTTGCGGGAGGAGGCGTCGTTGTGCTGTCCGTTGTTGGAGCTGTGGAAGTATCTACAACTTGAATAACGTTCGTATCCGTCCCACCTGTAACAGGCTCGTCAAGCACTGGTGCAGGGGCATCTGTTGATCCAGGATCTGGTACCACTGCCACCGGCGGAGCAATAACAACTGGCGGAGCCACAACTACAGCCCTTCTCGTGACCTGTAGAAGCTTTAACACCGGTTTAAGTAAACAATCACCGTTGCCCTTCACCACCACTGATTTTCCCGCATCAAAGTCTAACACCATCGAGTAAGTGAAGTTCTCTTCCAGAGTAAATGGACTTGCTAGGTGAATCTTAATTCCTGATTGCTGCCCACTTGGGGTTTGCATTTCACATCGGCTGCCATCCTTTTTAATAGAATGGTTGTCAGTGCCTTTTAAGACCAAGCGAATCCCTGTGATCTCTATACCGGTCGGTAAGGCCAGGTCATGCATCGGTAACATCACGCCGTTTTTTAATTGAAGCAGATCAATTAAACCCAAGTCTTGAGCCACGATCAAGCGGGCGGCCTGGCCCCCTTTTTTAACGAACAGCTCAGCATGATCGACATTGACGAAGACTTGCTCTAGCTCGCGGGAAGGAGCATCTGTCAGACTTAAGCGCATGTTGTTGACGCCTGATGGATGGCTACTGAGTAAAGGGACCGCGCCAAGATCAGCAGAGCCGCCCCCTGAGTTTGGACTTCCGCTACATCCGATGATTCCCATCACTGTGCAGCCTAAAAGTATCTTCCGTAATTGTTTCACTGAAAACCTCCTGTGTGATCAAAGAATATCACCAGAAGCTAGGCCTCACGAATCTGTGTCAAAAAAATGTTCTAAGCTTGGAATGCTTTTTAAAGTGTCGAACCACTAGGCGGGAATGTCAGATTTATTGACCAACTTTTAAACAATTCCCTAGACGTTAAAGGAAGAGCCGCAGCCGCAGTTTTTGGTGGCATTTGGATTATCGAAAACAAAGCCTTTGCCGTTCAGACCACCCGAGTAATCAAGTGTTAAGCCCAAAAGATAAAGTAAACTTTGAGGGTCAACAGTGATTTTCTGGCCATTGGATTCAAAGGTCTTATCGCCATCACGAGGGCCTGTATCAAAATCCATCTTGTAAGAAAGGCCTGAGCATCCACCCTTTTTAACTTCTACGCGAAGGGCGGCTTCGGCGGGCTTTCCTTCATCCCTTTTAAGGACCGATAATTTCTGAGCTGCAGTCTCTGAGATTTGAATCATAAATAGAACTTACCATAAAAAGATTATGAATGCACCTTGTTCAATCAATTGAGAAAAAAGCCCGAAATGATTGAAAGGACTAAATATTTGGCTGGGTCTGCAAATTGGCAAAAGCCTTCTTCAGAAGGGTCAGGGCTTCTGATAATTCATCCTCTGTCGTAAATCGCCCAAAAGAAAGCCTTAAGGTAGAGGCGATTTGCTCTGGGGAAAGGCCAATCGACTTTAAAACATAGCTCCCGGCCATCGTCCCTGAATGGCAAGCCGAACCCGTGCTAAAGCCCAAGCGCATCAATAAAGGAAGGGCATCAGCAACTGTCTTTGAAGCCATGGTCAGGCTTAAGTTAGAATAAATTCGGTCGGAGGGATGACCATTTAATTGGATGCCGGGAATTTCTTCGATTAATTTTTTTAAGAAATTATCCCGCATTTTTGTCATCCGAATCAAACTTTGATCCATTTCAATCCTGCAAAATTCACAGGCCGATCCAAGTCCTACGACCGCGGGCACGTTGACCGTTCCCGAGCGCAGACCTTTTTCTTGGCCGCCGCCTAAGATGAAAGGCTCTAATTGAATGCAAGGATCAGCTGACCTGATATACAAAGCCCCGCTGCCTTTGGGTCCATAAATTTTATGAGCCGACAAGGTTAAAAAGTCGACCTTTGTTTCTTCAAGTTGTACTTTAATTTTTCCTACAGCTTGCGTGGCATCACTATGAAAATAGACTTTATTTTCATGGGCAAGATGGCCCAGTCCTTTCATAGGATTTAGGCTGCCAATTTCATTATTAGCCCAGATAAAGCTCATCAACCGAGTGTCGGGACGAATTCTTTTTTTAACTTCAGCTACGTCAACTTGGCCAAAAGAATTCACTGGCACAAATTCAACCATGGCGCCTTGTTTTTTTAAAGCCTCTAAATTTTTTAAAACGGAGCTGTGTTCAACATTGGAACTAAGAACGTGAAAAGATCCGCCCTTGGCAGAATCTTGCCATTGCTTAAAAAGACTTTGAAAGACCCAGTTATTTCCTTCGGTCGCGCCTGAGGTGAAAAAAATTTCTGAAGGCTTTGCCGATAAGAGTCCGGCGACTTGTTGCCGCGCTTTTTCAACGGCACGGCTGGCCGTCCAACCCCAAGGATGTTGTGAGCTGGCTGCGTTACCAAAATGCTGTTGGAAATAGGGCAGCATCACTTCCAGAACACGGGGATCAAGTGGCGTGGTGGCATTGTAGTCTAAATAGATCGGTGGAGCAGACAGCATCCCTTGGGTTTAAATGGGCTTGCTCTAAGATTCAAGAAGATTATGATCAAGCTCTGATGGCGAAGGGTTTAAAAGTTTCACCAAAATTATCTGGGCCGACCGACGGGTTAAAGGCTGATGCATTTGAAACCGTCGTTTGGAAAAAATTTAATTCTGTGATTAAAAATCGCGACGGCAAAGTGATCTTTGAGCAACAGGCGGTCGAAGCCCCCGAGTCCTGGTCGCAACTGGCTGTCGACATCGCAGCTTCAAAATATTTTCGCAGGAAACTTCCGCGGATTGAAAATGAATCGTCAGTTCGTCAGCTGATCAGTCGGGTGGTCGAAGCCATTGTCATCAGCGCTAAAAAGCAGGGCGACTATTTTGCCAGTGAAAAAGATCTAAACCATTTTGCAGAAGAGTTAAAATTTATTTTGATTCACCAGATGGCGGCGTTTAATTCGCCGGTTTGGTTTAATGCTGGTGTTTTTGAAGCTTATCGATTGGAATCTTTAAATGAAATGTGGGCCTGGGATTTTAAAAATAAAATTGTTACCAGTTATAGAAATGCTTTCGAGCGGCCCCAAGTCTCGGCGTGCTTTATTCAATCCGTCGATGACAGTTTAGAAAGTATTTTTGATCTGGCAAAAAACGAAGCTAAACTTTTTAAATATGGCTCAGGGTCAGGCACTAACTTTTCGCCTTTAAGAAGTAAATATGAAGAACTGCAAACGGGGGGAACGTCTTCAGGTCTGATCGCCTTTCTTGAAGTCCTAGATCGTGGCGCTGGCGCCATCAAATCTGGGGGCACCACCCGTCGAGCTGCAAAAATGGTTTGTGTCGATATTGATCATCCCGAAATTATTGATTTTATAGAATGGAAATTAAACGAAGAAAAAAAGGCAAAAGCCTTGATTGCAGCTGGGTATCCAGCTGATTTTGAAGGAGCCGCTTATCGAACGGTGGCGGGTCAGAATGCGAATAACTCGGTTCGTTTAACTCATTATTTTATGAAGGCCGTAGAAGAGGATAAAGACTGGTCCTTGATCTCAAGATCAGAAAATAAAGCCGAGCAAAAAGAAGTTCGAAAAATAAAGGCGCGCGAACTTTGGCAGCGCTTAGTTCATGCGACTTGGAGCTGTGCTGATCCCGGAGTTCAGTTTCATGACACGATCAATGAATGGCATACGTGTCCTGAATCGGGTGAGATTCGGGCTAGCAATCCTTGCTCTGAGTATATGTTCTTAGATGATAGCGCCTGTAATTTAGCGTCGCTGAATCTGGTGAAATTTTTAAAATTGGATGGCTCTTTCGATTTAGATTCTTATCAGCATGTTGCCCGAATTCTTTTAATCGCTCAGGATATTTTGGTGGATTATTCGAGTTATCCAACGCAAAAAATTGCTGAAAATAGTCATCACTATCGGCCACTGGGTTTAGGTTTTGCCAACCTAGGATCCCTATTAATGCGAATGGCTTTACCTTATGATTCAGAAAAAGGTCGGGCTTGGGCGGGCTGCCTGAGTGCGGTGCTGGGCGGTGTCGCCTACAAAACCAGTGCTGAGTTAGCAAAGGCAAAAGGCGCGTTTCCTGGTTTCAATAAAAATAAAACTGCAATGCTAAGGGTGATGGATCGTCATCAAAATGCGTTGGAATCAGTTCACTGGCAGCAGATTCCGCAGGAATTTAAAACCCAGGCTAAGAGCTTATGGGAAACTGCAGTTCAGCAAGGCGCCCAGACGGGGTTTCGGAATTCGCAAGTGACAGTCATGGCGCCAACAGGAACCATCGGACTTTTTATGGATTGTGACACGACGGGGATCGAACCTGACTTTGCTTTAGTGAAATTAAAAAAAATGGTTGGCGGCGGCGAAGTTGAAATCATTAACTCTGCGATGGTGGTGGCTTTAAAAAAATTAAGCTATTCTGAAAATGATATTCAGAAAATAACTGGGTACGTTTTAAAAAATGGCCAGATTCAAGGAGCTCCGGGCTTTTTAGAAAAGCATCAGGCGGTTTTTTCTGGCGCGACGGGGTCCAATGCATTGCGACCGCAAAGTCATCTTTTAATGATGGCAGCAGTTCAGCCTTTTATCAGCGGAGCTATTTCAAAAACCGTCAATTTGCCAGAATCGGCCACTGAAAAAGAGATTGCTGATCTTTTTCAACAAGCTTGGAAATTACAGCTTAAGGCCGTGGCCATCTATCGTGATAACAGTAAATTCAGCCAGCCGTTAAATCAAAAAACTTTTGTTATGAAGTGCCCATTGTGTCAATCCGACACCGAGCTTCAAAGTGGCTGTTACCGCTGCCCAAATTGTGGTCATACAGTGGGCTGCGCCTAAAGGTGGATTTCTTTCACAGTTCAAGTCGACTCTATCGGCCTTTAGCAAATGTCATAATATTTGTTGGTTTAAGGCAGTTTTCAACTTCCAACCAGGGTGCAAAGGATATATCTTAGAGGGGCATGAAACATCCTATGATTATACAAGGTGGCATGGGTATCGCCGTATCGAACTGGGTTCTGGCGAGAGCCGTTTCGAAAGCTGGTGAGCTCGGAGTGATGTCTGGGACATCTCTCAACTCAGTGATTGTCAGGCGGCTTCAAGATGGCGATCCAGGTGGACATATGCGCCGAGCTTTGACCCATTTCCCCGATCAAAGTGTTTCTGAAGAGATCTTAAAAAATTATTTTATTCCTGAGGGGCGTAAAGCGGGAACTCCGTATAAGCGCAGTCCACTTTTTGCCATAAAGTCTTCCGCGGCTTTGCTTCGTTTGACAGTGGCTTCAAATTTTATTGAAGTTTGGCTGGCCAAAGAAGGTCACAACGGACTTGTTGGTGTAAACCTCTTAGAAAAAATCCAGTTGCCGAATTTGAGCAGCCTTTATGGAGCGATGTTAGCAGGCGTAGATTATGTGCTGATGGGTGCAGGCATTCCTCGAGAGATCCCTGGGGCCTTAGATAAGTTAGCTTTGCATGAAGAAGCGTCTTTAAAACTTTATGTTGAAGGGGCTTTGCCAGAAGATGAATTTAAAACATTTTTTAATCCGAAAGAAGTTCTAACCTTAGATTTTTCGGTGCCTTTAAAGCGCCCTGATTTTTTAGCCATCGTTTCTTCCGCGACCTTAGCTTTAAGTTTAGTAAAAAAATCGACAGGTAAAGTGAATGGATTTATTATTGAACATTGGACCGCCGGCGGACATAACGCTCCACCAAGGGGACCGATGAAACTTTCAGAATTGGGCGAGCCCATTTATTCCGAGCGGGACGAAGTCGATTTTGCGAAATTTGCCGAGATGGGATTGCCATTTTGGTTGGCGGGATCTTCAGCCACTCCGGATAAACTGAATGAAGCTTTAAGTCTAGGGGCCACTGGCATTCAAGCGGGAACGGCATTTGCATTTTCCGACGAATCTGGAATTGCCGCCCATTTAAGGCAAGATGTCTTGAACGAAATTTTAGCGGGAAAAACGCCAACTGTTTTTACCGATCCTTTAGCTTCGCCGTCAGGTTTTCCATTTAAAGTTGTTCAAAAAGAAAATACCCTTTCGCAAGAAGCCAACTATTTAGCGCGACCGCGAAAATGTGATCTAGGTTATTTACGCACGGCCTACCGCCAAGAAGATGGTAAAATGGGATTAAGATGTGCGGCCGAGCCGATCGAGATCTTTTTAAAAAAAGGCGGAAAACTAGAAGAAACCATTGGGCGCAAATGTTTGTGCAATGGTCTTTTCTCAGCGGTTGGGATGGGTCAGGATCAAGAAAGCGGCTACCAAGAAATGGAAATTATGACGGCCGGGGATGAAATCTCAAACCTTGCTAGGTATATTCCAAAAGGTCAGAAAAATTATTCGGCCGTGCATGTGATTTCATTTTTAAAATCAAAGTTGGCTTTGCAAGGATCGTCCAATTTTCATCCGCAAGCGCCTCTTGAGGCGCTCACTTAATTAAATAAGACGCCTTGAGTTTACCAATTCTTTTTCAAATGAATGGGTTCAGTCTTTTTTCGCAGGCGAATATTTAAAGTTTCGACGAACAGTGAAAAGGCCATGGCAAAATAAATATAACCTTTCGAGATATATTGATCTAATCCTTCGGCAATCAAAGTGACACCAATCATCAATAAAAAGCTAAGTGCTAGAATTTTAATCGTCGGGTGGCGATCCACAAAGTTAGAAATTTTTGAAGCTGTGAAGATCATCACCAGTGTCGAAGCAACAACCGCCGCAATCATAATGGCCACAGAACTAACCATACCGATCGCCGTAATGACAGAATCTAAAGAAAACACAATATCTAGAAGTAGAATTTGAACGATGCTACTCCAAAAGCTACGGCCCGCGGGAGCGTCAGAACTTTCATCTGCGGATTCAAGCTTTTGATGAATTTCATGGGTGCTCTTTGCAATTAAAAATAAGCCGCCGATAAGTAGGATTAAATCGCGACCAGAAATCTCTTCATTTAAAACTGTAAAAAGTGGGGCCGTGAGGCCGATAACCCAAGATAAAGATAAAAGCAGTCCAATCCGAGTGATCACCGCCAGAGCCAGGCCAACGGTTCTGGCTTTCTGCTGCTGAGTCGCCGGAAGCCTTGATGAAATAATCGAAATAAAAATGATATTATCGATTCCCAACACTAGTTCCAGGGCAAAAAGTGTCAGGAAAGGGATGATCGCATGGACGCTTAAAAGCTGTTCCAAATTAAAGTCTCCTTGAAGAAACGTGATTTGCCCATTTTTAAGGGTAAAGTTCAAATGAAATTCCATCTCAAGATAAGAAAAATTGAAATAAAATATCGAATCTCCTTTTATGGTTTTTGGGTCTCATCGTGACGGTATCCTTTCTGTCGCTAAAATCTCAAAATAGAACGTCGAACTTTCTGAATCAGTCCATAACTTCGCCAGTTAATTTATCTGCTAAAATAATCGCTTATCCCAGGGCCTGTAGGTTACGATAGACTGATCAAGGTGTAGGGGAATTATGAAATATCATAATTTGGGGAAGTTGAGAAGACTGAAGGCACGTTATTTGGCGGGGATAGCAATCCTGCTCTTGTGCTTATCATTTCAAAACTGTGGACGGTCGGGCTTTTCTGTGAAGTCCGGAGATCAATTCGAAATATTAGAGTTTGGATCCTCAGGATCTTCAGGAACTTTATTTAGTTCGCTTGGCGCTGACGACAAAATAAATATTGGGCATGCTGGCTATATGACCTCTACGATGACGATGTTGTTTGTTAATCCAGCGCTTGCAACAACTTCAACTTCGTCCATCAAAAATAAAATTAATAGTTTGGTCAATCTGCAAATATCGTCGATGGGTGGGCCTTGCAGCCGCTACGACGACATTTGCCCTGGCGGAGACCGCTCGAGCGCCCCAGAGGTGCCTCTCTCAAATGCAATCCGAAAAGGTTATATTATTCGATCTTGCGAAGAAATTTTAAGTATCGATGAAGCCGTCATGACGGCTTTAACGCAAATTTCTTTAACTCCCAATTCAGCGGCTTCAGATGTGAACCTTTCAAATACACTTAATTTATTTTTCCCTGGTCGAGCTGTTTCAGATTATGTGCTAGCGGCGCTCCGTGCCCAGCATCAAGCCGCCCTTAATTTTGGTCAAGCACCGCTGGACGCCTGGAGATTTGTTTTCCTGAGTCTATGCACATCCCCTTTGATGGAGATGTTATGAAAAAAATTAACAGGGCATCAAAATTATTATTTCTGTTGGTCTTGTGGGTGACTCCGATCAGCGCTGACGCTGGAACATATTTATCGCGGATCGCCCTTTTTACCAGGTGCTACTCCCAAATTACAGGTCAACGACCATCTGTGACCGATGCCCTAACAAAGCAAGTTGCGGGGGGGCAACTTGATCCAGTGGTTGCGTGTTTGCAAGTTCTTAGTAAGGGTATTCTTAGCGGAAATGGAAATACGACAATTAATAATATTGCAGATCCTGAAGCCTTGAACGTCCTTAAAAACATGCACCGGTTGCATGCTTCTTGGTTTTCAATGAAAGACTTTACGGCGTTAGACACAGGAAAAGATTGGTGGACTGACGGGGTTATGGACCTTTGGGACAGCTCTACGCCAGCGCTGTACGTCACCAAAGCTTTATTCGATGTTAATTCTTCCTACAGTGGAACCCTTGCCGGAGATGCAATTTACATCCCTGTGCGAGCCACAATGAATTCAACAACCGGAGCAAAATCTAAAGCGACGGCTGATTTATTCGCCCTAAGCCCACTTAAATTTGCGCCGCGGGGAGCTCTGTATGGCGTGACCGCTACGCCGGCCGCTTCGGCTAATTATTCTATCACGGAAAACGGAGTCAGCTCAGCTGGGACCGTGACCCTCGCTGGATCTTTAGGCGGAGGACTGTTAGGGAATTATACTTACGCCTTGATGAACGTGATCCAAGGCGAGAAGTTCGCTGCCGACGGGGCTACGCAAATGCCACGACGGTGGGGTCGAGCCGTTTATCATGACCTCTTATGTCGTGAGCTTCCCGTTGTTAGAAATTCTGATGCAGATCCTTTTATTGTTTCTGGAAGTTCAGTTTCTTTCCGAACAATAAATACTTGTGCTTCTTGCCATGCCTCGATGGATCGAGCGGCTTCGGTTGTTCGAAATGTTAAATACACGGCCTTTGGAAATAATTCGATGATGCCCGGGCAGCGAGGCGCTTTTTTTGTGAAATTTCCGGCGTCGACAATGCCCTCGGAAACGGCTTGGCCATCGGCCGCTGATGCTGATTATGCTAAACGTCCACCCACAGGAACATTATTTTTTAGAAATTATATGGGAAACTTAGTTGATGTGGCCGTCAGCAGTCCCGCGGACTTAGCCAGCCAGATTGCCAATCAAGATGACTTTTATATTTGTGCTGCGAAAAGATACTACGCTCATTTTACCGGAATTTCTGTGGACACTAGCGACATTTATGATCCAAAGCATGTTGGTCTATCAGCGCAGGCAGTAGCCCACAGGAACGAAGTGATCAAGCTTGGAAAGTCGTTACGCCAACACAATAGTTTGCGGACATTAATATCTGATATTTTAAGGACCCCACAGTATCAACGTTCTGACAGTGCGCTTTAAAAAAAAATTTGAAGGGAATTAACGTGAGTAGATTAAAGGAAATCAACCGTCGAGAACTTCTGCAATTCCTGGGAATGACGGGCGTTAATGCCATGTTTAGCCCTTTGAATATGCTCACTCAGAGTATCATCAGCGGGGCTGTGACTAATGCCTGTGCGGCTGAAATGAAGTTGAATCCCCGAAGATTGCTTTATATTTCCTTACCGGGCGGGCCGGCCAGGTGGACCTTTGACTTTTTTTTGAATCCTTACGGATCCGCTGGCTTTACACGAAATGCTCAAGCAGTTACAAAATACACAGAGGTGGCTGGAAGATACGTAGACGCTGAATATAATACTGTGCTGGTGAAAGGCATACAAGCGCCATGGCAATGGCAGTTTAATCTTCCAACAGCGGATGGCGGTTCGAGGCCGATGTCCGACCTTTTGAACAATCTTTTGGCCTTACAAGGTTTAAATTCTGGCAGTGATTCCCATGATATCTCGCGAATGAATATCTTAACTCCTTTAGGCGCCTTGCAAAGTTTAACAGCTATGCCCTCAGATGCTTCGGATGCTCCCATCAAGTCAGCTTCAGCTGAAGCTTATGATTTGGTTTTTAGATCTACAAAAGGTTATTCTAATGTGGCTATTCCGAACTATAACCAAGCCACCAACTCAGATAATCTTCTGCAAACTTTAATGGATCCATTCACCAATAAAACGGGCGCGGTATTCAACAGTAAAAAGGCGCAGTTAAAGTCTTACTTAGAGGCTTCCACGGCCACTCTCAATGCCTACGCACAAAGTGAACACCCAGGGGCCACATCCTTAGCCGCTGATCAAAAATCTGCCACCGAGCTTTTGGGAAAAGCATTGGGTGATATGAATACTTATTGGACCAATGCGGTGGCCAAGTACGAAAGCTTAATTATGAGAGCCCTTGATCGCTCGAATCCACTTCCTGGTCTGACGGATCTGCCAGTTGGAACAACGGGGGTACGAAATAATTTTTACCGTACTAATTTAAACGGATCTATGGCTACAGGGCCTGATCTAAGGGACCTTATCCCAGCCACAGGGAAGTTTGGATTTTTAGCAAGACACATGGCTTTGGCAGAATATTTATTTGTTAATAAATTGACACATTCTTTATCCATTGGACCCGGCATGATGGCGACCCCTGACGAACATGGCACTGGAAAAATGGTCAGCTTAATTACGAACACTTATAATTGGCGCGCCTATGCCGCGTGTTTACTCGAGCTTATTACACAATTAAGAGCGGCCAATGTTTTTCAAGACACGGTGATTGCCATGCTCAGCGAATTTAATCGATCGCCGCGCAACGACGGTTTCGGATCTGATCATGGCAGCAACGCGGCCAGCGGAGTTTTTTATTCTGGCGCCATTCAGGGCCCTATAATTTTAGGGCGAATGCAAGCCAACTCAAGACCTGCCACTGCAAAGAATGGAGCCTCAAGCTCAGGATCCATTGGGATCGGAGATGGCAACCGAGACTATGCTTCTTTGATGTCCAGTGCCGCGGCTTTAATTCGCGTGCCTTCGCCGATCACTGCAAAGTTCAGCATGGTGTCCGAAGTTAACGGAGTCGTGGTCGCAAATTCTGAGAAATCGACGCTGTATTAACTTACGATGCTGAACTTTGTAGATCTAACATCAAGCTTTCAGAGTCTGACTTTAAGCTGACCGCTTCTGATCCGCAGGCTAAAATCGACAGAACTGATCTTAACGTTGTCCACTCGTGAGCGGGCATGCCAGACACCGTCAGATGAATTCGAACGTGATTTGGATGTTTTTCAAACTTACCTTTTATTCCCGGGGTTGATAAATTCGCCCGCAGCGCGCACTCCGCCACGGAAGTCAGAACTGATCCCAGTAATGTGATGGCAAAATTTTGAGGAACGTTTAAAACAAATCGATCTTTCGTCGGAGCCCATGAAACACCACCCATCAACTTTGTGAGATGATGGGAAAGACTTTCGCTGGGGACTAGAATCTCAGAGACCTTGCACTGCGCAGATCCGGTTTTTAGGCTTAAGGCGCCTTCAAGACCGAAGACCGCACTTGTTAAGCGTGTGATTGATTTTTGAATCGTTTGCAGAAGATTGGGGATTCGCTTATAAACTTTGATAGTTTCTTGAAGCGCTTCCAAAGAGCGATCAAACTCTTCGGGAGTTAATTTATTCTGACCACGCTGTTCGAGAAGGAAAAAAACCGGATTGATTTGATGTGAAATATAAGCCGCTTGCTCTGAAGTCAGCTTGAGGACAGCCAAAATATTTCGAATCTCGCTCATCGCAGGTGCTGAGGCTTTTTCGAGCAGGAGCATTTCACTGGTGTGACCCTTTTTTAAATGCTGCAAGTGTTGCCCAGCTTGCTGTGCAAGCACAAGCATCCGCTGACAGGCTTCTTCTGAGATTGTATTTTTCTTCACATCAATTAAGCAAAGACTGCCAATAACTTCGCCATTCACTGAAACCGGAAAGCCGTGATAAGCAGAGATATTGTAAAGATTTACAAGCTCTTGCGGCAGGTCAGGCCTGGCGCGAGTATCTTCAACAAAAAAAGGTTTTTTAGTTTCAACGACAAATTGGCATAAAGAACTACATCTATCGGTGGCTCGAGAGATTGCTAAATCAGGGGGTAGGCCCACCTGCGCTTTGAAAAACTGAATTTGATCCATCACTAAAGACACGAGCGCGATCGGAAAGCCCGAAATCTCTTTGGCTTCTTCGACGATTTTTTGCAGAACATTGTCCAATTTTGTATCAATGAAATTGAAATTTGAATCTTTTGGTAGAACATTTTCTTGCATCGCCGGCTGTATTTTAGGAGCGCCCATTAATCACCTCACAAAGATATATCGGCGGCCGTTTGGAGAAAATTAAGTCAAAATCCCTTGATCCGGGAACCGTGTCATTGGGCGAGTTGGACTAGACACTTCAGCCCTGGGTTTTAGTCTTGGATTCGTGGTTTCTTGCCGAGCCTATAGCCCAAACCTCCGTTGGTTCTCTTAATGGGGTCAAACTTTTTGCCGAAGAGAGCGTTGATGAAAGGCTGACGACAATGTTACTTTGTATATCACCCTCACCTGATTTGAGGGTGATAACAAATATTTGCTACGGCGGCGGACTGACTGAACTGACTTCTTCAAATGTCTGTGTATTTGCTAATCAGCAACGTAATAAAACGGCCATTTCAGAGTCCCTTGACCTTAATTTGTACGGACAAAATTCCCCCTACATGGAAGACCTTGATTTAAAAATCCAAGATCTAAAAACAAGTATCGCTGAGTCTGTTAAGAACTGGGATAAACTCTCACCACAAGATCAGGCAGCTCAAAGGCAACAGACCCAGCTGGAGGCTCAACAAATAAAAATCAAACTTGCTCAGCTGGAAAAAGATCGCCGAAAATATGAAACTCTTAATCTTGAATTGGATCTTTTGAAATATGGCGATGACAATATGATCAAAGAATATTCGTCGATAAGGAAATGCCTTGAATATGTTTACAAAAATTAAATTTCTATTTTTAATGCCATTTGTCCTGATTCTCGCAAGCCACCTGTCATTTAGAGGGTCTGCTAGTGAAGGCGACCAATGAAGTGAATTGGTATTTCATCGTGAATTCTGGAACAAATTCAGAGACTCGTTTTCGGCTAAAAAATTTTTTACCAACCGGGCAAGTTAGCGAAAAAGGTCAATTTGTAGAAGCTGTCGTCAGTATTCCTCACGAAACATTTTCTTTATATGGCGAGGCAGAGTTAAAAAAAATCGAACGATTTATAAATCCCTATAAAGACCCTAAAACTTATGATCTCGAGTCTGAAGTTCGTCGATCTTGTGCCTTAGATCGATCCCCAAATTCTGAAGCTAAATCAAAAACGAAAAAAAAGCCTAACTTATAAAGGCACTTGATGCCCAGCGACCTTTCGGCTACGCTTGCCAAGCTTAAATTAATTTTCCGAAAGGTTTTTAGGGGTTTCAATTGAAAAAAAGAATCAGTTATTTTTTGAACGTCGCCACAGTTGTGGCTGTTTTATCCTATTCCTGTTTTGCCGGTGCGGCAGAGGAACAATCCATTAAGGACAATTCCTTTTTGATTGAAGAAGCCTACAATCAAGAAGCAGGCGTCGTTCAGTTTATTCAGGGATACCAATATTCAGATGCATCAAAAGAGTGGACCTACACCTTCACCAATGAAATCCCTGTCCCCGATGAAAACCACCAGTTTTCATACGTTCTCCCGATGGTAAAAAAATCGGGGAAGAATGGAAGTCCGGATGTAAGAGGACTTGGTGACGTCGCTTTGAATTATCGATTTCAAGCTGTGAACACTGAAAAACTGGCGATGGCGCCAAGGATTTCAGTGATTCTTCCAACCGGTGATTTTAGAAAAGGGCTGGGGAACGGGGCCACCGGAATCCAAGTGAATCAAACTTTTTCTGTTATTGTAAACCCCAGTTTCAGTCATCATTGGAATGCGGGCTGGACTTACACTCCGAACGCTCAAAATTCTTCCGGAGAAAAAGCATCGCTGGTCGGGTTTAACTTTGGCATGAGTGGCATTTACAACCTCACTCAAAAAAGTAATTTCCTTTGTGAATTTGTTTTTAATAATACTGAAACAGTAGTGACAACAGATCAAAAAAGCAGCAGTTCAACTTATTTGATTGTCCCAGGTTTTCGCTCGGCTTTTAAAGCTGGAAATGATACCGAGCTCGTGCCCGGCATCGCTGGGATTTTCGGATTCGGTCCATCAGCTGTCGACCATGAGCGAGGTGTGTTTGTTTATTTTTCGGTAGAGTCGAAGCTATGGTAAAAGTTTAGACAAGTTTTGGGGCTTTATTCCCGTTAATGGGGAAGTTATGCACTCAATTTATAACTTAGTTTGAATTTACGCTTCGTTTTGATTGGTTTTTTAATTGGCGCCAATAACCCCGCAGGTGGGGCTATTCTCAGTTGATGGTGGAATGCAAGTTATGAACACAAAAAATATAAGCTCATCTGGTGAAAACCTTGATCGCACAAGTGTGCTTGCACGAGGAACTTATAATTTTGGCGGAACGATTCCAGTGATTCGAGAAAGTTATGTTGGTTTAGGTTTGGGACCCATCATTAAAGCCAGCGGAACTGATATGGCTTATGTTCCTATGCTAGGTTTTGATATCCCTTTATCAGATGAGTATAACCAAACTATATCTTTAGGAGCCCTTGCAAAATATAATATTATTGATGGCTCAGATCAAGATGCAGGATCTTTGGATGCTGGTATAAAATATTGGTTCTAGAACATTCATCAAATTAAGCTATGGCGAGCTCTGACGGGAACTCTTGTTCATCATTAGACCTTGGCATGGCTTCTTCATTTTCGACGATGTCCCCTTGGGCGTACCTCAGTGTTTTTCATTAAATTATTTTTTTTAATCGTAGGATATCTGGTATCCGTAATTTAGATGGTGCCCGGGACTGGACTTGAACCAGCACGACCTTGCGATCGCTAGCACCTCAAGCTAGTGCGTCTACCAATTTCGCCACCCGGGCTTGGTGATGAACTCTGTTATAACGATTATCAGAACCCCTATAACTCATCAAGAGATCTTTTAAGCTCGACCATTTCCTTTTAACCGACCTTGCTTTGACGGCTGTCTTTATAACAAGAGGGCATGGAAGCCCGGCAGCGGAGGGGGAGCGGAAACTAGGATGGTGAACGCTTTCTTATAGATCCTCTGCAGATGCGAATGAAACGCTAAAAAAAGGATGGCAAGGATGCTTGAATTTAAAGAAGTGATTATTTTTATTGGAATTTACGCGCTGACGGTTGGTGGAGTTCTTTGGAACACGATCAGCTATCGGCGAATGGAAGATTGATTCCCCTTTTGAGTGTTTTTGGTGAGCTGTTTGGGTTAGGTGGTTCCCCAGGCAGTTCCGCGGGGCCGAGAGGCCCCGCTTTTTTTCTTTGTTTAACTATCCAAATCCCTTGAAGTCGGGCATAACCAGCCGACCCATGTTGACCCTTAAAGGCCTCGATTTTTCTTACCCTCCAGAGCTTATGGCGCAAAGTCCTGTGCGTCCCAGTCGCGTCATGTGGGTGGATGGAAATCCTTGCGAAATTTCCATTGATCAACTGCTTGAAAAATTTAAACCTAACGATCTGTTAATTTTAAATAACACCAAAGTTTTAAAGAGAAGAATTTTTATTGGAGATTTAGAGATTCTTTTTCTAAAATCTGAAAATTTTTTGGATTGGCAAGTGCTGTTCCCGGCCAGCCGCACTAAAATCGGCGAGTGGATCGATCTTCCTTTAGGCGAAAAAATTCAACTTTTGTCAAAAGGCCGCCCGCAAGAAGTCAGATCTTTGCGACCCTTGAGTGAAGAATATTTTGAAAAAGTCGCAGAAATTCCCTTACCGCCGTATATTCAAAAAGCCCGCGATGAAAGACACACTCGGGATGAAGACAGCCTTTGGTATCAAACGGCCTGGGCTGAAAAATCGGGAAGCCTGGCATCACCCACGGCCAGTCTGCACTTTTCAAAGGATCATTTAGAAATTTTAAAAAATAAAAAAGTCCAAATTCATTTTATCACTTTGCATGTCGGGCTTGGCACTTTTCTGCCTGTTACAACGGAAATTTTAAGTCAGCATAAAATGCACTTTGAAGATGTCGAAATTCCACTTCCAACTTGGCAAGCTGTTCAGGACACAAAATCCAAAGGTTTTGCTGTTTGGGCGCTGGGTACAACGGCCGCGCGGGCGCTAGAAAGTGCAGCCATTGGAAAACTAGAAAAAACTTCGCAAGGATTTCGTGGTGCCACTGACCTGATGATTGCCCCGCCTTACGATTGGAAAGTAGTGGACAGACTAATGACAAATTTCCACCAGCCCCAAAGCACATTGCTAGCTTTGGTGGCAGGTTTTAGCTCTTTAGAAAAAGTAAAATCTTGCTACCAGTGGGCGATCGAGCGTAAGTTCCGCCTGTTCAGTTACGGCGATCTGTCAGTCTGGATTAAAGAAAGAGACCAGCCATGAAATTAGGGCAATTTGATTTAAAAGCTAAGCGTGGTAAAGCCCGTCGTGGAACTTTAATGACGGCGCACGGGGCGATCGAAACGCCCGTTTTTATGGCGGTCGGCACAAAGGCCACGGTTAAAGCCATGACCAATGAAGAGCTGATTCAAAGTGGCACTCAAATTCTTCTGGGAAATACCTACCACTTGCATCTCCGCCCCGGCGAAAAAGTCATAAAAAATTTAGGCGGTCTGCATAAGTTTATGAATTGGAATAAGCCAATCTTAACTGATTCTGGCGGCTTTCAAGTTTTCTCGCTTTCTCAGCTGGCGAAAATGTCAGAAGAAGGTGTCGAGTTTAAATCCCACTTGGATGGCGCAAAGCATTTTATTTCTCCGGAAAAAAGTATGGAGATTCAAATGGACTTAGGCGCAGATATCATTATGGCCTTTGATGAATGCCTGCAGTATCCCGCCACTGAAGATCAAATTCAAAAATCGATGGATCTGACTTACCGGTGGCTTTTAAGGTCCAAAGAGGCCATGACTCGGAAAGAAAGTTTGCTGTTTGGAATTATTCAAGGTGGACTTAGCTTAGAACACCGGAAAAAAAGTCTGCAGCAGATCACCAGCGTTGATCTGCCGGGTTATGCTTTGGGTGGCTTTAGTGTGGGTGAGCCCATTCATTTAATGCATGAGTTACTGCCGCATATTGCACCGCTGATGCCCGAAAATAAGCCGCGCTACTTGATGGGCGTTGGCACGCCGCTGGATTTAGTGATTTCAGTGGATGCTGGCATTGATATGTTTGATTGCGTGATCCCAACACGAGTGGCCCGCAATGGAACTTTGTACACTTGGCGGGGCAAGGTCAGCATCAAGCGCAATGAGTACCGCGAAGACCCGTCGCCGCTGGATCCAGAATGTGACTGTTATACGTGCACAAATTACTCTAAAGCTTACCTACGCCATTTGTTTTTAAGTGGTGAAATTTTAGGCAGCAGGCTTAATTCTATTCACAATATTTATTTTTATATGAAGCTGATGGAGCGCATTCGCGAAGCCATTCAAGAAAATCGCTGGGAAGCCTTCCGAGACGATTGTATAACGCGCTTCACAAAATCAGTTTCCTTGGCCTCTGAAAATTAATTCCCATTTCCTTGATTAATGTCTAGAAAGATGTTGAATTTTCTACTTAAAACCAAATTGGAGGTTTTGTATGTTTTCATCAATTGCGTTTGCACAGGCCGCAGTAGCGACTGGCCAAGAACCCAATGCACTTCTTTCGGTCGTGCCTTTTGTCTTTATTTTTGGAGTGATGTACTTTTTGGTCATTCGCCCGCAGTCAAAGCGCCAAAAAGAACATGGTGCCTTTTTAAAAGAACTTAAACGTGGCGATGAAGTTTTGACCACTGGTGGAATCTTAGGCCGCATCGAAGGTTTAACAGATAGCTTTGTGACTTTAGAAGTTTCTGATGGTGTTCGCTTGAAACTTTTAAGAAACGCCATTGCGGGTTCCAGCAAAACGGCGATTGAAGGAAAAGCTTAATGGAAAAAAATTGGAGATCGATTTTAGCTATCGCAGGCGTTGCTTTAGCGATTTTTTGGGCGCTGCCTAATTTTGTGAATGTTGATAAAATCAGCGGCTGGCCATTTAAACAAAAATTAAATTATGGCTTAGATATTCAAGGTGGCTTGCATCTTGTTTTGGGCGCTGACGTGGATGGCGTTATCACCGAAAGCACAACTCGGCTGGTGGCTTCCTTAAAGGAAGAATTTAACAAGGAAAGTATTCCTGTCACTGAAATCAAAACAGTGAAAGCCAATCAAGGTGAAGTTTTAATCACCGTTGCCAACACGGCAGATAAAGCAAAAGTCCAAAAAATGTTAGCCGATCGTTATGGCAACGTCCTGCAAGAAGGCACAGCCAGTGAAAATTCGGTGAATGTTCGCTATTACGATGCTTACTTAACTGATTATAAAGAAAAAGTGATTCAGCAAGCCATCGAAACAATTCGAAATCGAATCGATGAGTTTGGTGTGTCTGAGCCTTCCATCAGTAAGCAGGGAACTGACCGGATTTTGGTTCAGTTGCCTGGAATGGCTGATGCGGAACGGGCAAAGCAGCTGATCAATACAACAGCTAAACTTGATTTTATGATTGTCTCTAATGAAATCGATCCGACAAAACTTCGCGGTTTGATTGCCGACGCTGAAAAGGCAGGGGATTATTCATTAGCCAAATTAAAATACTCGGATTACATCACGAAATTAAATAAAGATTTAAAAGATAAAATTCCGGCTAATACAGCGGTCTTTTACGAAAAATCAGAAAATGCAAAATCGATGGAAATTGGCGCGGCTCCCTACTTATTAAAAACGGACACCCAGTTGGGTGGTGGGGATCTTGACAGTGCCAGCGTTGGCTTTGATCAATATGGTGGTCCGGAAGTCTTATTACGATTTAACACTGCTGGTGCGACTAAGTTTGCAGATTTAACAGGCAATCATGTCAACGAACGTATGGCGATCGTTTTGGACCGTATCATCAAGTCGGCTCCGAATATAAAAGGTCGGATCGCAGGGGGATCAGCGTCCATCACTTTAGGTCGTGGTGATTCCACACGAAAAATGGATGAAGCAAAAATGATTTCAACGTCTTTAAGAGCCGGTGCTTTGCCTGCTTCTTTAGAGCAGTTAGAAGAGCGACGGGTCGGTCCCAGCTTAGGCGCAGACTCAATCAATCGCGCCAAAATGGCTTCTTACTTAGGCGCATTGCTGATTATTATTTTTATGCTTATTTACTACCGTCAAATGGGCGTGATCACGACCATTTCGCTAGCGATTAATATTCTTTGCTTGTTTGCTCTATTAACATCTTTAGGTGCGACGTTAACTTTGCCTGGAATCGCTGGAATTGCGCTGACCGTGGGATTTGCCGTTGATGCCAACGTCCTTATTAACGAGCGGATTCGTGAAGAGCTCGCCAAAGGCGCCAGCTTCAGGGCTTCCATCAATGACGGGTACAGACACGCGATGAGTGCGATCTTGGATGCCAATATCACAACGGCCATGACAGCCTTTGTCCTGCTTTATTTTGGGACAGGGCCTGTCCGGGGTTTTGCTGTGACCTTGCTGATTGGTATTGTGACAACATTATTTGCTAACGTGTTTGTTTCAAAAGTTATTGTTGATACTTTAATCTCTCGATTTCGAGTTCAAAAATTATCAGTTTAGGAAAATAAAATGCAGAAAAATGAATTGGACGCTGGAAAATTTGATTTTGTTGGAAAGATCGGCCTCTTTGGTGGTATTTCTTTGCTTTTCGTTTTGGTCTCGATCATTTACTTAGTCGTTCACGGTGTGACTTACGGAATTGATTTCCGTGGCGGCACCGAGCTGCAAGTAAAATTCGGACAAAAAGTTGAAATTGCAGACATAAGAAAAACTCTTGAATCAGCTGATCTTGGCGAAGTCGGGGTGCAAAGCATCGGCGAAGAAAACGAATTTGTGATTCGCTTTCAAGGTCGAAGTGGCGCCAGCGATAAAGAAACCAATGATATTTTAAATTCGTCGATTTCTAAGTTGAAAGAGGCCATTGGAATACAGCTTGCGAAGTATGAGCCGGAAATTCGTCGGGTTGATACCGTGGGTCCGCAAGTAGGAGCGGAATTAAAGCGTAACGGACTTCTTGCCGTATTTTATTGCCTGCTTGTAATTCTGATCTACGTGGCACTGCGATTTGATTATAAATACGCGCCAGGAGCGGTTCTTTGCTTAGCCCATGATGCGATCATCACGCTGGCTTTATTTGTAGCGGTTGGAAAAGAAGTCAATATTCCTATTTTAGCAGCGGTTCTGACTTTAATTGGATATTCACTCAATGACACCATCGTCGTGTTTGACCGAATTCGCGAAACTGAACATTTGTATAAGGATCGCGGCATTCGCTTTATCATTAATAAATCAATCAACGATATGTTTACGCGAACTTTGATCACTTCAGGGACGACGTTCACCTCCGCCCTTTGTTTGTACTTTCTAGCTGGTGGAACAATTTCTGATATCGCTTTTGCAATGTGTGTTGGTATTTTCTTTGGAACCTATTCGTCAATCTATGTGGCAGCTCCGTTAATTCTTTTAACCGAAAAACTGACTCAGTCAAAAGCCAGTTAAAAGAAAAAGAGATCGCCGATGAAAACCGTTTGGAAATCCAGAAATGCAGATCAGAGAATCGACGATTTGCATCCCCTGGATTCACAGGGTCCTATGCCTGCTGCCATCCAGCGCGTTCTAGCTGGACGTGGCCTTACCGATTCAGCGCAGATTGAAACTTTTTTATTTCCTAAACTGCAAAGTTTAAAAGATCCCTATTTGTTAATGAGTATGGATATCGCCGTAAAACGCCTAGAACAGGCTTTTTTGTTAGAAGAAAAAATTGCGATTTATGCCGATTTTGACTTAGACGGGACCTCTGGGTTAGCGCTGATGATCACTGGTTTAACCAGTATGGGTTTTAAAAATGTTGTTCCCTATCAGCCGGCAAGATTAGCGGAAGGTTATGGGTTTCACCCTGAAGCGGTTGAAGTTTTAGCTGCCGACGGAGTGAAGCTGATTGTCACTGTGGATGTTGGAATCACCGCGACTAAAGCCACTTTAAGAGCCAGTGAACTTGGTGTGGAAGTTATTATTACCGATCATCATTTACCCGCTGAAAGCTTACCCACCTGTTGGGCTGTGGTGAATCCAAACCAGGCTAGCGACACGTCGGGATTAGGTTATCTGAGCGGTGCGGGCGTGGCATTTTATTTATTACGGGCATTAAAACGCCAGATGATCAACAGCGGTCTTAAGTCTGCAGAAAATTTTGAATTAAAAGATGTTCTTGAGTATTTCACGATCGCGACTTTGACCGATATGGTTCCTTTGGTGGATGACAATCGAACTTTAGTTAAGCACGGACTGCTAAAACTTTCACAGACAGAAAAGCCTGGAATCAAAGCCCTTAAAATCGGTGTTGGTTTAGATGAACGAATTTTAACCAGTCAAGATGTGGCGATTCGCTTTGCTCCTAAATTAAATGCGTTAAGTCGAATGGGTTCTGAAATATTACCGATTGATATTTTATTATGTGCCGACGGAAAAACAGCGCAGTCGTTGATCCACCGAGTTTTAGATAATAATCAAATACGAGTGCAGCTGCAGGCCGAGGCCGAAATCGAAATTAAAAATTTTGTGGCTGAATCTGCTTATGAAAATGTCATGTTTATGGTGTCGCCAAAATTTCATCGCGGCCTTGTGGGCCTGATGGCGACAAAGATGAGTCTTGAGAGTCAAAAACCTAGTTTTGTCGGATGCCTGGATGAGTCCACAGGCCAAGTTGTCGGCAGTGCCCGGCGTCCTCAAGATTTTCAAGGTTGTTTAGTTGAAATGTTAAATAGTGCAAAGGACCACTTGAATCGTTTCGGTGGTCATTCTCAGGCAGCAGGATTTGAATTTGATTATCGTCATGTTGAAAAAATTAAAACATCGATGACCAGTTATTTTACAGAAAATTTTACGGGTGCAGGATTCAAAAATTTAGAACGGCCCCTTTTTTACGACACTGATTTGGAATTTTCTGAAATGTCGCCCCTTCTGATGAAGTGGCTTGAATTTTTAGGTCCCTTTGGAGTGCAATTTGAGTCTCCCATTTTTTGTTTTAAAGGAGTGCGCCTGCAAGGAATCAAACAGCTTCGTGGCGGGCATCTGCGCCTGACTTGCATCAATAATGACGGCACTGGCGTGCAAGAAGCTTTGCTATTTTCTCCGTCGACCGCACAGTGCGATTTGATGACAGAAAGATCCATGACCTACGATATCTTGGGTGAACTGCAGTGGAACTATTATAACGGCCAACAAACGATTCAAGTTTTAATTAAAGATTTAAGGGTGTCATTATGGCAATAAAGAAAAAGATTGTAAAAAAAACCTCTAAGAAAAAGACGCCAAGCAAACGCTGGGCCCGCTCTCAAAAAATGATTGATGATGTTCTTGTTAAAATCAGCCCCTCTCTGCAAGGAAAAATCAATCACTTGGTTTCTGTTTTAGAAAACAGCCGCGAAGGAAAATTAGGCGATCTTAGGTTTTTGGGTGGGAAAATTTTATTACGAGCCCAAGAGGTCAGTCGGGGATTAAAAGATCTTCGCCATAGAAAGAAAAAATCAACCGGCGCAAAAGCAAAAAATGCAAAAAAATAAAGCTCTTGTTCTTTTGTCGGCGGGACTTGATTCGAGCGTTAATCTTTATGAAGCCCATCTTCAGTTAGATGTCGTGATGGCGTTGACCTTTAACTACGGTCAGAAGGCCGCAAGTCAAGAGATGACGGCTGCCAGGAATTTGGCCGCAGGACTAAAAATTTTCCACAAAGTTGTCGATCTTCCGTTCTTTTCTGATTTTAATAAGTCTTCGTTACTTGTCGCTGGTGAAGATATTCCGACAGGCAAGAATGTCGATATTCATAGCTTAGAAGTCAGCCACGAGACTGCTAAATCCGTTTGGGTTCCCAACCGCAATGGTATCTTTTTAAATATTGCTGCAGGATTTGCCGAAGCCCTAGGTGTCGGCGTTGTGATACCGGGATTTAATGCCGAAGAGGCCGCCACCTTCCCAGATAATACCGAAGACTATATAAAGGCCTTAGATCACTCTTTTAGTTTTTCAACAGCTAATAATATCAAGATTAAATGTTTTACGTCTTCTTTAAATAAAGCGGAAATTGTCCTCCGGGCTTTAGAATTAAAAATGCCCTTAGAAAAAATTTGGCCTTGTTATTTTGCTGGCGCGCGCTGGTGCGGGCAATGTGAATCCTGTTTAAGGTCTAAAAATGCGATGCTCAGGGCTGGAATCGACGTTAAAAAATATTTTGAAGAGGTCCTATGAAAATTTACTTTGTTCCTGAGGAAATGCCTTACGATGGTTCTCAATTGCAGCCTTTGTACGCCTATCTACATCACAAGGTCTTGGGTGATTCAATTATTTCCTGGATTGGCGCTTGCGATATTCCTTTTGAAAATATGATCGATGGTGAAGACTTAGTGGATCGTGCAGCCATCAAGGGCTCAAGGATGCTGCATTTTATTATTGAGATTTTCCACACCAGTCTATTTGTTGGAGTCACTTCGCAAAGACTTTTTGCAAGTATCACCCGGGATTATTTACAAGGATCAGCTAGAAAAACTTTGCAGAAGGACGATTTAATTCGTCAGGGCGACGATATTTTTTGGAAAGATAAAAAACTCAGCATCAGTATCGCCAGTCGGTCGGCAGTCTCCACGCAAATTCATTTTGGGATGAATATTTCAACTCTAGGCACGCCTGTAAAAACTACCAGTCTAGAAGAATTAGAATTAGATGCAAAAAGCGTCGCTCAGGATTTGATGAAGTTATGGCAAAAAGAATTTAATGATATCGAGATCGCCACAAAAAAGGTTCGCCCTCTTTAAAGTCCTTGGCGTTACTGCATTTTTCCTTTATCACCATTATAAGCGTGGTTGCAAAGAAGACTAACAATGCGGCGATATTCGCTCAGCAAGTCCAAGTGAATTGAACTTGTATTGATCGAATCCCTAATCCCACGGTTGAGCCGACTGATATGATTTTCTCTGAAGGTGATTTCGATTTTAGTCAGTTCGCGCTTTAATTTAATCGCTTCATCACTGAGTTCTTTAGTTTGATAAGAGTTGACCGCCATGGAAGCCACTTTGACGACATGGCCATGCATGATTTTAACTTCTTCCCAATCTTCGGGCGAAAATTCTAACTTTAAAGCATATTTTTTAATTGCAAGGGCGACAATATTAATGTCGATGGCATCCGCCGCTCTTTCAAGATCGCTTAAAAACATAATCATGTTCATAATACTTTGTTGTACTTTTTGGCCGGATTTATTGACGTGATCTAATAAAAACATTTTGGTTTCTCGGTAGAGAAAATCGACTTTGTTATCGCGCTCTTTGATGGATTCAAGCAAGGTGGTATCGGCCACTTCAAAGAGACGGATTGAATCAGTGACCATTCCTAAAACCATATCGGCTAAACGCATAATTTCGCGATTCGCATATGAAATCGCTAGGGCTGAGCTTTGATAGTTATTTTGTCCTAAAAACTCAGCCCCGAATCTTTCTTGGGCGCTTTGCGGAATCAACTTTTCGATCAGCACCGCGCCTTTTTCAATAAAAGGATAAAATATAATCGCTGACATGACATTAAAGACTAAGTGGCCGTTAGCGATAATACGAGCGGCCGAATCATCAAAATTTTTCAAAAGTTCAATGAAAGGCCATGTGAAAAAGTAAAAAATAGCCACACTGAGGATTTTGTAAAAGAAGTGCGCCCAAGCGACTTGGCGCCCAACATAGTTACTTCCCATGGCGGCTAATATGGCAGTAAAAGTGGTGCCCACATTGGCGCCGTAAACCCAGATCATGGCATCATAAATACTGATGGCGTTAACGCTAGCTAAACTCATCGCAATACCGATGGTTGCAGCACTGGAGTGAATCAGGGCGCAAAAAATGGTTGAAACTAAAAACGAGTAGAATGGGTTTTCCCTTAAAGATTGGAAGAATTCTTTCAACAAAGGATTTTCTACAAAATGGTGCGAGCTGATCGAGATCATTTTTAATCCTAAAAACAGCAAGGCGAATCCCATAACAGCCAAGCAGAAATTTTTAATCGGATTTTTCTTCGTTTGAAAATAGACAAAAAATGCGACAGAAAAAAGAGGCAGAGAGTACTGACCGATATCCAGTGATATCAGCTGAACAGTTAAAGTTGAGCCTATCGCTGTTCCAATGATAACGCCCATCACTTGCTTTAAGGTGACCACTCCAGCAGAGCCCAACCCGACAAGCATCGATGTTACGGCCCCTGAACTTTGTAAGAGCGCAGTGAGAAGAACTCCGACACCGATAGCGGTGATGCGATGTTGAGCCATACGACTCATTAGATTTGAAATTCGATTGGCCATTAATCTTTCAAGAGCTTGGCTGGCGGTCGTCATGCCATACAAAAACAAAGCAACGCCGCCTAACATAATGATAAAATACGAATTACCTGTGTCGATCATCTTGATATGTTATCAGAAAGTCCTAAGTTGGATCAAAGGCAACTCACCCTAGGTCGAGTCGCAATTATCAGGGTAAAAGAAATTCGCGTTCTTCAAGGGTAGGAATTCGGCACGTCAGTCGTGCTCCAAAGATTGCTTTCCGGTATTGAGCGATTCTAAGATAGAAAAAATCTAAAAAGGCCTTGGGCAGTAAGTTTAAAAGACTCACCAGTTTAAAAAGTCCTCCCAGCTGCAGCAGCGCTAAGATCACAGCTTGAGATTGATAATATAATTTTCCCTGATGTAAAACGACAACCGACACGAGGTCCGTTCGATCTTGAAGACTAAGATATTTTTCGGCGGTTTTTCCCTGAAGGGGAGCAAAGCGAAGTCTTCTTGAGGAATCTTTCTGAATTAACAGGTCGACAAAATAATTACAAAGATGACAGAGTCCGTCAAAAAAGATGATTGTTTGTGAGTTTTCCATCCTCCACCTATAATTTTAAAAGGAGTCTAGGGACATGGATGTTTATTTATTTCCGATGGTGAATGTAACACTTTTCCCTAAGACCACCAAGCCCCTTCATATTTTTGAACCTCGCTATATTGAAATGTTTAGACAATCCGTTGCAACAAAAACGCCTGTGGCGATAGGGTTTAACGACAATCCGTCAGCAGCGGGGAATACAGTTCCTGGGTATAAAGTCGATTTTGTTCGAGAAATTGCAGGCTACGGCAGCACGCAAATTGTTGAAGAGCGTAGCAACGGAACTTTGTTGGTTTTTATTTATGGCATGGGTAAAGTTAAATTAGGGAATGTAAAAGACAGCGACACACCTTTTGTCATTTGCGAAACTGAGCCCATCGTTGAGAATACGACTTTAGATCCGAAAGCAGCCCCCTTGATTCATGGGCTCAATAATGTCCTAGCAAGGTGGATTCACACCCATATTCCAGATGCGGGCCAGCGAGATATTTTTATGCATAATTTAACCGGGCCGGAAGAAATTGTCGGTGCTTTTGCTTCGTACTTGGTGAAAGACTATGATTTTCAACAGATGATTCTTGAACTTGAAGATATCAATGAAAAAGTTCATTATCTTCACCGACTGGCTGAATCCTCAGAAATCGTCATTTGATCCTTTAAATAATAAAGTCTAATCAGCGAAATCCATAAAAGATGAGCCAACAAAAGATGGGTGATTTTTAGCACCACGGGCGACGCTAAAAGAAGAGTCATAATCCCTACAAGAATGGCTAAAACCCAAAGCGCGCAAGTTTTTAAATCTAAACTTTTATAAAGCCAAACACTGATCCAAGTTCCAAACAATAAAGCAAGAATTGGATGGAAAGACCTTAGGCGCATCATCAGGGGCGCGCCCTCAGATAATTCCTTATTTAGACTTTCATAAAAACCTTGCGATGGATAAAGCGTCGACGATAAAGCCGCCCAGGCGCCAGCCATAGCCAGCAAAAGAAATAAAAAATACCTTAAGTACGCAGGGCCAGGAAATCTTAATGGCGGACGAATTGAGTCTTCATCTGAAGTTAAAAGTAACAGCGCTGAAACTCCGGTGAGAAGCAGACTATTGACTTGATGAATGCCTATGACAAAGGCGCGAAAAAAAGTATCATTGGCGCCGACCAATTTAAAAAGCACAATATTTGCGCCTAATAAAGCTTCAATAATGCAAAAAAATAAAAGCCAGGCTGCATACCGACGTGACCTATGGTTTTTTAAAAAAACTTTTCGACTCCATAGGAAGATAAAAAAAATCAAAATTCCGTAAACGCCTGACATTAAGCGGTGGGCATATTCAACCCAAGTTTTTGCTCGCTGGGCTTGCGGGATTAATTGACCATGGCAAAGGGGCCACGTGTCTCCACATCCGTCGCCAGAGTGGGAGATCCGCACCCAGGCGCCCCACAAGATCACCAAGACCGTGTAGGCGACAGTTATTAAAAGGACTGGGCGCAAGCGTTGAATCGTCATAACAATGGACGTACCCTGATCACTTAATTTTATCAATATAAGACTGTAAAAGGTCGCGACCTTGAATACGAGCCTTTAAATTTCCTAAAAAGATAAAAACGCCAGCCGCTTTGCGATCTAAAAATATAATTTCTCGGGGGGGTGTGCGCCAAACAAAAGACCGCATCATCTTAAAAACCTTTTGCGAGCTTCGCTGCGGAAGATCAGTGTCTTTCCAGTCATAGGTGCCGTCTTCGGCGACTTGCCCATTGGTGTTTCTTGGATCTGAAGGATCTAAGAAGGGCTCTACTAAACTTAAGCACATTTCCGAAAAAATGTCGCGCAATTCGGGAGAATCATTTTCGTGAAGAAAATCTAAATCAACGGCGGCTTTTTCAAATCCAGGCCGGTCGTTATTAAAAATGGCTTTGATCATACGATGGTAAGCCTTCATAAATTTCACGGGGTACCTGCGAGTGGCGCCAAAATCAAAAAGAATGATTTGGTCTTCCCCTTTTTTACCAAGGCGAATCTTATAGTTGCCAAAATGCGGATCAGTTTGAACCAAATTCCAATCAAAGATCTCTTTAAAATAAAGGTCCAGGAAATTAAGCGCCAGCTCATTTCGACGGGCCTGGGAGAGAGTTTTAATTTTCTCATCATCGACTCGCACACCCAATTCAAAACTTGTGGCAAGAATTTTTAGATTTGAAAATTCTCGATTCACGCGGGGGATGACGAAACGGGGATCGCCGTTTAATAGCTTTGTGTATTCCTCAGTCAGGTCGGCCTCTAATTCATAATTAGTTTCCTGCACCAGCATTTCGCGAATCTCTTTAAAAATTGAATCCGTGTTAAAATCTTTAGGAAGAAGCTTGATCAAATACAAAAAAGATCTGATGGCACGCAGGTCGTTGTCGATGGCTTTATCGACGTTCGGGTATTGAACTTTTAAAGCAATCCAATCGCCAGTGCTTTTGATCTTTGCTTTGTGAACTTGTCCCAGTGAAGCCGTGCCGATGGCGACCGGATCAATTTCAAGAAGTGCACATTTTTCTGGTCCCAGCTGTTTCATTAAAATCTCTTCAATGACTTCCCACTTCACCGGTGGTGAATCTTGATGCAAAGTTTTTAAAAACTGATTGGCTTCGGGCGGAAAAAAATGTTCACCATAAATAGAAAGCATTTGGCCGGCTTTCATCAAGCTGCCTTTCAGCTCACCTAACTCTGTGGTTAAAAGTTCGGCTTGATCCTTTATGAACGCGCGCCACTTTTCATTTTTAATGGCATCGGATTGCAGTGCTGAAGTCAGCCCTTGGGCCGCCAGCTTAGCTCCAGCATTCAGCGAGAATTTGGCAAGGCTCATACTTCTTGAAAAGAGAGACGATTTAATTTTATCCAGCTGTTTGTTTTTTGGCATCGAGTTATTCCTTGAAAAAGAAGTTTAACACATCTTAAACATAAGTGTGATAGGGTTTTTCTATGTCAAAGGTCACAATATTTTGGTTCCGCAGAGATCTTCGGATTGGAGACAACGCTGGTCTTTATCACGCTCTGAAACAGCATAAAAATGTTCTACCAATTTTTATTTTCGATCAGGAAATCTTGTCGCATTTGACGGCAAGGGATGCCCGAGTCGAGTTTATTCAGCAAGTTCTAGGTGATTTAAAAACAGACCTGCAACAGTGGGGCAGTGACCTGATTGTCCGCCATGGAACAGTGGCAGAGATTTTTGAAAAGATGACTCAGAAACTTTCTATTGAGGCGGTCTATTGTAATCATGATTACGAGCCGTCTGCGCGCGCCCGAGATAGTAAAATCGAGAAAATGCTAACAGCGCAGGGAATACCTTTTAAGACCTTTAAAGATCAATGCTTGTTTGAAAAAGAGGAAATCCTATCTGGTTCTGGTACGCCTTATACGGTTTATACTCCTTATAAGAAAAAAGTTTTAGCGACCTTAAATGATTTTTATCTGAAGTCCTATCCGAGCGAAAATCTAACTGAAAAATTTATTAAAATCAAAAAACCAGAAGCGATCATAAGCCTTTCTGATATTGGTTTCAAAAAATCAGGAATCGACTTTCCTTCCAAAGAAATTCCCATCGATACGTTAAAGCACTATTCTGAGCGCAGAAATTTCCCGGCCCTAGCCGACGGCACATCCCGGCTGGGATTGCATCTACGCTTTGGAACTGTCAGCGTGCGAGAGCTTTCTCGATTGGCGCAAAAGCACAGTGACGTATGGCTGAGTGAACTAATTTGGCGTGATTTTTTTATGCAAATTCTTTGGCATTTTCCTCACGTTGAAAAAAAATCGTTTAGGCCTCAGTACGAAAAAATACAATGGCGGACTCAGGCCTCTGAGTTTGAACGTTGGAAAGAAGGCATGACCGGTTATCCTTTTGTCGATGCTGGGATTCGGGAATTAAATACCACAGGCCATATGCATAACCGGGTTCGAATGATTGTTGCTTCGTTTTTTACAAAACACCTTCTGCGTCATTGGTATGAAGGCGAAAGATATTTTGCGAGTCATTTATTAGATTATGATTTGGCCGCTAATAACGGCAACTGGCAATGGGCGGCGGGAACCGGTTGCGATGCAGCTCCTTATTTTCGTGTGTTTAATCCCACCACTCAGATTGATAAATTTGATCCAGAAATGAAATACATAAAAAAATGGGTTCCAGAGCTTGGCACTTCTAAGTACCCTGAACCAATGGTCGAACACGCAGCGGCCCGATTGCGGGCCCTTGAATATTATGGAATCGCGTTAAAAGGAAAATAAAAATGAAAGTACTTCTCACCGGCGGCACAGGATTAATTGGCAAAGAGATCGGTAAAAAATTAGTCCGTGAAGGATTTGATGTTGTTGTGATCAGTCGTGATCTAAAAAAAGCAAAAATGCAGCTGCCATTTCCTGCCGAAATTATCGAAGGGGATCTAAGTCAGGGCCCGATCCAAGCTTTACCTGCAGTGGATGCAGTGATTCATCTGGTTGGGGAATCTGTCGCCGACGGCCGCTGGAGTGAAGACCGCAAGAAAAGAATTTATGACTCAAGGATTATCAGCACTAAAAACTTAAAAGTGTCCCTAAAAAATCAGAAGGTCCATTTAATATCGGCCTCAGCCATTGGAATCTATCCTGATTCTGCCGATACCGAGCTTGATGAAAACTCAAAAAAAGGTGATGAATTTTTGGCCATCGTTTGTAAAGACTGGGAAGCGGAAGCCGCTTTGATCAGTCCAACGCTAACGATTTTCCGAATTGGAATTGTCCTCTCAGAAAATGGCGGGGCTCTTGATAAAATGCTTTTCCCATTCCGCGCGGGTCTTGGCGGAGCATTAGGTGACGGGAGGCAGTGGATGAGCTGGATTCACATCGAAGATTTAAGCGAAGCTTTTGTGTGGGCTTTAAAAAATAAAAAATTAGGTGTTTTTAATGCTGTTTCGCCAAACCCGGCTAGGAACAAAGAATTTTCTCAAGCCTTAGCAAAAGCTCTCCGTAGACCCTTGGGACTGAATGTTCCGAAGATGGCGTTGAAATTTCTTTACGGCGAAATGGCCTCTGTGATTTTAAGCTCGCAAAAAGTTCGTCCTGTGCATTTGATAAAAGAAAAATTTTCGTTTCAGTTTACAGATTTGCAGGAAACGATGAACCAGCTGTGTAACGCTTGGGGTGAGGGAGAAGATCTTTTTTTCTCGGAACAATATTTACCAAAAAAGATTGAAGAGGTCTTTCCATTTTTTTCAGCTGCTGAAAATTTAGAAAGTATCACGCCGTCTAATTTAAGTTTTAAAATCGAAAAGGTATCAACGCCGGCTATTCAAAAAGGCACACTGATTGATTACCGGTTAAAAATCCGCGGAGTGCCCGTTAAATGGAGAACAGAAATTGCCGCCTGGGAGCCCGGGAAATATTTCGTCGATCAGCAGCTGATGGGTCCCTATAAGCTTTGGCACCACACCCATGATTTTACCAAAATGGGGGAAGGGACTTTGATGACCGACCGAGTTCGCTACAGGTCTCCCATGGGTTTTTTAGGATGGCTTGTGGCTGGCGCTTTGGTTAAGAAAGAAATTTCGGAAATTTTTAATTATCGAAGAAAAGTAATCTTTGATCGATTTTTTAAAAATGAGGAATCAGTAAATCGATAACTGGGCCTGCGACTTGCGGTCCATAAAGGCCCTCGAGGCTTTCAAAACCTGGTGATGGATTAACATCAATCACCAAAGGGCCGTTTCGAGATTTTAAAATATCAACGCCAGCATAATCTAAATTAAAAAGTTTTAAAGTTCCAAAAGCTATTTCAAGCTCTTGCTGAGTCGCTGATTCTTTAAAAGGGCTGCCACCTTGGCAAATATTACTTCGAAAATCACCAGAACTATTTTTTCGTTTCATCGACCAATGGTCACCTTTGTTTGTTACAAAAATTCGCAAGTCTTCACCATGACATTCTTTGACGTAAGTCTGAGCAATAAATAAATCAGATCCTTGGCAAACTTGTAAAGCGCTGTGCAGTTCTTCCTGATTTAGAATCAGATGAACGCCCAGGCCTTGGCTTGAAAAAATTTCTTTTAAGACAAAAGGAAAATGCAGATCAATCACGCTAAATTCTTCGCGGCTGATCAATTGAGTCATGGGAGTTGAGATGCCATTTTTTTCTAAAGCCTGCAAGGAGTGCCATTTATTTCTTGAAATCTCAAAAGCCTGTAATGAATTTATCATGGGAATTTTATCGATCCAAGGCTTCAAAATTTCTAAGGCTTCTAGAAAACGCCAGGAAGCCAGCCTGATCAACGCGGCTAAGGGTATTTTTGCAGAGTTTTGATACGCTTTCTTTAAGTCATCGCTTTCGGGTGGGATAATTTGAAAGAGAAGATTCTTATGTTTCAATTCCTGGACTAAACGCTGGTTCGAATACAGATCTGGAACTCTGGAAATAATAAGAATTTTTTCGGGCTTCACTTTCAACTCCAACAAGACGAAAAGAAAGTTATGAACCAAAAAACCATTGTTGTCGAGCTGGACGGGTGCGATCGCCTTGAGCTCATTCAACAGACCCATCAAGAAACAGGAAAAGACAGTTTAAAGGTCATCGGTTGCAGTCGACTGTTACAGCTTTTACTTAGTTTAAAGACGCAATTTGGAAGCGACGTCAAAACTTGGACTTTGCCCGAGGGGTCATCGCACGAATTTCTGTTAGTGCGCGAACTCATTCTTAAAGCCACCAATCAGTGGAAGCCTCCGTATGTTCATGAAGAGCTTTGCCACTGTCGGGCAATATCAACACATACTGTCGATCAGGCCATTTTGCAGGGAGCGCATACGCCTGAAATCGTGACACGTCGAACTTCCGCCAGTTCGGCTTGTGGAACCTGTCGACCTGATGTGGAAAAAATAATTGCCTATCGATTAAACAAAGATATCTAGGATTCTTCAGAACTTTTTTTGGGAATGGGAGCTGGCTTTGGGATTTTGCCAGTCATATCTTCGACAATTTTTTCAGGAAATGTCCCCGTTGCCAAATAATGATCAAGAAGCGGTTTTAATTTTCGCCGGCAACTGCCACCGCAGGGACCAATGCCTGCTGTGGTATCATCAAAAATATCATTTAAAGTGGTGCAGCCATTCTTGATCGCCTCTTCAATGGTGGCGCGCGAGATATTATTGCAGCGGCAGATAATTTCACTTTTCTTCTTTTTTTGCATCGAAGGAACTCTGAAGTTTCTTGATCATTTGATCAACGACTTCAATTTTAAGAGGTTCGTAGGGGCCACGGATAAAAGCACCCGCCGCATAAATATGTCCGCCGCCACCAAAGGATTCAGCAACTGTCAGCACTTCAATCGAGCCTTTGCTTCGGAGGCTCATTTTAAATTCATTGGTGCCCTCTTCGCGAAATAAGATGGCGGCTTCTAAGGTTTCAATATTCATGACCATATCAATCACATCTCGGGAGTCATCGGGCTCTAAATTGTAATGAAATAAATCGGCATCACGCAAGCGAATGACAGCTAAACGCCCTTCGAAATGATATTCAATTTGTCCCAAAGCTTTGGCTAAGAAAGCCATTTTATTGACCGTTTGATTGCCAAAAAGATAGCGGTGAATGGCCGTCACGGGGACTTTGTACCTTATGATGTCAGCGGCAATTTCATGGGACCTAGCCGTGTCGCGCACAAAACGAAAAAGTTGAGTGTCGAAGGCTATACTTGTGTACAAACATGTCGCTATCTCTTGATCCATATCAACATCTAATTGTTTAATTATATTATAGGCGATTTCACCCGTGCTGGCAGCGGCCGTATCAATATAGGAAGAGGCGGAAGGCTGAGGCCCTTTTTTTAAAACGGGATGGTGATCGATAAAAGCAATTGTCTTCGCATTTTTTTTAATATGACTATATAAAGGTTCAACCAGGCGCTCGTCATTGGTATCAAAAATAAGAGCTAGGTCGCAGGTTAAATCCGTTGATGGATCGGCATCAAAGTATTTAATATGCTGATCTGGATTCAGAAAACGATATTTGCGGGGGGTCGCATCGACATTCACAACCCAGGCCTTCTTGCCCATTTTTTTTAAGGTATGATAAACCGCAAGCTCAGCGCCTAAGCCATCGCCGTCACACTGGCGATGCGTAGTTAAAAGAATTCGGTCAGACTGCTTTATAAGCTTAATCAGTGGATCCAAAAAACTCCTTAAGGTTTGAGGTATTTAGGATACTGTTAAGCGGTCTTCAGCGGTAGTTTATGCATCATAGACCTGGACGCCAAACCTGCGCCGCATAAAGTTCTTGCTAGGCCAGACCTTTTTGGATAAGTTTCTACCCTTCGAATCGGTCCCCGGGTTTTGCCTCTTGTAAAGGCTCTTAAACTGGGTCAAAGGGCTGATAATAAAGGATTTTTTGTATGGCGAGCGATAATGTAATTGAGAAAATTCCGATGACTCTTCGCGGCAAAGGCCTTCTCGAGGCAGAACTTAAGAAGTTAATGATGATCGAACGCCCAGCTATCATTAAAGCCATTGAAGAGGCCCGAGCCCATGGTGATATCAGTGAAAACGCCGAGTACGACGCCGCCAAAGAGCGCCAGGGAATGATCGAGGGTCGAATCGCAGATATCCAAGGCAAGCTTGCTTCCTCAGAAGCCATCGACCCTAGCACGATTAAATCAGATCGTGTTGTCTTCGGGGCCCACGTAAAAATTCAAGATCTTGAAAATGATGAAGAAAGCCAATATCAAATTGTTGGTGGCGATGAGGCCGATGTTAAGCAAGGCCGAATTTCTGTGATGTCACCCATTGCTCGCGCTATGATCGGTAAAAGGAAGGGTGATACCATCACCGTTCAAAGCCCTAAGGGCGACAAAGATTATGAAATTTTGGGCTTCGAATTTAAGTAGCCCAATGGCTTCGCACTTGCCAGAATAAGGGCTATGAAGTCGATCCCTAAAACAACGAAAACTAGATTCGATCAAAACTTAGTGGCTGATCAGCTAGGCCGCATGATTTTTTTTAGCGGTTTTTTTGTGGCTTTGATTTTGGGACTTTTATTCAGAGGCCTGACGGCCCCTCAACGAGTGCAAGCCCTTGTCACAGAAGCGGCCCAAAGAATTCATAAAGATATTGATGTTCAGTTTGAATCTGCCGAAGTCAGCTTATCCCATCGAGGTTTTCCGCGTTTAGCTGTTGTCGTTCACAATGTTGAAATGGCCTCAACATTAACTTGCTGGGCGCAGCCAAAACTGACAGCTAAAGAAATTATTTTGCCATTCTCTGTCATTTCCATGGTTTTTGAACGGCAGCCTTTTAAAAAAATTCTTGCGTCAGAAGTGGACGTTAGGCTTCGATCTCAACACGCACCTTGTCTAGCGACCTCTGAAGTGGTTGATCAAAAAAGTCCCAAAGCAGAGGCCATCACGCTGGTGAACCGCCGTAAAGATATGGATCTTAGCGTAAATCCGACAATTGATAGTTTGGAAATTGATCAATTGCGGATTCATTATGATCCAGCTTCGGAAAGCGTTATGGAAATGTTTGATCTTACGATGCAGGTTCAGTCGCACCAGCCAAAGGTTGTCCATTTAGAGGCCAGTACGGAACTTATCAATTCGCATGGAAAAATTTGGCTCGAGTACAAAGAATTTCCCGAGCATGAAATCGCCGCTCATTTTTTTGGAAACTGGCGGGAAGGAAATTACAGTC
The DNA here is from genome assembly GCA_043747555.1 of Pseudobdellovibrionaceae bacterium. Classification (GTDB taxonomy): domain Bacteria; phylum Bdellovibrionota; class Bdellovibrionia; order Bdellovibrionales; family Bdellovibrionaceae; genus JAYWDA01. The sequence goes on along the minus strand of JAYTOY010000007.1, from coordinate 26,775 downwards.
TGAATGCGGATTACAAATTTAGCGATACAATGCTGACTACAAATGCTGAGTTAAAGCATATACCCGCCGTGCCTGTGATTGAAACCTTAAAAAACTATGGATGGCTGCGCGAAGATCTTGACGGGCGAAAACTTTGGGTGACTTTAAAAGGGCAAAGTCAGGGTTTTATTAAGGACTGGCAGAAAATGCCGCTGTCATTAAAAGACATACGTATCGAAGGAGACATTGGCGTTATTGAGATTCCGGAATTCCAAGCCAAGCAGTTAAAACCTTTCTTGTTTAAACCCTTGGAAGCCCGCCTTAAAAATTTAAAAGCCGAACGCTTTTTGGAATTTTTAAAACAGCCCCGACGATTAAATTTTTTAGGCGAGCTGGGTGAGTTTAATGGACGGCTTGAACTGATCAGCGATCAGGAAATGCGATTGATCGGCCGCCATACAGGGCTCGAGTTTATTTTTTCAAACCGAGGGAAACGACAAAATCAAAAGCTGACTTCTTTCGACGGCGAAATCAAGCTTCAGCAGAATAGATGGGATCTGACAACCTCCGATATTATTTTGGATCACGGCGAATTTGATGGAGTCTTAAAAGTCACCGCCGATCGAGATTTAAAAAAAATCAACCTGGTGGTGAAGTCTGAAAATTTCAGATTGGCAGGGCCCGTTCAACAATTGATGACGGGGCTTGATCAAAAGGCGACCTTTAAATCGCAGGTTCAGATTCAGTGGCAAGATCTGAAAATAAATTCACTCAGTGGTTTTGTTCGAAGTCCCGAGCTGACGATAGATCGACTTTCTTTTGAAAAACTAAATTCACAGTTTGAAATGAAGAACGATAAATTGGGAATTCAAATGTCGGCGCAAGGGTTTCAAGTGCAGGGGCCTTCAGTGGCGTCGAATTTATTAATGAAAATAACAGACATGCCAGAACCGTCATTCAAGTTTAAACAATTCAGTGGTCATTTTGATCTTTCACAAGATGGACATTTTTACTGGAATAACCTGTCTGCGCTGCTAGGTGAAAAGGCGCAAAAAATTTCTTCTGAAGGCCATTGGGACACCGAAGGATTTTTAAGTGGCAAGGTTCTCGTGCTTGGAGGAAAATCAAACTTCACAAAATGGGTGCTTTTGGGGCACAGAGATCAGCCGCAGGTAGAGGGTCAAAAGTGAATCCTGGTATCAGCGAATTAATTTTAAAAGCCTTTCGGACTCAAACGTGGCCAAGGGGTCGTGAATGGCTTCCAAACTTGCAGGCCCATCGAGGATTTTGTCTAGAAGGTGCCAGGGAAAATACCTTGGCTTCATTGGCGCAGGCTCAGCATAAAAAATTTGAAATGGCTGAAATTGATGTGCGCTTAAGTTTAGACGGAATTGCAGTTTTAGCTCATGATCAAACTTTGAAACGTTTGGTGGGCATTAATAAAAAAGTGAAACTAATGACAGCTAAGGAATTAGCTCAATATGAATTTCCAACCTTAGAAGAAGTTTTAAAAACTAAAAAGCGTCCTGCAAAAATTAATATTGAAATTAAAAACGATGATAGTCTGCACTTAAAGCTTGAGAATAAAATCATTGAGGTCATTCAGACCAGTCAAAAATCGGAAGATGTTATGGTGTCATCTTTCAATCCGTTTTCGTTAAAGCCATTTGCTGACAATATTCCAAGCGTTCCCAGGGCTTTGCTGATTGATTACGACTCTTTTGATAAGTTAAACTACCTAAGGCTTGCGGGCAGTTGGGTGGCGCGACCAAATATGGTGAATTGGCCCCAACGACTTTTAAATCGCGAGCTTGTTCAGTTTCTTAAAACCGCTGGTGTTCCTGTCGCAGTTTGGACAGTGAATGATCACGATAACGCCCAGAAACTTTATAGTTGGGGCGTCGATAGTGTGATCACGGATAAAATTCTTCCGGGATCTTTTAGCTAAGAATATTTTAAGATTTTGGCGTGAAATCTTTTTTCTGAGCAGCGGCTGCTTTTTCTGCAGCGGCTTGCTGGTTTTCGTGCGCCAGCCTGTCTGCTGGAGCTGTCGAATCTTTAGGAATATCTTTGGCTTCAACTTCAAGTTCGCTGAGACCTTGTTTAAATCCACGGATGGCTTTACCTAATGATTGGCCAAGTTGTGGAAGTCGGCTCGGTCCAAAAAAAACAAGAAAGATGACGGCAATAAGTACAAGGTGTGTGATGCTAAATTCGCCCATAGAGCCTCCGGAAGGAAGCTCTATCTTAGCTTAAATGACCTTAGATAACAAGAACTTATAGGTTACTCTGCACCCTGGCCGTTTTCAGCGTCCATTTGTGAGGCAGCCGTTTCGATGCTGCTCGTATCCTCAGCTGGAACGACTTTCACGTCTTCACTGACAGTGTTAACGGGCATAGCAGCCAATGTCTTAGACTGCTTCTTAGGAAGCATGCGAGCTAGACCTTTGGTGCCCTTTTCCATCTTTACATTCATCGAAGTCTTAACAGCTTTTTTCGTCGGCTTTAATTGAATCGAACCTTCTTCGGTGGAAGTAGATTCTTCGTTAGCTTCTTTTGCGGCTTCTTTACCAGCTGCTTTTTTTAACTCTTTATTATAATGTTCTTTCAGTTCAGCCAATTTGGCCGCGTACTCTTTGCGAAGTGTATCCATCTGACCTTTGCGCGCCTCAGTTACACACCCTTGATAAGTTTGCAGGGCTACTTCTTTAGCCTGCGCTTTACATGTCAATTCCTGAGAACTTTGACCAAAAGCATTCAATGCAAAAATCATCATTAAACCCAAAATATGAATCATAAGGGACCCCTTTTCCTGATATTCACTAAAGCAAAATCAAGGCCGTTTCAGTACGAGCTAAAAACGGGAAGAAGCGGCCTTTCAGGAAAAAAATTCAGAGAGTGTGCAAGATTGCGACACTCTTACATTAGCTAGCTATCTTACTTTGGCGACGGGCTGTGTACTGCTTAACCATTTCCTTTAAGCGATAGCCCTTTAATTTACTTCGAACCATCGGTGAGGCCATAAACTGATCGAACTCATCGGCTTCACGAACAATGCCTGACCGGCTCTTGATGATATGTTCAAAATGACTTAAATCAAGGTTCAGCGCTGATTCAATTTCTTTAAGATAAGCTAGGTTGTGAGCGTGGCCCCATTTAATAAGTGTCTTCCTTGAAAATGATTTATCTCCGGCCTCGTCAAAACGCCAAGCTGAATTAGACCAATAAGGTTGAATAATATCAGAATTTTCAACACCATTTTCAGAATCTTTTTTTAAGATCGCGGATTCGCCAAGACCAGTGGCAACGCCTTCAATGAGAACGGTATCACTGATATCCCGAAAAACGAGGCGCCCTGTGGGCTTTAAATTTTTATCAAGTTCAATCAACATATTCTGTGAGTTTGGAGTTTCCATTTGAGCCCCGTACCGAAGAAGAAGTTTAGCCTTTGATCGCCCTAAAAGTTCAGCGTAGGCCGTTTGCCAAAACTCTTCGACGGGAACTCCATTTTTTTCGGCAATCTCGCGGCCAATATAAGGAATGCTTAATGCAGGCAAATAATAATTGCCACTCTTCATAAAAGAAAGATCCCGAAAAAGAAAACCTTCACCTGTTGATCTATCTGCCACCATAGCCACTTCTTTGGCTAAAATTAAATTTGGATCAAGGCCAATTTCAGAATCCACCCGAGTGAAATAATTCATGCGGTTAATACCATCCAAAATATCTTCTTTAGTTGAAGCCTTTCCCAGTTGATACTGACCTTTAGGTCCATGGGGATAGTCGGTGGGCATCTTTATCGTGTAGAACTCGTCTCCCACTTTCAGGGCTAAAGATCTTGATGCTGTTAAAAAGGCCTTCACATTTCCGTCAGAAACCTCTTGGGAATCAGGTAAAGACTTAACGGTGTTGTAAGGGTGTTTAAACCAGCGAATTTTATTTCCACTCATGATAAAATCTTTCAGTTTAACAGAGGCATCGGGAAGAAAGGTTGTATCAATTCCCTTTTGAGAAACTAAACTAAAATCAACTTTAATCGGCTTTCGGTCTTTACGAAAATCCGCAAAATTAGCTTCCTGCTCCCAAAGTAACCACTGTTCAAACGGGGGCTTTTCAATCAGGCGAGCATTTGATGAATTGCCAAAGATATTGCCGCAAAATAAGGGACCCGCATTGGCCTGAGCCCCGAGGAGCGTAGCTATAAGAAGGGCGCTTGAAATTATCTGCTTCATAGAAATCTCCCTGGATTCAATTTGATCTCGGAGCTATCAATGCGTGTTACGTGCCGGCCTGAAACCAAGTTAAATTTTAGCTGAGGCGCTGTTATCTGTCTAAGGCTTGCTGGGAACGACATGAAAAGCGCCTGTCAAAAACTTCGACAGGGCGAACTAGACATGTTGTTTCTGAGCGATTATGTCCTACCGGTTAGCTTGCTTTTCGGAGTTTTGATTTATTACCGTCGTCGCGTAGGCGTTTTTTCATAGATATCTTGCAGTTGATCTTTCTACCCATAAAATCAAAGCTGCTATTAGCTTGTGATGATCCCGCTAAAATTAATCTAATACCAACTTGTTCAAAGGCCCTAGATATCTGGGATTCCCATTCGATATCAACTTTTCCATAAATTCCCGCCTGATCCATATAAAAACTCTCTGGTAAGCCGTTTTGATCAATGATTCCTCGGCCAGCAATCTTAGAGTCCTTTGTTCGCAGCATAATAAATTTAAGTATGCTCAGGAGGCTAGGCCACACCCGCTACGGCTGGTAAAAAACCGTTGGATTGCTGTTGCTTAATGTTCTAAACGCCATTAGGTTCGGGCCTCTAACTGGGGGATTTTATGATGATTAAAATATGTGCAGTTTGGTTATTTTTGACGTCGACAGCGATGGCTACGACAAGCGCTGTTGTTTGGACTGAAAATGGCTCGGTTCAGCGGGTTTCTCAAGGTGATATCAATTTGGCGAGAAAGCCAATTCTTGGGTATCTTTATGACCTTCGTTTAAAAGAGAATCTTTGTTACGAAGGAAACGACTTTGAAGTGGTTCGTATTTTAACTTCGGGTCTTGAGCGGCGTGGAACCGAAATTTGCGATGCAAGTTTATCAATTAAGGACGGAGTAATTCACTTGGGTCCCTGCGCGATGCCCTCAGTTCACGAAGAAGAATATTATTTAGTTTTATCGGCCTGTAAATAGACCGGGACTACAAATAGCCAGGCAAGAAAACCTATTTCGAAGATGGCCCTTGCGGCAAAAATAGTTGTAAGGGGCTCTTTGCTATTCTTTCTAGGAAAGAAATAAGTAAGGCCCGCCGCTGCGGTCGGCGGATTTTCTGGGCACTCAGGGCCAGAGTGAAAGCCAGAGCAAAGCTAACGGATAAATTAAGTGTTCCAATCACTAGAATTCCAATCATTGCATTCCAAAAAGGCCATGTTAGCAAAACATCGAATCCTAATGTGGGGACGGCAATAGCAAGGCTTCCTGTCGATAAAGTGATGTGGCGCACTTCTAAGGGAATGCCAAAAAAGTGGAGAATTTCTGGAAGAAGTCCTAACATAAATCCCAAACTGATATTGCCGGCTAACGCGGCCGCATTTTTCTGAATAAAATTTCCTGTGGCTCGAGCTTGCCTGCGGCCAAAAATATTTCTTATTTTTTCATTGTAGCGAATTCGCTCTTTGATTTTTCGAAGGGTCACCCAGTTATCAAACCAGCCCGCAAAAAGACTTGAAGCAAACAACAAGCAACCAGTGAAAGCCGCGTAAATAAAAGACGGTCCCGTTAAAAAAGTGGAGTGCATGATATATTCGGCTTTTTCATTTGATATTAAATTATGACCACTGACGATTTTATGGAGATAGAAAATCAAAAGTGTTGTGGGGATCACCAGGCATAAATTGCCTAAAATTCCGATCAACTGGGTTCTTAAAAGTGCCATCATCTCATCGGTGACGGCGGAGAGCTTTGCGGGATTTAAGTTTCTTAGTTTTGTGGCTATGCTGGGCGCAGTTGATGCGGGTTGCTTTGTCGCTAGTGAAAAACCAAAAAATTGAATGGCAAGGAAACTGGACGAATAATTTAAGCTTGCAACAAATCCAGCTAAAAATCCGGGAAGTCCAAGGGCTGCAACACCCAGTTTTAGAAAAACCGTGAAGGCTGTAACAAACCCGCCGCCGCCGGCTTTTCGAAACATGGAAAAGTATTCTGCTTTGGTGTGGGTGATATAGTGGTCACCAATTTCTGAATTTCGCTCGACGACTTTTAAAGTTAAAAGTTGCAAGGAGTCGTACAGGAAAGACCGCAAACTTCTTTTGGATTGCACGTCATGCACCAGCTGCAATAGAAATTCTCTGAAGGTTGCGGCGGGAACAATCGGCTGCACCAAGGTTTCAACAATGATCATCACGCGGGCTAACTGCCGGCGCAGGCGTTCCATTTGAAAAACCATGGAAAGACTCACGCCATGTTCATCCAAGTGCGAGTGAATGTCGTCTAAAGCCTCATGGCATTTTGAAATATCATAAAGAATTTTATGCTGAAGTTCTTTAAGTTGTTCCCAATTTTGGTCGCGTCTAGCTTGATTAAATTCATGCAAAATGATGCCAAAATTATAAAAAGGCATGTCTTTTAAATGTCGATACTGAAGGCGCTTTCTGAATTGGGTGCTTAAGACCAAAGACTGCACTTGGCTGCCTAAAAAAACCAGTGCATCGGTTAAATCATAAACGACCGCTGTCATTGGCACTGTTTGATGGGCTAAAAACTCATTCAACAGTTGAGTCAGGATTTCTTCATCCAGGTGATCGATCCAAACTAAGTCCTCTTCATCGGGGAATAGCTGGGAAATCAAAGACGACAAATCATGCTTTAAGGGCGTCGAGGGGAGCGCCTTTAACATAATCCTTTCGGTCAATTCTTGAACAAAACCGACCTGATTGCTGAGGCCGACTTCGCTAAAAAAATCCAGATCACTCATATCCATTAAAGTTTGCTGAATGACTTCAAAGAATCGAGCCTTCATGGCTAGGTTTTTGTCCAAAATATGCAGAACATATTTAAATCGCACACTAGGGATTCTGGAAGAGTCCATAGCCGTATCAAGTTCAGGATTGTGGGGGAGTCTTAGCCAGGCACAGAAATAAATCACCCAGTCGACACGTTTTTCAAAGTCGTCACAGTCGTGCAATTCTTCTAGAAGGTGATGCAAATCTTTTCGAACACGAAAACGGCGCTCAAAAAAAATCCATTCCTTAATAGAACTTAACCAATTTTTTGGCGTCTGCCAGAACTTCATTTCATCCTAACGACGGATTGATTTAGGATCGACAGCATCTTGCAAGCCATCGCCCAGAAAATTAAAACTGATCACCGTCAAAAGAATCATAACTCCAGGTAGGATACAGAGCCAAATATTTTTATAAATCACTTCCTGAGCATTATTAAGCATATTCCCCCAGCTTGGCGTCGGGGGCATAATGCCCAGTCCTAAAAAGCTGAGGGCCGCTTCAAATAAAATGGACTCACCCACACCCAAGGTGATCGATACAAGCATCGGCGCAATCACATTAGGAAACATATGCCTTAATATAATTGTGCTGTCTTTGGCCCCTAAAGTTTTGGCCGCTAAAACGAACTCTCGTTCGCGCAAGGAAAGAATACTACCTCGCACTAAGCGGGCAACACCCATCCAAGAAAATAGGCACAGGATGATCACCATTTTAAAGATGCTTTCCATTCCGGAGGGCAGAAGCGAATTTAAAAACGGTACTTTTTGTAGATCAATGGCTGCGACAACAATTAAGACAGGAATCAGGGGCAAAGATAGCAGGGCATCTGTTAAACGCATTAAAGCATTATCAAGAAAACCCCCATAGTAACCAGCCACAGCACCAATCACTAGACCGATCAGTGCTGACGCGATGGCAACCAAAATACCGACGCCGATCGAGACCCGCGCTCCGTAAATCAAACGCAAGAAAACATCGCGACCCACTTCATCAGTGCCAAAAATGTGATAACTGGAAAAAGACTGAACAACCGGTTCTAGGCGTATAGCTTCTGCTGTATTGAGGGATTTTAATTTTTCTAAGGCCTCAAGCTTAGGGAGTGAAATCACATCGTAAAGGGCATCAGCCTCTGGGACTGTGACCAATTGTTTTTCGACTAAATCTTTTTGAATTTTGCTGGCTTCTGTTGGATTCGCATTAATCCAGTTTTCAATTTCAATTTCTTTTTGATCTTGGGAATATTCAGTGCGTGTTAAAGGTTGCTCGTAGCGCGCTCCCAAGTTTTGTTTATTGGGGTCAATGCCCATCACTCGGCTGATGACATCAGCGCCAAGGGATATGGTCAGGAAAAATAAAATAATCAAACCGCCAGCCACGGCCATTTTATGTTCTAAGAACTGAGACAGCACAATCTGCCACATGCTTTGTGCGGTTTCTGCATTCTTAATGTCTAGGGCACTTGGCTCTTTAAATTTTTTCATAATACCCTTAGTGGTAAGCGATGCGGGGATCTGCAAACCCGTACAAAATATCTGCGACTAAATTCATGATTAAAACCATGCTGACTGAAATAATAAATGACACCATCGCGACATTAAAATCGTTGGCCATGATCGAGTCATAAACAAGTTTTCCGACACCCTGATACGAAAAAACAGTTTCAGTTAAGATCGCTCCTGAAAATAAAGTCGACAAACTTAATGCTAACACTGTGATGAGCGGAATTAAGGCGTTCCTGAAAGCATGCTGCCAAACGATGATATTCCTAGTCAGGCCTTTGGCTTTGGCTGTTCTGATATAATCGTTTCGCATGGCTTCAAGCATCGAAGATCTGGCAAATCGAACGAAGCGGCCAATCTGCTGAATGCTGAGGCTGATCGTCGGCAAAAATAAATACCATGCGCGATCTTTCATGGCCTCCCAAAAGTTGGCAGGTTGAAAGCCAATGGTTTCAGTCCCGCTGGCTGGGAACCAACCCAGCGTCACAGCAAAAATAATAATTAATAAAATACCCAGCCAAAAAGAGGGGATCGAGATTCCTGCAAAGGATAGCAGGTTTAAAGTGTAATCCAGTTTCCCACCGGGCTTTAGAGCTGTGTAAACGCCAAGCGGCACCGAGATCACAATTGAAATCATCAGCGCCCAAAATGACAGAACAAAAGTATTCCAAAGCCTTGGTCCCATAATTTCTGTCACTGGTACTTTATAAGTTCGGCTGTAGCCCAAATCACCTTTGGCCACAGTTTCAACCCAGTTCATGTATCTGACATAAGAAGGCTGATCCAAACCATAAAGCTCGCGAAGGCGAGCGACATCGGCCGATGTGATCCGAGGGTTTGAAGCAATCATCATTTCAACAGGATCACCCGGCATCAGAGTCATAATGTAAAAACAGACATAGGAAAGGATGGCAATCACCACCAATGTCTGAAGTAATCGCCGGGTGATATACGTTAACATTCTAGAAGCTCCACTTTTCGACTTCGTTTGTTTCAGGGAACTGATGGCCTGTTAATCGGACGTTTTTCAGGCCCGCCGGTAAAACCGCAATATCAGACCGATAATATAAAGGAAGAACTGGAACTTCTTCGGTGTAAAGTTTTTGTAAATCCCAGGCTAATTCAACACGTTTTTTAGCATTAAATTCAACATCCAACTGGTCAACAATTTGGTCGACCTTTGGGTTCGACCAGCTGGTAAAATTCTGTCCTGACCAACCATTTTTAGTATTGGGGATCGCGGTTGTTGAATAAGTCGAGCGTGGATTATTTTCTGGCGATGAAATCCAGGCAAAAAGGGCCATCGCAGAATACTTTCTTTTACGAGTTGTTTCGCTAAAAAAAGTTCGAGCCACTTCATTTTTAATTTGCACATCAATGCCAATTTGCTTCCATTGCTCTTGCAAATAGCTTTCAACCGTTTCTCGCGTTTTATCACCAGCCGTTGTATTGATTTCTAATGACAATTTTTTACCATCTTTAAATCTGAAACCGTCAGCGCCCACTTTCCAGCCAGCGTCTTCTAAAAGTTTCTGAGCTTCACGGCGCGAGTAGCGATAAATGGCAACAAACTTAGGATCAGCTGTGTACCAAGGATCTTTTGGCGTCATAAAATGCAAAGCCGCCTGCTGTTTTCCATCAAATAAAGACTTTACTAATTCTTCGCGGTTAATAGCGTGGACAAGCGCTTTTCGCACGCGCAAATCTTTTAAAATTGGGTTATTTAAGTTTAAATCAATATGTTCGTACGTCACACTGGGAACAAAAACGACCTGATAAGGAAGTTTTTGGGATTGAATTTTTTTATCCAAAGTTACAGCCTGGTCAAATTTTAAGCCTGTCGTTGTGATCATATCGATGGTGCCAGAAACTAGATTGGCTTCCATGGTTCCTGTATTAGAAATAAATTTTAGAATAATTTTTTTAATCTTAGCCGGTGGTCCATAAAAATAAGGGTTTGGTGTTAAGGTGACGTGGCTTCCTAGCTTAACTTCTGAATAAACATAGGGTCCGACAAAAAGTCCGGGCGTGGTGGGGCTTTTTGTGTACAAAGAATTTTTTTCGTAGCCTTCTTTTTCTTTGCTGTATTTTTCAAAAACGGGCTCTTCTAAATGCTTCGGCAGTGGAAAGAACTGTCCTAAGCGGTTAAAATCCCAACGGGCTTTTTCGTAAGTAAAAGTACACTTTTTTGGCGTCTTTGGGTCAAATTCAATTTTTTCAACTTGGGTGTAAGTTTCTTTTTCGCCTACGGAAACATTGGGTGACGCTGCGACTTTTAAAGCAAAAGCAAAGTCCGCGCAGGTCAAAGGATTGCCATCGCCCCATTTTGCGTTATCTAGAATCTCCCAAACGGCGACGATTTTTTTCTTGCCGCCAACATCAATTGTTTTGGCTTTGCCATTTTCAAGAGTCGGAATTTCTTTTGCAAGTTGGGCGACCCATTTTGAATCTGCGTCTAGATTCACTAGCGAGCGATTTGTCATTCGGTTCAATGTTGTTGAAATCATCGATGACATCACCATGGGATTTAAGGAGTCATACTCTTGTGAAGAACCCATCTTAAGCTCGTCATTATTTAAAGCTTTCGCCACTGATATATTCAGAAAGCTCAGCGAAAGCGCTACGGCCAAGGCCCAAAAAGTCATCTTCATAAGATCTCCTTTGTTGTTTCAGTTTTCTTTTCAAAAAGCCAACAAGCTGTTTTGTGATCCTGTCCTAAAAGCGACGGGATTTCTTGATCACAGATCGGCATCCTATACGGACACCGAGGGTGAAAAGTGCAGCCTGATGGTGGATTAATAGGACTGGGCACTTCGCCAGCCAAAGATTTTTTCATCTGTTTTTTACCGACGCCAACTTGCGGAATCGATGCGATCAAAGCTTGCGTGTAGGGATGCTTTGGATTTTTAAAAAGCTCATCGCGCGGAGCGAATTCAACAATTTTTCCAAGATACATGACGGCCACGCGGTCACAGAAATATTCAATCACCGATAAATCATGGGAAATAAATAAATAAGTCAGGTTCAATTTTTCTTGCAAATCTTTCATCAGATTTAAAATCTGAGCTTGGATCGAAACATCTAAAGCGGATACGGGCTCATCGCAAATAATCAGTTGTGGATCTAAGGCAATGGCTCGGGCGATGCATATCCGCTGGCGCTGGCCGCCAGAAAACTCGTGCGGGTAGCGATTAATATGTGACGCCTTTAATCCAACTAAGGAAAGAAGCTCTAAGATACGTGCAGATCTGGCTTGTGGGTCTAAGTGGTTGTGAATTTCAAAAGGCTGAAGCAGGATCTGTCCCACTGTCATACGTGGATCCAAAGAAGCAAATGGATCTTGAAAGATCATCTGGATTTCCCGACGGGTCGAACGTAGTTTTTCACCCTTCAGCAGTCCGAAATTTTCATTTCGGAAAGTCAAAGTTCCCGCTGTCGGTTCATACAGGCGAATCAGCGTGCGGCCTAAAGTTGATTTGCCGCAACCGGATTCGCCAACAAGGCCTAAAGTTTCACCTTTTTTAATCACCAGCGAAACGCCATCAACGGCTTTCACCTGACCGACTTCACGTAAGAGTAATCCCTTTTTAATGGGGAAATACTTTTTAATATTTTTAGCCTCAAGAATCACTTCGCTCAAACGCAGTTCTCCTTTACAGAGGGTTAAAACAAGCCAGTCGGTGGCCAGGTCGTGGCTCGGTGACAGGCGGTCTGTTGTCTTGGCATTTTGGTAAAGCATTCGGACATCTGTTAAAAAACGGACAGCCCTTAGGCAGTTCATGGGGCGCTGGCACTGTGCCTTCGATGGTTTGTAATCGGTGAGGGCGCTGGCCTAATCTTGGTCTTGAACCAATCAGCGCACCTGTATAGGGATGCTTGGGATTATTAAATAATTCGGTGGTGTCAGCCATCTCGCACATTTGACCACCGTACATAACAAGCACTTGATCAGAAATTTCAGAGATCACGCCTAAATCATGCGTGATAAATTGCACCGTCATATTGAATTTTTTCTGTAAGCTTTGGATCAGCTCTAGGATCTGAGCTTGAATCGTTACATCTAATGCTGTTGTCGGTTCATCGGCGATTAGAAACTTTGGTTCGCAGGATAGAGCCATGGCAATCATGGCTCGTTGCCTCATCCCACCAGAAAGCTGATGCGAATAATTTCGGTAGCGATCCCCTGGGGACGGAATCCCGACCAGATTGAGCATTTCAATGGATCGCTCTTTGGCTTCAGCCAGGCTGCATTTTTTATGTTTTAAAATTTGTTCATCAATTTGATAGCCGATGGTTAAAACCGGATTCAGTGCGGTCATCGGTTCTTGAAAAATAATCGCCATCTGTTCGCCACGAACGGCCTGCATTTCGGTTTCTGAAAGTTTTAATATGTCTGTGCTATTGAGGAAAAAAGAGCCGCCAGTGATCTGCCCTGGACGTTCAATCAAGCGCATCAACGAAAACGAAGTCACCGATTTTCCGCAACCAGATTCGCCGACAATACCCAAGGTTTGACCCTTGTGAATATCATAGGAAAGTCCATTAACTGCTCGGAAGGCACCCATCTTAGAAAAAAACGTAGTTTCTAAATCACGCACCGAAACAACAGGCTCGGTGGATATGCTTTTAGACTGGCTTTGAGTCGTCCTAATATCCACTGAGTTGGCCCCACCTCTGGGGCGAAAACCCCAGTAGTTTTAGTTACCTCAGGCAATATTTAAAAGCAAAGGAAGAGTCTTTCCCAAGCCGATAACGCATTAAATCAGGCGGGATTTTTCAAGTTCAGAAAAGACCTTTAAAAAAGTTTTCTCTAAAGTTTTTCCTAAGATTCCTGAAAGCTTTTCGTTCCATTTTTGCTTCTTTTCAAACTTCACTTTAAGGACCCTGTGAGTCTGACTGCGCGCTGTTAAGTAAGCGTCGCTGGTCATGATCTCATCAACTAAACCTAAGGAAAGTGCATTTTCACCATACCAATATTCACCGGTCGCAACCTGGTGCAAATCAAGGTTGGGTCTGTACTTATGAACGAAGTTTTTAAACAGTTTGTGGGTATCTTCCAATTGTTGAATAAATTTTTGTTCGCCCTTGGGTGTGATCTCGCCAAAGATGCTAACGGTGCGTTTAAACTCGCCGGCGGTGTATTCTTTAAAGTCGACATCATGTTTTTTAAGCAAGCGATTCAAATTTGGAACTTGAGCGACAACACCCACTGATCCGACGATGCCAAAAGGCGCACATAAAATTTTATTGGCTGTACATGCCATCAGGTAACCGCCGCTGGCAGCGACTTTGTCTACACAAACGGTGAGTGGAATTTTATGATCTCGAAATCTAACTAATTGTGAAGCGGCCAGGCCATAACCATGAACAACGCCGCCGGGGCTTTCAACGCAGACGACGACTTCGTCATCGACAGTCGCGGTCGTTAGCAACGCGGTGACTTCTTCACGCAAAGATTCAACCTCCGAGGCTTTTATATCGCCGTCGAAATCGATCACAAAAACTCGATTTTTAAGCGGTTTGTCTTTTTTGGTTTTTTTAAGCTTTTTCTTTTCTAGTTTCCAATCGGCTTCTGTGAGGGCTTCTGACTTAATAGCCGTTTCAAGCCGGCGGTAGTGTTGATTTAAGTCTTCGATATCGACCAATGGTTGATGCTTACTTCGAGCCGCCATAATGGCAATGAAAGCGACAACAACAATGATGGCAGCAACAAGAACAAAGGCCTTGGCAGCAAAAATTAGGATGACCAAAAATACGTCCATAAAAGACCTCCGCAGGTAGGGCGTATCATAAGACTTGCTTCGACAAAGGTCGAGAAACATTTTTGCAGCCATGATCCTAACAAACTGGTAAAATCACTTTGTGATCGTGATGCTTTGGCTTTTTATATTTTCTGCGCATGCCGAGCGGGCCCTTGTGACGCCTGAGGATGTGCAGCGCCTCAGTGGTTTTGCAGAGCATAAAAAATCAAATGCTGACTTCGATAAAAACCGAGAAGCTGGATTTGAAAACTATCTGAATGAAAAAGAGGCAGAAGCTAAAATTCACTATCGAAACACCAAAGAGCAGCAGTTGATGCCTAAAGAAAAAAGCCCCGGCGATAACATCGCTTTATATAAAAAAGATTTAGCTGAGCGCGAAGAGTGGGAAAAGAGTCAAGCCTTGGCTCGCAAGCAGTTGGTGAAAGAAAATAAGGCATTGATGGCCAATCCCTTATTTCGAAGTATTTCCGAGGAAGAAGAGTTGGACCTCATTTCTCAGCGGCCGCGTTTTGATTACAAAAAACGAACTTTGTACAGTTCTAAGGGTTCAATCACTCCGGCTTCGCCATCGGGAAGACGTATGAAGGAAAGTGGATCTTATAATTCTCCAAGTCCGCCTTCCGCACCCCCAGGCCCAACTTACGATGATTTTCCGCCACCACCACCGCCCATGTTTGGTAATGAAGGTGGACAGGACGACTTTCCGCCGCCACCGCCAGCCTTTGACGATTTTGATAACGATTTTCCACCGCCACCACCGCCACCACCACCGATGGATTTTCCACCGCCTGGGAATTAGGCGCCGCAGTCAACCTACTTCATGGGAAGAATTTCTTCTGTGGTTAAGCCACTTAATTGGCTAAGCCTTTTTAAGAGGCGCCAGAAAATCAAAAATAAAATTCCCATGGATGGAATAAGGATGACGAGCATGGCCCATTTGGTCATATCGGCAATTTGTAGATTGAGGGCCACGGATTGAGCCTTGGAATCAAGGCCAACTTCTAAAGGGACAAATATTCGAATAGCTAGGGCAAAATTCAAGATCGCACTAATAAAAAAAGAACAGGACAGCCACATCGTCGATGTTTTCATCAGCTGAGCGAACTCAGTTTCTTTTTGATTTTGCTGAAGCTTTTCCATCAGTAGTTCAATGTTGATCAATTGGGGGTTTACAAAAAGAATTTTGATAAATGGTTTTTGTGAAAAAGCTGAAATAAAAACAAATAATCCAACAAGAGCTGGAAAAGCAGCTTCTTTGACAGAAAACCAAATGCCACCAAGTCCCAGGACAGCAAGGCCACCAGTCAAAAGCACATTGAACATGCCAAGGATCGAGAAGACATTCGCTTTTTTTCTTTTCAGGCCATCGTAAATCCCATAGCCGACGGGAAAGGCCAAGGCCAAAATTAAAGTGGGGAGAGCACCAATTCTTTCAGATAAATACTTTAGAATTAAAATTGGAAATAAAATATTAAAAGCCAGATTAAAAAGGCCGTTTTCGGGGGGAGATTGGGCAGAGGTCTTTTGCATGGCTGTGAGTGTTGCTAAAATAAATTAAAAAAGCAAGTTTCACGTCAGCTATTTAAGCGGTGTGCATTGTCGGACGGAGCCAAGGTTTCCGTCCGAAAGATCACGTTGGATAAATGCCAATTATTGGCCCGCTTTAAGGGCTCCTTCAGATAAATGTAAGAACAAACGGCACTCATCAGCTTTTGGAGTGCATTTCTTATGGTCATCCTCATCATCTTCGTCGTCTTGCTCATCCTTGTCATGGCTGGCTTTTGCCTGCAGGGCATCGTCTTTATCATCGTCAGCGCATTTTTTGGCTTCGCAAGTATTTTTAACGGCTTGTTTTGCAGCGTCGACCTTAAAAGTTAAAGTGTAAACCTCCCCTTGTGTGACGATGTAGTCTTGGCGGTCTAGCAGCAAGCGAATCTTGTGCCCTTGGACTGCGGCTGAAACACCAAGTAAAGATTGCTGATTTTCGGAAAGCAGCAGGCTTCCTGTTTTGGCCATCACTAAATCAATTTTATCAATTTTTCGGGCCGAGTGAAGGGCACGAACGACGATCTTGTGCGTGGAGCCTACGGCTGAATCATTTGTGATAATTTCAAATAAATGCGAGCTAGCTCCAGAGGCACTGGGTGCTTTAACTTCAGAGACATTAAGGGAAATATCAGAAACGCCCATCGTGTCACATTGAAGAGGTGCGGCTGGAGGAATGACGGCAGCTGCAGGTGGTCCATCTGTGTTGATGGGTGGAGTTGCTGGTGGTTGAGCCGGAGGATCGATAGGCCCCACGATCAGCCCTGGATCGGTGG
The DNA here is from genome assembly GCA_043747555.1 of Pseudobdellovibrionaceae bacterium. Classification (GTDB taxonomy): domain Bacteria; phylum Bdellovibrionota; class Bdellovibrionia; order Bdellovibrionales; family Bdellovibrionaceae; genus JAYWDA01. The sequence goes on along the minus strand of JAYTOY010000007.1, from coordinate 10,208 downwards.
CTCCGGTGACTTTAGAAGATTCCGTACTCTGGCTGTTCAGAGTTAAACTGCCTGGCTGGCCGCAGTTTTGAAAAGCTAAGAGCAGGGCAATAGTTCCTAAAAAGGCAGCCAAGATTCGTTGTATTGAATTCATAATTCCCCCTGCTTTAAGGATAAGTCAGCGGCTGGGCCTCATCGACACAAAAAATAAATATATATTTAAAAACGATTTAAAGAGGAGGCCACCCATAAAAACACCTCAAAATAAGACAGTTTTAAATTGGAACAAAAAAAGGTGCTCAAGGCAATTCCTTATCAAAAGCTGTCTCAAAAAAAGACATCACTTGAAAACAACGGTGGCATATTTCCAGTCAGACTAGCTATGGGTTTTCAATAAAAGCTCGACGTTGGGCGGATCGCTCTTTGAGGAGAAAAACCGATAGGCCTACTAACATGTTAAGACTTAAAAAGAAGCTGGTTTTTATCCTCTATCTTGGTTTTTTTTCAGCCCAAGCTAAAGCTGACAAAGTAACGTTCGATCTTGAAAAACAAGAGCGAACGACAGTCTATGCAGTTCCAGGGTTTGATTATTACTCCTGTAAAAAACTCAATGGCTGTGATCCTCAAAAGGATTCAATGGCTTGGCCAGATAAAAATTCAAAGGTCGAGTTAGTTTTAAATAAATCCGGAAAACCAGTAACGGCTCATATCAATGGAAAAAAGGGCGAATGGTACAAAGTAAAAACATCTTATGAGCGAGACGGAAAATTAAAAGACGCTGAAGGCTGGATTGAAGGTTCTTACTTAAATATTCCAAAACCAAAATTAGAGGCCAAAAAATCACCGCCGGTATGTAATGATAAATCGCCAGGCTTAGGAAAATCAGGGCAAGAGATTTTTGATAAAGCCAAAGTCGCTCACAAGGATAAAATCGATAAGATCGCAGAAATCATTTCACCTAAAGTGGGCCAGTGTGTGATCGCTGATTCGCTCCCACTGAAAAGACCTAAGCCAGGTTGGAATGTAAAGCGGCCCTTGTATGATCAAGCTGTTTTGCCAAACTTTAAAAAGAAAATAACAATGGTTGAAAATGGAAAAACAATCATGACAAATGATCAATTGATTGAAATCGATATGTTAGCGCGAACGATGTACGCCGAAATGGCATTGTGTGGACATAATCACCCAGAATATTTAGATGTGGTCGCTCGAGTGGTCGTGAACCGCGCCGAGTTTGATAAAAACTATAGCGCCGAAAAAAAATCACCCTCTGAATTTTCAGATGAAAGCAGTCGATTTGATCTAAACCATCGTGAGGGCGAGACTCCACTAATGGGTGTTCTGACTTCATCGCGAAAGTTTAATCCGTGGGATCTGTATTTAAAAAAAGGCGTTTTTAATCAAAGCGGTGTTTCACAAGCCTTGTGTCCACCGGCCTCGGATAAGGTATTTTGGGGCTCAGCTGCGCGAAAAAAAGGGGATGCTGTTCCCAGCTCCGAAAGAACTGTCTGGAAAAAAATTCTGAAAGTGGCCACTGAAGCGATTTTATTTCAAGACCAATTTAAAAATCGAACCAGGGACTTAAGTGATATCTTGCTCTTTCAATCGCAGATTTATGAAAAGCAGAATATGTCAAAATTTTTAGACCGTCCTCAGGTTTTCAGAAAAGTAAATGGCGAAAAAATAAATAACAACTACTGTGCAGCTATTTATTCAGCCGCCACCTGGCAAAAAAAGTACTTAACACCAGCCAATAGTACAATCGCTAGCGCAAAATAATTTTAATTATCTTTTGCGCCGTCCAAAATCCAATCAAATATTTTTTGTTTTTCGACTTGGGATAAAGGCTCGCCCCCTTGGGGCATCAAACCACTGAACACTTGCTGATACAGTAGACTTCCTGTGGGGTTTCCACGTGAAACCTTAGAAATTATTTGTGAGTAAATTTGAGTTGAAAATCCCCCAGAATTTCCGTGGCAACTGCTGCAACGATTGGTGAAAACATCTGCTTTTAGGGCGCTATAGGTTTCTGGTGGCGCATAAGTATAAACAGAATTTAACATGGCTTTAAAGCCCTCAGAATCTTGAACAGTGACATTCACTTGACCTGGGCCAGCAGGAGGCGTCTCGCAAATAATCGTTGCTGCAGAAACAAGCTTTACCGATAAACAAGACTTTTCACCAACTTTAACAGAAGCGCCGGATCTAAAGTTGGATCCTGAAATCGTTAATACCGTAGAACCATTGATCGAGCCTTCGCGCGGTGTCACTTTGTGGATGGTAGGGGCCATGAACGTGTCCGCAAAGACAAAAGAATTTTCAATGGTGGCTATTTCGCCATTTGGATTGACCACCGATATATCGACTGTGGAAGAGAAAGTTTTTGGAACCTGACAATTTAATTCAGTGTCTGAAATAAATTGAATCGAAGCACAATTAATTTTTCCGATCAGAACACGGCTTCCATTCTTAAACAAAGTCCCGCGCAAAGTGAGGGTAATGTCCCCGGATGTCGCCGATTGAGTTGGAGTGATCGAAGAAATTTGAAGCTTTGGCGGGGGTGCCCGAAAAGCCGCAACTTTGGCTCGCAAGTAGGCGCAACCGACTAGAATTGAACAGGAAACTATAAATATAAAAAGCTTAAAAAGATTTTTAATTTTACTGAGTCCCTAATAAATTCGCTAACAGGGCATGGTTCTTTGGAATAAGAAGCACTTCGCCCGGATTTTCAATAACTTTTTGAGTTTCTAACACTTGAAATAAGGCCTCTGAAACATCTTTATCCTGGGCAATTTCGCTTAAAGCCTGTCCAACGATTTGTGGGCGCACGGCGCCGGCTTTAGCAAACTCGATGGAAGCCGTTCTTTGAGCCGTATTAGTGATCACGTGGACTTGGTTGTCGCCATCTTGTTTGATGGAGGCCGTCACTTGTCGCAATCGATTCACCACTTTGCCTTCGATTTCGCGAATCATATTTTCATCCCTGAAATGGACTTTCCGAATATAAATCGAACCAAGTTTAAAACCCCAGTCTTGGGATTTGCTGGTGACTTCATTACGAACCGCTTGGCTTAAGGTATGTCGATCCGTTAACATTTTTGAAAGCGGAAGATTGCTCAGGCAACGAACGGTCGCGTTACTCACGTTGGCGGCCAATGATCCACGAGGATCAGAATTTTTAAATAAATAAGAGATCGGATTATTGATATAAGTCTCGTACCAAATGCCCACACCCATGGGGGCGCCTTCTTCCGAGTTCACTGCTTGACTGCGAAGATAAGTTTGATCCATTCGTAAATCAAGGGTGTAAACCTTGCCCAGAAAGTTAATGACGAAAGCTTTCCACGAAAGCTTGGGCCAAAGAAAATGGAGGCCAGGTTCACTGACAGTGGCAACGACTTCGCCGAATAAAGTGTAGACCTGACAAGTGGACTCACTGACCGTTGTATAAAATAAAAATAGCTGCAGAACTTTCAGAAGAACGACTTCAAAAATAAGCGCCGCAAAAAGACCAGTTAATAATTCTAAAACAAATGATTCCATCGTCTAGAGCTCCTATTTTTCGAGAATAACCCGTTTTGCTTTTTGAAAAATATTGATCTTCACATTGCGAACAAAATTTTGCAGAACATCAGGTCCACTTTTTTTAAGTTCTTTTAATTGATTGGCCAGCGCAATTAAGGGTTCCACTTCAGCTTGAACTTTTAAAGTTTCAATTTCAACAGCCCGACGGGATAATACAATCGTCTGATCGGCCGAAGCTTTAGCTAAACTAATTTCCGAAGAAACATTATTATAGGCTGTGTTGATAGCAGCCAAAGCACTCTCGACCTCGTGAGGAGGCTCGATGCCAGTGATCAAAGACGCTTCAAGAACGATCCCGTACCGAGCTGCCGAGCTTTTGCATTCTTCCAACATCGTGTCGTTTATTTCCCGCAAATTTTTTCGCAAGTCATTAATGGAAACTGTATCTGAAATATGAGTGTCACTGAGGATCAGTTTCGTCGGCTCTGAACCTTTCACTGAGCTTTCATAGTTGGCGATCTTTTCACGTAAAATCGACACAAAATAGCCCATGACGTGAACGATAGGATTTTTAATGCCAAAAAAGTAAGCGTATAAGTTTTGTTCACAAACGCGAAATCGGATTTGCCCTTTAAGGCCGATATTTAACTGATCTTGGGTCACGGCTTCAAGGAGGCTGCCGTTGTGGTTTGCTGACAGTTTTTCAGGGTCGCTGGCCATGTTCATGGTTTCCGTGGCGATGGAGGTTTTATAAATTCGCTCCCAGGGCATTTTAAAATGCAGACCTGGGCCAATACAAGTGACAACTGGAAAATCATAGCGGGCTTTTTCCTCGGCAGATAACGATTGCGCCATAGGTTGGGCTGTAGTTCTAAGATCTTTAAAGCGATCGGCTCTGCCAAAAACTGTCTTAACGGCTCTTTCATTCTGATCGACAGTGTAAAACCCAAAAAGAATACAGCGAATGAGGAAGTAAAGAAAAATCCCAAGAAACAATCCCAAAGAACCTCCGGGGCCGATGTTGTTTAGCTTTTGTGACATTAGGGAAGAGGGCAAAGATTTTGTCAACTCTATAACAGGTGTATTGAATGCCGAATTTTTTTGGCAGGCGCATTAAGTCTGACGCAAGAATGCTCATGCGATCGAATGTATCTATTTTTAAATGATGTCATTTAAAGCCCTTCAGCGCCCGGACTTTCTCTTATTTTTCTGGCGAAAACCAAATATCTAGGACGTCGCCTTTTTTCTCTTGTCCATCTTTCCAAAAGATAAAGCTGGATTTCTCGCGGACCTCGGCACGGCTACCGAAGCTAGTGATTTCTTTATTGCTGTAGTTTAAAGAAATTGATTTTATTTTAGCTTTCAAACGAGTCAATTCGCCAGGCTGGCTGAATCCGTCCCCATTAAGGTCATGCCATAATAAAAGTTTGTCGAATTCAAGATCTTGGTTGTCCACGACATTGTCATGATTTGAATCAAACTTTCGAAGGGCCTCAAAACCATTTACAAATTTTTCCGAGTTCCCAAAAAGTTCATCGGCGCGAGTGATTCTTCCATCGCCCAATCGATCATAGGCGATAAATGACCCCGACGAGTTAGCTTCCGGCCACATGGTTTTTCCCGATGGATTGATTGGAAAGCTAACTGTTGCGGTAAATTTCGGACGGTGATCATCGAAAAAGACCATCAGAGGAGAATGGTATCCCCCGCAATAGCCCTCTTGCCCTGGGAAGGCTGCTGAAATTTCAATGGTCTTCCCATCCTTCGAGTTAAAGATATTCATTTGGGCAGACAGGGGACCTGGTAATCCCATGTAAGGACCGGGATAAGTCTGTTGAGCCCGAAGGGTCAGCATGGCCGGTAAGAACCAATTGTACCATTTCTGATAAGCTGAATTGTAAGCTGAAAAATTTGCTACAGGACTTGTCTTTAATGGATATTGTAAAAAATAATTTTTTGCCTCTAAGGAGTTGCGAAATGGGAGTGCCCTTTTAAGATATGTTTCAGACCCCGAGTTCGATTGGCAGATAGCACAAAGTCGGGTTGAATAGGCGCCATAAAGGGGATACGGGGGCTGGCCATCAAGAGTTTTTGGATTAAACTCTTGCGAAAAATTGATCGAGGCTATCGTTCCCGACCGTTTATAAGTCAAATCACCATTCGTATCGACGCTGGAAACAGTGATTAAGGGCGTCTGAAAGCGGAGGACATTTCCAACAAGACTGCCAAATATATTGGTGTTATTCACTTGCGAGGCATCCAATTCCATAGCTTGTCCGGAGCCTGAAGCTGTCACGCTCGAGGCCGGATATTTTACCGTGTAAGTAGCTATGATTCCGCTTAAATCAACGACTCCGACACGTAAAACAATGGTCGATAAGGGCGAAAGTGGATTTGCAACGCTTCTTAAATTGGTTCCAAAACATTTATTTTTGACGATAAAGTTAACTCGTCCGGCAAGTCCGCGACCGGCTTGGCCGGCAAAAACCACGGATTGAAAATTACTACTATTAGCTGCGCCTGTGTTAACCCCCATTGGGGCGGCAGCCAATTGACTTTCTGCCATCCAGCTCCAACAAGATAAAATTATAAAAAAGGTTAACTTTTTCAAAGTCACATCCTAGCTTTAATTGTCGCCGATACGATAAATTTTAAAATAAATAAGTGGATCATTAATCGCTTTTCGAGTCAGTGTTGCCTTGATCACTTTGGTGGAAATGACTTGGGGTGAACTCCAGCTTCCGCCGGCCCAAAGATATCTGACCATATTTATTTGCTGCGCCGAATTTTTCTCTAGTGTGTAGCGAACTGCATTCACAGCTTTCAAGCGAACTAAGGCGGCCCCGCCTCCAATAGCAGGAACAGAGCGCAGAAAGACATCCTCAGAAGTCATCTTTTTTGATGGATAGGCCGGGTGGTTAGTATCTATCAGGGAATTCAGTGTCACAGGTGTCAGCATGGGATTAATGAGCGAAACAACGCCCACAAAAACCGGTGACCTCGATGGATTGTTATAATTAGGCACGCCATTTATCAAGCTTCGAATTGAGGCCGGGGTGTCTAACATTAACATTCGTCCTTCGCTCCAATAGGCTGGATTTTGCAGCTGCAGATATTTATTTTTATTCAGCGATTTAAAATTTAGAGTCGCCGCCTTATCAAACTCTTTAGGTTCTGGGCCAATGTCATAGGCCATTGCGGGATCGTAAATAATGGCGCCCCCGACAACCTCATTGGCACTCAAAAATGTAAAACTATTTTGTGTCTCAGACATAGTTAGTGTGCGTCCTGAATTAGCCAGCTGACCTTTGTCGACAGGGTCTATGACAAAATCAAAGAAACCACGGCCGTTATCATCTTTTATTAACATATTATTAAAGGAAGGCTCTGAATGTTTAAGGTCCCGCATGATGATTCGCTCGGCAATAGAACTTTCGATATCATTGCCGATATCTGTTTCAAGGCTTTTAAGGCCAAAATTAAAATCTTTCAAGACGAAGGCGGCCCCACCGACAATCAAAGTGAGAAGGCCTAGGCCTATCATAAGTTCTAAGAGAGAAAAGCCTTTATTATTTCTCATTTAACACTCATATAAGTTTCGTATTCGACATATTCTGTACCCCAACTTGTATTTGTCACTCGCATCGTCAGTAGGAATAAGCCAGCCTGGGTCGAGGGTCGTAGGACATACCCCAAGCGGCCGGGGCATTGCGGGCAATCCGCAACCTTGCCAAGGTAATCGCGGCTCCACGCCATCGGTAAGCTTCCCGCTTGAAGTCTTTGATCAAGGTCTATGTTAGGATCAAAATTAATTTGATAGAGGTGCAGATTAGGACGAATATTTTCAACTAAGTTGTTCACTTGCCTCATCACGGTGCTCGATGTTTTCGATTTTAATTGCATGTTCTGATAGTTTAAAAAACCGGCTGAAAAGATAGAGCCTACGACAACGATGATGGCCAGTGCGACAAGAATTTCAACAAGTGAGTAACCCGATTGGCGTTGGCTCATAATCCAGCATCCCTTGATAGTTCGACCACAATAAAATTAATCAATCGATTTTTACAAGTTGTTGCTTTCGCGTTCGAGATCAAGCCGCAGTCTGGATCTACAGCGGTCCACGTGAAGGGATCGGCTTTAGACCTCAGTGAGACCGGATTGCACTGATAGGAATTTGCTAAATCTATTTGCGAAGGGTAAGGGTGCCAGACGGGAGAATCCATTTCCGAACACTTAAGATCATTAAAGACGGGCCGCAAAATTCCTACATCCCTGAGCTCGTAAGTGGACATCGGATTGTAAATGGAGCTCCATCGAATACCATGGATGTAGGCCGAATCATCGATTGTCATTTTAAGCGCAATAAAAGTTCCAATAATTCTTAAAGGTGTAGAACGGCTTTCAATAATTAAATGATCGCAAACATAAAAGCCAGAAACAAAGTCGGCCGTGGCTTTAATTCTGCATTCGGCAGCAATAGATTTAACGTTGAAGTCAGTGGTTTTGGTGGCGCGTGCGGCGTTATTTTCGTCAAAGACAAATGTTTGCCCTTTCGGAAATGTAAAATCCCATGATGTCCTTGCCGTCGCAGCAAAGGACACTGACCAATCCGCACCATCGAAGGCCGTACTAAAATCGGCTTCATCCGAAGAGCAAATGGAATCTAAATCTAAGTCAATAGGATCGCTTGGCAAATCACCCCGCGAAACCCCGTTCTTGTCTAGTGCATAGGGACTGCCGACAAATTTGTCGTTAATCCAATTAAACTTAACAAAGGCCGTATTTTTTTTCTGAACACTGTCTGCGTCCCATCCTCGCATAGAAATCGTATCGTAATAAGAGACATCGTAAGCCTTGATTTCAAATGAAACGGGCATCAACGCTCCGCTGGTTTTGTATCGGAGCGCCTCGGGGGCCGTGAAATTTATTTGGAAATCGCGATAGGTGGGGTTGCTGGCATCTGTTGTGCCCGGGCGACTGACTTCAACGCGAACGACTGGCTGCAGGCTTGAAGCTTTAATGCCCGCATCCAGCTGAGCTTCTAAAGAAGCTAGCTCTTGTTGAAGAAGAGCGATTTTTGCGACGATAGAATTAAGATCGTTTTCGGCCTTGATGATTTCATTTTGTAGTTGTGCAATGGTGTCTTTCAAACTGTCAATCTTGGCCTGACTTTGAAATTGGTTGGGATCAGCATTAGGATCTGGCGGATTGGGTGGAAGTGGTTTTCCTTCTTCAGTCTGTAATTTACTAGTTGCTTGAGCTAACTGATTTTTAAGCGACGATATTTTACTTTCTAAGGTGGTCTGGCTATTTTCGGCAGCAGTTATTTGCGATTTCTTAGAACTGACACTGGCTTTCAGAGAATCTACATAATTTTTTAAATCAACTTTAGGCTTAATTTCAATGTAGCCAGGTTCATCACCTATATTTGATGTCACCGTCAGATCACCAATCTTTATAGTGACCTTGGCAATGGCTTTTTTATTGGTGTAAATTGAAGGATCACTTTTCAAAAGATCCCAGTTGTTAACGTCGGGATCCCAATTTCCAACATACTGACGATTAAACCGATTCTGGTCTGTTAGGGCCATTCGATAATGAAATTTATGATTTGATTCATCAAGAAGTTTTCCGACAAGCACACTGTTTTTGGTACTTTCTAAATCCGCCAAATGCTTATTTCGATTGATACAAGTATTCATTAGGTTGGCATTTGGTGTGGTGGTGATTGCTAATCCTGCAAGCGCCCTCAGTCCAGCGTCACTGGAACCATCCAAATCCACCCCTTTCACAAAACCACCAAATTCGCGGTTTTGAATCCATAGTTGCTCCGATTCTGCACCGGGTGACTTTGTGACATAGGACGCGAGGCCTCTCCGCACTTGCCCTGATCCAATAATAACACGGTCATTGAAACTGACGGGAGTGTAGGTACCATCCTGATCTGTCGGAGCTTCAGGCGGAAGAATCACATCCGCATTCACAAATACGGGACTATCAAAAACGATCCCAGGTAATTTCACGGCCTCTGCCCGGCTCGGGAAATTTTTAAAATAGTTGTCACCAGTTTCTAAGCCTGCGCCCGAGGCCTGATTTAAAAAAAGCTGGTTTGGTAGCAAAAGGGCAAAACTCGAAAGCTCTCTTGGATAAACGCCAACATAAGAAGTCGATTTCAAACTCGTGCTACCCAGGGTGATGACTTTTTTCGAACTATCCAAAAGCGAAATGGCAATCTGCAAGTAAACTTCACGTCCCAGCTGAGGGAGGCTTGCGCGGCGATCGCGCGAGATGGCGATGCGAACGAAGCTAGCAACACCAAGCTGCTTTAAGGGTTCCATGATCACCTTTAGAGGATGCTGATTAGTGAAGCCAGAAAGAGGAATATCTTGTTCGATTTTTTGCAATTGCAACGGCACACCTAAGGCGGCTTTCAGTTGATTCGATGCCACCATGGCCTGAATATTTCTTGCGGCATCATCACTCATAATGATTCTTTCAACGCTATGAGGGTGAGTTAAGCCGCACTGTGTGGTGGCTTCGGGCATCCAAGCGTCACTGAAGCACCAGCGCTTCTTGATTCCAAGAATTGTGTAATCAATCACGCCATCCTACTGACCCCGTATATAAAGCAGACAGTTTGAAAAACGGGACACATCGTGTAAGGTGTGCTTGTTAAAACTTTAACACGGAGTGGGCCATGGGTA
>JAYTOY010000006.1:0-173392 GCA_043747555.1 Pseudobdellovibrionaceae bacterium | reverse complement strand
CCTAAGTCCTGTAAATTTTATCAAAAAGTTTACAGCTGGGGAAATTAAAAACTATGTTGTCTCAGCATAAATTGTTCGGAATAAAGGGGTTGACGGGGTCATTTGGGTAAGGACATTGTTATTGATTGGCAAATCGACAATGCACAATCCAAACTGTACTGTTATTTTAATTATGAAAAGAGTGAATTTGTGGAGTTTAATTTCGATCCTCAAAATCTTATAATTAAAGACTTCTTGTTTATTAGCTCTCAGCCGCGACAGAAATGTGTCCTTAAATAAATTAATATCCTCTTAGGAGTGCTTTATGATGAGAATCCTGATTTTAAGTTGTTCTTTTATTATTTGTATTTCTGTGGCAGAGAGCCAGACTTCAATCATCGCAGATACAGCAAAAAATTCTGATGGCAGTGTAAAATTAATGAACTATCAAGATGCTTTAGATCACTGCACAAGACAAGAAATGCGCTTACCATCTGCCCGCGAACTTGCAGAATTATCTCAATCACTTGGAGCAAAAGGAATCAAAGAAACGATTTTCCCTAACACAAAGGTTAACGATGAAGTCAGGGCCGAACGAACCCAGAACCTGTCTCAAGGTTACTATGCAATATACTCCACTAATGCTAAGGGTGAACAAACCATCGATTTTTATTTCAGTGAGAGTGGTTATCAAAAACCTTCTAATGAATTGGGAGAATTTTGGTTTTGGTCGTCATCTCATATTTCTACTAATAAAAATGTTGTTTATGGTTTAAGCGGTTCTGAGGGGTTTCTGGGCTTCGGAAGTCTCGACCCTACATATGTTTATTTTGCAGTCCGCTGCGCAAAAGGAATCTAAAATCCAAAGACGCCCAAAACCACTTGAATCCCTGGTAGGGAGTAAAGGACTCGAACCCCCGACCCGCCCGTTATTATTTCATCGAGTATTAATTCTAAAATTAAATTATTCAGACATCTCTATATCTGAATACATTGCTCATGACCGATAAAGTCGACCTTTTAAATGACGAATTTTTGTCATGCTAAAATAAAATCTGGAGCACCCATGTCAAAATCTAAAAAATATAAGCAGTACGATCCGTGGATAAAAGCCGCCATCTCTTCACAGCCTTTAAAATCCCTAGAATGACGGCAAAATATTGGATCAAACAACGCATCACCGTGCAGGAAGCATGATTAATTCAGAAGGTTTGTCGTTAGACATGAAGACCTCCTTAAAATGACAAAACCCACATCCCGTCAGAGATGTGGGTAATAGTAAGGCTTTATCAGCGGCCTTTTTAAATCTTTTTTAGTATTATCTGTAAGCTAACTTTGAGATTTTAAATCCAAAGTTATTAATTGAATCATCGCTTGCCAGTTCCAATGTCGCTGAATCGCCATCAATAACTATTGAAAAGCTGTCGTCATTGCTGCCGCTGATTTCTTGAACCACTTTTCCATTTGCATCTTTGATTTTCACAACATCATATTTTGTTTCTGTCGTGAACTTTTCAAAGTAGATAGCTATTTGACGTGCGCCCGGTGCGCTGACGGCGTATTTTTCGCTAGCCTTGTTGGCGTAAGGATGTGCGGTTTCAACGTTAGCGCTGGTTGTATTCCAATTCGCAGGGTCATTCACATCTGGAGCTGGTACTTGATTCGTAAGTGCTGTGAATGCATTGGCCATTCCACCACTACGAACTTTTCCATGCAAGCCCGCGATTGGTTTTGCAGTCGCTATAATTCTCGCTTTTAATTCTAAGGCTGTAATATTTGGCTCGTTAGCGAGGACAAGCGCTGCGATACCACTCACATGCGGCGTTGCCATCGAAGTTCCAGACCAAGATTCGTATCCAGCTGTCGTAACCGAAACAATATTTACGCCGGGAGCTCCAACATGAACGGTGCTTCTTCCAAAATTTGAAAACGAAGCCATCGTGCCTTGATTGTTAACGGCTGCAACAGAAAGAACGTTCGGAATCTGGTAGCTGGCTGGATAGCTGGGATTAGAATCGTTATTATTTGATTCATTTCCTGCTGCCGCAACAAATAAGGCTCCCGCTGCATTTGAACGCTCGATGGCTTGCTTGAGGGTTTCAGAATATCCACCACCGCCCCAAGAGTTACTCATGATCCTTGCGCCCATTTTTGTTGCGTAATCGATCGCCTTTAATGCATTTTCTAATGTGCCAGATCCGCCGGCATCAAGGAATTTAACACCCATGATTTGAACATCCCAGTTCACTCCAACGATACCTTTGCCGTCATTACCTTTAGCACCAATAGTGCCCGAAACGTGGCTTCCGTGACCTTGGTCATCCATGGGATCACCTTTATCATTTGCAAAATCATAGCCGTGAATGTCGTCGATGAAACCATTCTTATCATCATCAACTCCAGGTTTACCTTTGGCTTCAATTTCATTAGTCCAAACGTTGTCAGCTAAATCGGGACTGTTCCATTTAATTCCGGTATCAATAACGGCGACCACGACATTTTTTGATCCCGTTTGAATGTCCCAAGCTTGGTCTGCACTAATATCGAGGCCGACCACTCCTTTAGATCCTTCAGAATCAGCAGCGCCCGTATTGTTCATTCCCCAGAGGCGACCCAACATAGGATCATTGGGAAGGCGGCTGATATGATAAATAAAATTGGGCTCAGCTATTTCCACATTTGGATTTGACGATAGCGATTTGATCGCTGATTTTTGAATTTCAAAAACGGGGCGCTGAACAACGACAATGTTTTGTTCAGGAATTGTGCTCTTAACATGAGCACCCAAAATGCTGCCCAAAGTTCTTACATCAGTGGATAAAGTAGAAAGAGAAGGTTTTAATTTAACTACAAATTCTCCTGGTACCGCTTCTGGTTCGTTGGCGTACGCAGTCGCAAGGGATAAAATCCCAACTGCACTCACCAAGGCTCGTCCGATAAGCCCTCTCATGAAATCCTCCTTAAAGGTGTTCTGGAACATTCTGTTCCTAGTTCCAAAATGGTACCGGTGAATTTTTCACCTTAATATCACGTAAATATCAAATTTGAAAATCTGGACGTTAGTTCAGGAACTTAAGGATTTCTGCAGTTACTTGGTCGGTGTTTTCGGGTGACATAATTTTACCGGCCAAAACATGACTAGGGGATTTAATAGAAACGAGCTTCTTTTTTTCCGACCCAAGCTCTTTAAATTTTTCTTTGGCAAGGTCGATGCTGATTGTGTCATCGTTTTCAGTATAAATAAAAAGTGTCGGGATATGGATTGAAGCCAGCGAAATCCGACGGACACCATCAACTAGGTTCATCATTTCAGTCAAAGCTTGGCTTGCGTAGCGAGTGGTCCAATATTTTTTTTGCTCATCATTTTTGGGAATGAATTCATAGTAGGGTCCAATAATGAGTCGACTGAAAAGGGGCCCAAAAGGGCCACGCAATAATAAGGAAGATGTTTGATGTGGCCTAAAGTTAGGTGAAATTAAAATTAAAGCTAAAATATCTTGGGAGTTTTTAGCTTGATATCGGGAAGCTAGATAAACTGCAAGTGAAGCTCCTGTCGAAACCCCAACAAAAACAACTTTTTCTCCAATTTTTTTTCCCACTTGAAAAGCCTCTTCGGCATCAGATAGAAGTTTTTTTGTTGTGATCGAGGTTAAGCCATCGACCCCTAAGCCATGACCCGAAAGCCTTGTCATAAATAAGTTGGCTTTCATTTGATCAGCCACATTCTCAACGACCGGAGAAATTTCTTGGCGAGAGGCAGACCAGCCATGCAGATAAATAAAACTCATTTGGGTTTTTTGTTTTGAACTTTCGGCCCAAAATATTTTCTTTTCAGTTCCAGGGATAGGACTTAAAAGATTTTCTGAGTTTTTAATTTGTTCTTCAAAGTCTAAGCCCAATTCAGAAGGTGGTCGAATTTGAACCATAGAAAATGGATAGAATAAAGTGATTCCTAAAATAACCACGGGGACTAAAATTAGAAAAAGAAAAAAGATTTTGAAACTAAGCTCCATCTCCAGCATGAACCTCTGGCTTTTCATCTAATGATGCCTTTAGATACTCACGATTCATTTTTGCAATGTTTACAAGGCTGATGCCTTTTGGACAAGAGGCCGCGCAGGCGCCCGTATTGCTGCAAGCGCCGAACCCTTCGATGTCCATTTGGTCGACCATGCGCAAAGCTCGTCGTTCAGCTTCGGGTTGACCCTGGGGAAGAAGTAACAGGTGCGTGATTTTTGCTGAGGTAAAAAGAGCCGCCGACGCATTTTTGCAAGAAGCCACGCAGGCACCGCAGCCAATACACGCTGCCGCTGCGAACGCTTCGTCGGAATTGGCTTTTGGAACCGCGACTGAATTAGCTTCCGGTGCATTTCCCGTATTCGCAGAAATGTAACCACCCTTTGTGATAATTCGATCAAACGCAGACCTATCGCACATTAAATCTTTAATGACTGGAAAGGCTTTGGCTCGCCAAGGCTCTAGCGTGAGTTGTGCACCATTTTCAAATTGGCGCATGTGCAACTGACAGATTGTCGTCGATTTTTGCGGACCGTGGGCGTCGCCATTAATCATAAATCCACAACTGCCACAAATTCCTTCGCGACAATCATGATCAAAAGCAATGGGGTCTTCGCCCTTTGTAATAAGCTCTTCGTTCACAACATCTAACATCTCTAAAAAAGAAGCATCGGTCGAAATATCTTTTGCCTGGTAAGCTTTGAATTCGCCGCCAGCACCAGGGCCTTTTTGTCGCCAAACCTTTAAGGTCAGATTGATATGTTTAGTAGATGACATATTTTTCTCTCTTATACTTTCGCTGTTATTTATAGCTACGAGTTGATAATTTAATATTTTCAAAGGCTAGATCTTCTTTGTGAAGCTCGGGGTTGGTACCAACGCCCTTCCACTCCCATGCCGCGACGTAAGCAAACTTTTCGTCATTTCGAAGGGCTTCGCCATCAAGTTGAAACTCATCCCGGTAATGTCCGCCGCAAGATTCATTCCGGTCTAAGGCATCTCGGCACATCAATTCACCAAGCTCAATATAATCAGCCACGCGCCCCGCTTTTTCCAGTTCTTGATTCACAAAATTAGCTTCACCAGGAACACGAACATCGCGCCAAAATTCTTCGCGCAATTTTTGAATAAGGCCAATGGCTTTTTTTAATCCTTCAGCATTGCGGCCCATGCCACAGTATTCCCACATGATTCGACCCAGTTCCTTATGAAAACTTTCTGCCGAGCGAGTGCCCTTGATGCTCATCAATTTTTGAATATTGTTTTGAACGCTTTCTGCTGCGGCTTTAAAAGCCTCATGGGTGACTGAAACTTTTTCTGGTTTAGTTCCTGCAATGTAATCTCCGACTGTATATGGAATCACAAAGTAACCATCAGCTAAACCTTGCATTAAAGCTGAGGCGCCCAAACGATTTGCACCGTGATCAGAAAAATTGGCTTCGCCCGCAACAAATAGGCCCGGGATCGTACTCATTAAATTATAATCAACCCACAATCCACCCATGGTGTAATGCGGGGCTGGGTAAATCCTCATAGGCATTTTATAAGGATTTTCGCCGGTGATTTTTTCATACATCTGGAATAGGTTTCCATAACGCTCGGAAATGGCGTCTTCACCTAAGCGCTTGATGGCATCTGCAAAATCCAAATAGACCGCTTGACCCGTTTCACCAACACCATGACCTTCGTCGATCCGGTATTTAGCTTGTCTTGAAGCAATATCCCGAGGAGCTAAGTTTCCAAAGCTTGGATAAATTCTTTCTAAATAATAATCTCTTTCGTCTTCTGGAATTTGCGCCGCAGGACGCTTGTCGCCTTTTTTCTTAGGGACCCAAACGCGGCCATCGTTCCGCAAAGACTCTGACATCAAGGTTAATTTTGATTGGTTTTCACCATGCACGGGGATGCAAGTCGGGTGAATTTGTGTAAAGCAAGGGTTTGCAAAATAAGCCCCGCGCTTATGCGCCTTCCAAGCCGCGGTAACGGCACAAGCCATTGCATTCGTGGAGAGATAAAACACATTTGAATAGCCGCCAGAGGCAATCACAACAGCATCAGCTTCGTAACTTTCAATTTCACCGGTCAAAAGATTTCGGACAATAATTCCACGCGCTTTTCCATCAACGACAACAATGTCTAACATTTCGCGACGGGTTCTAAGCTCAACGTTTCCTAAATCCACTTGTCTCATCATGGCTTGGTAAGCTCCGTATAAAAGCTGCTGGCCCGTCTGTCCACGAGCATAAAAAGTTCTAGAGACTTGGGCGCCGCCAAAAGAACGGTTGGCCAGAAGACCACCATATTCTCGGGCCAAGGGGACACCAGAAGCGACAGCCTGATCAATAATTTGAACCGAAAGCTCGGCTAAACGATAAACATTGGCTTCTCTAGATCTGAAATCTCCGCCTTTAATTGTGTCATAAAAAAGTCTGTGCGTTGAATCGCCATCATTTTGGTAATTTTTGGCCGCATTGATTCCGCCCTGTGCAGCCACTGAATGAGCGCGGCGCGGAGATTCGTGAACACAAAAGGCTTTTACTTTATACCCAAGTTCACCCATGGAAGCGGCTGCGCTGGCGCCAGCCAAGCCTGTTCCAACAACAATCACAGAGTGCTTCCTTTTATTGGCCGGATTGACCAGCTTCATATGAAACTTTTGTTCCGTCCACTTTGATTCGATGGGTCCGCCTGGGACTTTGCTATCTAATTTAGCCATCTGATCCTCGCTTCTATTCTATGCAAAAAAGAAAATGTAAATTGGTTGAGCCATAAATCCAGCACCGACAACAAAGGAATACCCGTAACCTAAAAGCAGAATTGGCTTTTGGTAAGCCGGATGCAAAAGCCCAAAAGACTGAAACACAGAACTCACTCCATGGCGCAAGTGCATTGCAACCAAAACCAAAGCCACTAAATACCAAGCGACATAGCCCGGCTGTTTAAAAACTTCGACCATCAGCTTAAACAAATCACGCATAACAACGCCATCAACCGTTGTTGTATAATGAGGACCATATTTGAAAGTAATTAAATGAAGAATGATAAAAGCTAAAATAATTGTGCCCTGGTAAATCATTGTTTTCGAAGAAAGGCTGGCGCCTTTTTCGCGCCCACCTTGTTTTGCGTAGCCTTTCGACCGCGCTGACCAGTTTTTGAGAGCCAAAGAGACACCAATTAAAACGTGCAAAAGAATCGACAAAATAAGTGCGGCCTCTGCGACATAAATTATCTTTCCACTGGTCAGAGCATGTCCATAAGAGTTGTAAGCATCGGGACCTACAAAAATCAGTAAGTTTCCAGCCATGTGGGCTAATACAAAGCCCGTCCAAACAAGCCCAGAAAAACCCATCAAGTACTTCTTGCCGATCGATGAAGTACAAAACTTTGAAAGCACTGTGTTCTCCTTAAATTTAAGTCCGAGTTTAAAAAATACTCCTGCCGTGCTTGCTTGTCCATTTAGGCCCCGGGCTTTCGCGATGAGTTATGTCTATTATTTGGTTTTGTACTAAGGGCCTGTGATATAAAACATACTTCCACAATGGATATCAGGAGATTTATTTATGAAAATCTTTGTCTGCCTCAAGCAAGTTCCAGACACTGAAACTAAAATTAAAATTGCCACCGATGGCAATAGTCTGGACACCGCCGGCATCAAGTGGGTGATGAACCCCTATGATGAATACGCTGTTGAAGAAGCCATTAAGCTTCGCGACAGCCAACCTGGATCCCAAGTTTGGGTGATGTCGTTGGGCCCAAAAGCGCGGGTCGCAGAAGTTTTAAGAACATCTCTGGCGATGGGCGCCGACGAAGGAATCTTAATCAATGCTCCAGACACCTTAGATTCTTTTTCAACAGCAAAAGCTCTGGCCGCTGTTATTCAACAAGAAGGTGATGCAAAGGTGATTTTTACCGGCAAACTTGCCATTGATGATAATGCTTCCAGCGTCAGTCAGATGGTTGCTGAATTTTTGCAAGTGCCTCATGCAACTGTCGTTTCGAAATTTACGTATTCGTCAGAAAATATTGTAGTTGAGCGTGACATCGAAGGTGGCTCAAAAGAAGTTTTGCAGCTGATGACCCCTGCGGTTGTGGCTGCCAATAAAGGTTTGAATATGCCTCGGTACGCAAGTCTGCCAGGCATCATGAAAGCTAAGAAAAAGATTTTAAAAGAAATTGAGTTTTCAAGCTTAGGCGTGACTGCGACTGACCAAAAAACAAAATATTCAGGCCTCAGTTTACCGCCGGAAAAGCCAGCTGTTAAAATACTTCAAGGGGATGCCAAAGCTCAGGCGGCCGCATTGGTCCAACTGCTTCGTGACGAAGCCAAAGTTTTGTAAGAGGAAATAATTATGGCAAAAGTTCTTGTGTTTTGCGAAGTTCAAAAAGGTCAGCTTAAGCGCTCCAGCCAAGAGCTTCTTCAGGCCGCGCAAAAATCCGGTTCAGAAACTCACGCGCTTTTTTTAGGGGCCTCGGCCGCTCCGGCGTTAGCCGAAGCCGCTCATCACGGAGCTCAAGGCATTCATCACTTTAAAGACGCGGATTTCGATACTTACAATTCAGAGCTTTTTTGCGGAGCCCTCGCTTCACTGACAGAAAAACTTCAGCCAAAAATCATTTTAGCGTCAGCCTCCTCTTTGGCAAAAGATCTATTTCCGCGTTTAGCGGCGCGTTTGCAAACGGGTGTTGCTAGCGATTGCATCGAGCTTAAAATTCAGGGCGATGAGGTGACGGTGAAAAAACCGATGTACTCGGGTAAATGTTTCGCCCAGGTAGATTTTCATAACAGTCCCATTAAAATTGTTTTAATGCGGGCTAATCAATTGCCTGTGGACGCTGCGAACAATGCCCAAGTGGCCCCAGTCACTGAGCACACTATTGCAAAGCCTAGCTTAAAAACTTTAATTAAAGAGATTGTTCAGGGCGCCCAAGAAAAAATGGACCTGACAGAAGCAAACATTATTGTTTCTGGCGGTCGCGGCTTAAAAGAAGCTGCTAATTTTAAAATGCTTCACGATTTGGCAGATGTGTTGGGCGCGACGGTTGGTGCTTCACGGGCTGTTGTTGATATGGGCTGGGTCGGACACGCAATGCAGGTTGGGCAAACAGGGAAAACCGTCGCGCCAACTTTATATATCGCTGTCGGAATCTCTGGCGCCATTCAGCATTTGGCAGGCATGAGCGGAAGCAAAGTGATTGTAGCAATTAATAACGATGCCAGCGCGCCCATTTTTCAAAAAGCAACTTACGGGATTGTCGGAGATTTTTTAGAAATTCTTCCGCAGCTGACTGAGGAATTTAAAAAGGCCATGCATAAATAATGGCCTCACAAAGCTCGAAAGAAAAAGAACCCCTAAAGTTAAGAATTATCCTGCCTTTATTGGCTCTTATCGGGCTTTTAAGCGCTCTTTTTGCAATCCTTCAACTTTCAAAATCTCCGTATAGTCCAATGTCCACTTTGGAACTGAGTGAGTCTTTTTCATCTTACGTTGCAAAGTTCCCAGAACGCGATCATTACAAGTTATTTATCGGCCACAAAAAGGTAACGCTCTTGGCTGGCCCAGCCATCACTGAAACCTTGCAATACGTTGAGGGGCACGAGCTTATTTCTTCGGTGGATTTAACCTACGATATACAAGTTTTTATTAATTTAGCTGGGGACTGGGTTTTCAATCTTAAAGAAAATGACTTTCAAGCCCAAGTTCCCTTGCCAAGTTTTGGCGAGGCCGTGTTTGATCCCACCAGTCTACAAGTGCATTTTAAAACTGATCTTGCCGAGGAAAAGAAATCAATTTTGCGTGATGTTTTAAAAGAAAAACTTGTGACCTACCAGGTCGCTATAGATCCTGCGACCCAAACTGCGCTTGAGTCTGACAGCCATAAGCAAGTTCAAGACTTTTTAGAAAGCTGGCTTAAGGCCAAGTATAAAAATCTTCCCGAATTTAAATATCAAGTTAAGTTTACCGGCTCAAAAAATTCAAGCAGCACTGAAGAGCCGTGAAAAACTATTTCGCATCCATTTTTGTTTTTAGCCTTTATAAAATATTTCAGTGGACCTGGCGCCTTGAAAATATCGAGCCTGCGGCCATGCAAGAGCAAATGAGGAGCAATAAGGCCTGCATTTTAGCGCATTGGCACGGTGATGAAATTGCCTTGCTGCAGTTTTTTTCAATCTATAAAGTCGCCACTATCGTTTCGACAAGTAAAGATGGCGAGATGATGAATCGCCTTGTAAAGTGGATGGGTGGAGCCACCAGTCGAGGCTCTTCCACTCGCGGAGGAGTGGGGGCGCTTAAGGGGCTTTTTCGCTTGATTCAAAAAGGCTGGAATTGCAGCTTTGCTGTCGATGGACCAAAAGGTCCAATTTATAAAGCCAAGCCGGGCATTTTTGAAGTTTCAAAACGTATGGAAATTCCTATCTACACGGCGGGAGTTCATTGCGACAGGGCTTTTCATTTTCCAAAATCATGGAATAAGACCTATCTGCCGAAGCCTTTCGCAAAAATTACTGTTTCCTGGCTGGGCCCTTGGGGTCCTGTTTTAGAAAATCAAGACCCAAAGTCGCAAGATTTAGCTGCTAGCCTCGAAGATCTGCTAGCAAAGGCGCAAAAGGATGCGTCAAATTTATTTGCGGTCAGGTCCTAACTAGGTTAGCCTTTTAGTAGCAAAAATGACTCTCTTAAAAGGATTTAAGACCATGAAAACTTTAGTAATTTTACTTAGTTTTATTTTTTCATTTCAGGCGCTGGCTCAAGGCAAAAATAGCGAAGTCATCGCAGTGATAGGAAATAAAAGTATCACCGTAGATGAGTTCAACAAAAAATATTCGCAAGTTCTGACGGCTTATAATCCGCCAACTAAAGCAGAATATTTGGAAGACCTTGTCCGCTTTGAAATTGGCGTGCAAGAAGCTAGAAAAAGAAATCTGGAAAAAGATCCTTTGGTGCTCGAGCGTGTCCAAACAGAAATGTATAAGGTCTTACTTGAGAAAGAGTTGACCGAAAAAATTTCTAAGATTCAGGTTTCTGAAACCGAAATGAAAAGTTGGTATAAAAATAATCCAGAAATTCGTCTGAGCCAAATATTGATCGAGATTAAACCTGACGCCACGGCCGAACAAAGAGGCGAAGCTAAAAAACGTGCCGACGAAATTTTAGGCGAAGTTAAAAAATCAAAAAGACCTTTTGAGGAATTAGTGAAACTTTATTCTGATGATATTTCTAAATATGCTGGCGGCGATATTGGCTGGCAATCTAGAATCACGATCGTTCCCATGGTTTATGAATCAGCTTTAAAAATGAAAGTTGGAGAGATCAAGGGTCCCATTGATACCAAGTTTGGTTATCAAATCATAAAACTGACGGGTCAAAGAACTTACGAAAATGCTTACCGCCCAGCAGTTCGCACCGGTGTTTTTGATGAAAAGCGACGTGTGATTTTTGATGAGTTTTTTAAGAAATTAAAAACTCAGTACACCGTTAAAACGAACCCTACTTTAATAAAATGATAGTTCTTCGCCTAAGACGTCTTAACGGCCCGGTTATAGCGGGCCTTTTCTTTTTAAGCTTAAGCGGTTGTTATTCTCGCCACCCAAAGCTTGTTAATAAAACTATTGTTCAAGTGAATGAACACACGCTCACCACCAAAGATTTTGCAAACCAATTGGCTCGGCGACTGAAGGATCTTGATGCCTTTTCAGCTAAAGACCCACAGATTGTACGCCATGCAAAAGATAGCATTATTAATGATTTTATCGTCAAAGGTCTAACCCTTGATTGGGCCCGGTCACAAAATATTTCAGTGGCAGATTCTTTAGTCGATACCACGGTGGATAAATACCGTTCCAACTATCCTGATGATCTTTCCTTTCGCAGATCGCTGGCTCAAGAAAATTTATCTTTTTCTGAATGGCGCGAAAAATTGCGCTATTCCCTCATCGAACAGGCTTCGTTCAAAAAAATGAATGAAAAAAGCAGGCCTCCCACAGAGGTTGAAATAAAAAAATATTATGAGACGAAAAAAGATCTTTTTAGAAAAAAGGAGCGGGTCTACTTGCGACAAATTTTAGTTGATGACCTGGCTAAAGCAGAGCTGATTAAAAGCTCAATTAAGACGAAAGATTTTGCATCCTTAGCCCAACAATATTCCAAGGCTCCAGAAGCCAAGGCCGGTGGAGCCATTGGCTGGATCGAAAAAGGTTCGGTTGATTTTTTTGAATCTACATTCAATCAAGCCATTGGCTCAGTCAGTGCCATTATTGCCAGTCCGTATGGCTACCATGTCATTAGAGTTGAAAAAAAACTGCCTGCCTCTGTCAAATCGTTGGATGAAGCAAGGCCCCAAATTATTCGCACATTAATCGCTCAAAAGGAACAGGCCGAGTTTATTGCCTGGTTAGATCATCAAATTCGTAGCAGTAAGGTGTTAAAAGATTATGACTTGATCAACGCTATCAATGTAGATACAAAAGGATCTGATGAATAAGGTAATTGCGACTCTATCAATCTGTTTTTTAGGTCTTTCTGCTTCTGCTGAAGTTGTTGAACGTATTGTGGCAATTGTGAATTCAGAAATTATTCTTGAGTCTGATTTAAAAAAAATGCCAGCAAAGCTAAAAAAGAGAGATCTAATTTACGATTATTTAATTTCTGGGACAGAGGAAGTTTTTTACAAAGGTGAACGCAAGTCTTTGCTGGACTATTTGATCAATGAAAAAATTATGGACTCTGAGGTTAAACGTTTAAACTTAGCTGTGACGAGCGATAAAGTGGATCAAGAAATTAAGGAAATCTCCAAAAGAAATAATATTTCGTCTCAAGAAGTTTTAAACGCTGTGGCCGCCGAAGGGCTGTCAGTTCCAGAATACAAAGAATCACTGAAGGCCCGTCTGGAGAGACAAAATCTGATCGAAGCAGAAATTATTTCAAAACTGCGAATTTCTGATGAAGATGCTTACTCTGAATATCTAAGAAAAACCCCATCAGCTCGATCGACTGTGAATGAATACGGTATCGCGCATATTTTCTTTTCTCCAAAAAAAGGTGGCGGCGACGCTGCGCTGAAGCGAGCAGAGGATGTTTATGCCAAGCTTCGCAAGGGTGAAAATTTTGAAACCCTGGCGCAACAATTTAGCGAAGATACAAATTTTAGTAACGGCGGCTTTTTGGGAAATTTTAAAACAGGTGAGTTCCTAAAAGAGCTTGAAGATTCCGTCGCTAGCTTGTCGCCGGGGCAATATTCTCCAGTCGTAAAATCACGAATGGGGTTTCACATCGTTAAGCTTTTAAGTAAAAAAGGTTCGACCGATCCACGGTTTGAAAAGGACAAAGAAAGAATTAAATCTCAAATTTTTGATGCTACCTTTCGGCGTCAATTGAAGCTTTGGCTTCAAACAAAAAGAGATGAATCTTTTTTACGTATCAATGAACCAAAGCTATAAAAAAGTTTCTATTACGACTGGTGATACGGATGGCATTGGCCTTGAGGTTTCAGCTAAGGCCTTGATTCAAATGGGCCCCAAAAAAGGCTTTCATTTTTTTCTACATCGATCAAACACTGCAAAAATAAGTGACTTAAAAAAGTTGGATTCTAAATTTCAGCGCGTTGTCGTATCTGATATTTATGATGGCTTAGATTTTTTATCTCAGACCAAAACGTTTTCTGCAAAAATGTTAATTGATATAGCCAGTAGCGAAGAGCCTCCTTTTTGGGTCGAAGATTCTGCCAAGCTTTGCACTAAAAAGGTTTTGGATGGAATTGTGACAGGCCCGATGTCGAAGACTTTGATAATCGAAAGCGGCCTTAAAGACATGGGACATACTGATATCTTAGCTCGAATATCAAAGTCTAAGAATGTCCGGATGGGCTTTATAGGCGATCGCTTTAATGTCGTCTTAGCAACAGGTCATCTTTCTTTAAAGCAGGCTAGCTCTGCTTTAAGTTTTGATGTTCTCAGAAATTCAATCCTTCAAGCTCATTATTTAGCGTCAACTCTTAAGAATTTTCGTCCTCTAGGGCTTATTGGTTTGAATCCACATGCCGGCGAGATGGGCCTGCTTGGCCAAGAAGAAAGAGTCCTATTTAAAAAAGTCTTGAAGTGGGCCTATCGGGAAGGAATACCTATCGAGGGTCCGCTTGTGCCTGATGTCGCTTTTTTACGAACAAATTGGAAAAAATATTCCTGTTATATCGCCGCATATCACGACCAAGGTTTGATCCCATTTAAAATGATCCATGGCCAGGACTCGGGCTGTCATCTTTCGTTAGGGCTTCCCTTTGTTCGCACCAGTGTAGATCATGGCACGGCGAAAGATATCTTTGGTCAAAATAAGGCAAACCCTCTTTCGATGACTTCGGCCTTAGAATTTTGTATGAAATTAATAAAGTAGGTGTGTATGTATGAATCAGTGATTTTTCGAGAGTACGATATTCGTGGTGTTTACAATAAACAGTTCGATGATCATTTTGCTTACCTCTTAGGAAAATCAATCGCCGTTTATTTTAAAGAACAAAAGGGCATTTCAAATCCGAAAATCGCCATCGGCCATGATGCTCGAGTCTCTTGTCCTGCGATTGTGAAATCCTTAGCAAAGGGCTTCACAGAATCAGGTGTACAAATTGTTCATCTTGGAATGGTGACTTCTCCGATGTGTTATTTTTCGACCTTTGAGGTGCCAGGAATCCAGGGCGCTGTTCAAGTCACAGGGAGCCACAACCCGCCTGAATATAATGGTTTTAAAATATCCATTGGAACATCCACAATTTTTGGCGCGGAAATTCAAAAGCTACGAATGATCATGGAAAAAGATCAATACCTTTCCGGGCAGGGCCAAGAAACCTCGATTGATATTCTGCCGGCCTACTGTGAAAGATATAAAAAAGAATTTGGTCAAATTAAGAATATCAAAGTGGTCCTAGATTGCGGGAACGGGGCTGCGGGCGCGGTGGTGCGACCTCTTTTTAATGCCGTCGGATTAAAGCCTACAATATTATTTGAAAAGCCAGATGGCACATTCCCGAATCATCATCCGGACCCAACAGTTGAAGAAAATTTGAAGGATCTTGCTGCTCAAGTTTTAAAAGAGGGTGCTATTTGCGGAATCGGTTTTGACGGAGATGCTGATCGAATTGGCGTCGTTGATCACAAAGGAAATATGCTTTACGGCGACGAGCTTATGGTTTTAATTTCTCGCGATATTTTAAAAACTCAAAAGGGTGCAAAAATTATTGGCGACGTTAAATGCTCTGACCGTATGTATAATGATATTGCAAAATGCGGTGGAGTTCCTGTCATGTGGAAGACAGGCCATAGTCTAGTAAAAGAAAAAATTAAAATTGAAAAAGCTCCTTTTGGTGGCGAAATGAGCGGCCATATTTTCTTTGCTGACAGAAATTACGGCTATGATGATGCTCCTTACGCAGCACTTAGAGTTGTTGAAATTTTATCTCGGACAGGAAAAACAATTCCTGAGTTGCTAGAGGGCCTTCCGCCATCTTTTAACACCCCAGAGATACGGATCGACACAACAGAAGAGAAAAAAGTATTGATCGTTCAAAAGATGATCGAAGCTTTTAAGCCATCGACCACAGCCGATTATAAAGTCGATTTGACCGATGGAATTCGTCTGAGCTTTGCAGACGGATGGGCCCTTTGTCGTTCATCTAATACACAGCCAGTCCTTGTGGTTCGTTACGAAGCAACCACAAAAGAAGGCTTACAAAGAATTCGCGCACGCTTTGAAGATGTTATTAATAAATATCTTTAATTTTATAAAGCTTTACGTCTCTGTATCGTGGTACTTATTGCGAATCTTTTGTAGCTCGCCATTTTTGTTAATTATTAGAAGCGCATCTTTGAATTTTTTAATTTTTTTATCGCTGGTGTCTGGATGGAAATGCACTGAAAGAGTTTTTCGTGCAACCAAAACACCTTGAAACTGTCCTATTGGAATTTTCATTTTGTGACAGGCATAATAAATAGCGGCATGAGAACCGCAAATTCCCTGCAATCTCTCCTTTAGTAAAAGATTTAGTCCTTGATCAAAGGATCCTAAATTAACTAATTTAATCTTAGATTTTTTTTCTAAGTCCGAGCAGGCTCCATTAAGTCGACCAATTTCACCGACGATAAATTGCAAAGATGAAAAAGCGTGATCATTAAGCGTATAAACATTTAAGTTTCGCTCATAGAGTGTCACTTTTTTTGTTTTAATTTTTTCAGAAATTTCAGTATCAAACATAATGGTTAGGTCAATCTCTTTACTTTCCACTAAAGAGATCGCTCGAAGATAGGGCGTAAGCCGAATATCAACCTCGAATCCACCCGCTGAAGCTAAAGATTGCAGAATCTCTACATATAGCCCGGTTTGTTTTTCAGCTTCGGTAAACCCAAGAGGTGCGACATTGATCACAGAAGCTGTGATTTTTTCGGCGTAAGCCGCCTGGCAAAAGATGAACAAATAAAATAAGCCAGCTAGCAAAACCACCCCTTAAATAAAAAAGGGAACCGATAAGGTCCCCTTTTTAAAAAAATATTTTTTATCTTCTAACTACTTCGTTAGCGGAAGAGCAATGATCAATGCATAGATTACTAATGATTCGATCAAAGCCAGACCAAGAACCATCGGGATCAAAATTTTACCTGATGCGGCTGGATTGCGAGCAATACCATCCAATGCAGTTGCTGTTGCGCGACCTTGTCCAAGAGCGCCACCCAATGCAGCAATACCGATAGCAAGAGCGGCACCGATAGCACGTAAGCCACTGTTGATACTGCCATCAGCTGTAGCGGCATGAGCCACTTCTTCAGCTAATGCTGGAAAGCTGACTGCCAATGTTGCAGCCATAAGAACGATTTTTGTGCTGATATTTTTCATTTCCTAGTTTCTCCTTGTTGTCTGATTAATAGTTACATTTTAAAAAAATAATTAGTGCTCTTCTTCATGGGCAACAGCAAATGCGACATAGACCATTGAAAGAAGGGTAAATACCAAAGCCTGAACTAAGCATACGAAGAGGCCCAGGAAATAGAATGGAATTGGAACAAACGCGGGAACTAAATCTAAAAAAACTGAAAGGACAGTGTGATCGCCCATCATGACGTTTCCCAAACGAAGACCTAAGCTGAAAGGGCGAACCATATGGGAGACCATCTCAATAAAAAACATTAAGATGCCAATGGGAATTGCAAGAATCAAATAGGGAAGTTTCGGTCCAGCAAAATGTTTAAAATAAGCAACGGGACCATGTTCGCGGATGCCGAACATATTATAAGAAAGAAACATAAAAATACCGAAGGCAAAAGTTGTGTTTAAATTTTCTGTCGCCGGAGTCATGCCGGGAACCATACCCAATAGGTTATTTACTAAAATAAAAAAGAAAATGGATGTGAACATCGGAACAAATTTTGGCCCTTCATGCCCAATCACCATTTCTGCTAAAGCAGAAATCATTTCTGTTAGAACTTCAAAAACTCCCCGCACTGAAATTTTATTAGCTGGAATGACTGATTCAGATCCTGTGCCTAAAGATTTTCGAGCGACAAGTCCAAGCCCTACTGTCACTGCAGAAGCGACGCCTAAGGTTGCTACATGAGAGTATTCATGCCCAACACCTGGAATCATTTGCGTCCAATTAAACGACATGACGGGACCTCCACACGACAAAAATTAAAGCGCTGATTACAAAGCTTCCAATCCCCAAGCAAAACCATAAAAGGTTGATTGAAGACGATTGGATGACTTGATAAATAATGAGCCCTAAAATCGCGTACTTAAATATAATGAGAGGCACGGCTAGGGCAATCAATTTTTTCTGAAAAATAAGGGCCCAAGCAAAACCGAGGATTAAAAAATTAATTCCCACCAGTGCGCCTCCCGCTGCAAACGATATGGCTACTTGCGTTGAGTGGCTTAAAAGCAGCAGATAACCAATTAAAGTTATCGAAAGCTGGATTAGCGTCGCCCAAATCATGATGGCTTTCTTGTTTCAGACTCGGCTTCGTCTTCTTTTTGGAAACGGCGAAGGAAAAAGATAATTTGTACAAGCCAGCCAATCAGAGCAGCAAAGGCCAAAATCACAAAATAAAGTCCATTACCCTGGTACTTGTCGTCCAAATAATTGCCAAGATAAAAGGCACCTAAAATCAAACCAATCAGCTCGAATCCTGCGGAAGCAAAGATGAGGTATTTTCCAAGGCTCATTTTCTAAATCCTTTGGCACCAGGTTGATTTTTCTGGCGCTCCTTCAGTCGCTTAATTCGAAGATCAATATATTCAGGCGGTTGATAAGTTTTTCTTAAACCCTCAAGAACTACAAGTGCCTCTTTGAGCTCTCCCGCTTCTTCATAACAAACAGCTAATGTTAGGGGAACATTTTCATGCTGTGCTTTTTCAGCATAATCTTTGATCAGTTCTTTAAAAAGGGCTGCCGCTTTTGAAAATTCTTTTTGAGCGATTAAAATATTGCCCTTTAACATAAGGGTATTGAATCTTAAGGGCGGCTCCACTTTTAGTTTTAAAATCTCAGCTAGTTCGCTTTCGGCCTGAAAAAGATTGTTTTGAAAGTAATGAGCTCTCGCGAGCCCCAGTCGATATTGTCCCACTTCTTGATCTGGTAAGTTTTGTTCCACAAGTTTACTGTATTCAATAATTGCTTGGGGATAGTCTTGCAAATTCTCTAAAAAAACTTCCCCTAACTTTTGCTGAGCCTCAATCCGCTCTTGGCTGTCATCCGAGTTAATAACAATATGCCTATAGAACTGGGCTGCTCTTTTAAAATCTTTTGTTTCAAAAAAAGAAATGCGCGCGCCCTCGTGAGCCGATTTGATGGCCCAGGGACTGGTCGGATTTCTTTTCATCGAGTGTTCAAAAGAACTTAAGCTTAAAGGATATTTTCCTTCGCGCGCTTCATTTTGTCCCTGTTTAAAATCGCGGCCCTCGGGTGGTGTGCATCCCATCCCCAAAAAAAGAGCGGCCGCACAAATCAATAAATACATCAGTAAATACTCAGTGTGTCTCTTCAGCGGTTCGGTCCTCATCTTCGACAACAGCTAAGCCACTGACATGTTCATCTTTATCATCAAGATTGATCAGGCGAACACCTTGAGTGTTTCGTCCCAAAACCGAGATGTCTGAGATTTTCATGCGAATCACTTGGCCCTTATCGGTGGAAAGAATCAATTCCTGTAAAGGCGACACTTTCTTAGTTCCGATCACAATTCCCACTTTATCCGTGGTTTTTTGAGTTATAATTCCAGCCCCACCACGCCCTTGAATTCGGTACTCTTCGACTTCAGAGCGTTTGCCGTAGCCTTTTGACGTGACCATTAAAATTGTATCGGTAGTGCCTTTACCTAAGACTTCCATTCCGATCACAATATCCTCTTTGGCTAGCGTAATAGCTTTAACTCCTCGAGCGGATCTTCCCATCGGTCGAACGCCGCTTTCATTAAAGCGAATCGACATGCCTTCTTTGGTTGCAATAAAAACATCGCTTTCGCCATCACTCATTTGCACATCAATTACACAGTCATCAAGATCTGTGGTCAGGGCAATGATCCCCGCCGTTCGTGGGTTTGAAAAGGACTCTAAAGAAGTTTTTTTGATGATGCCTTTTTCTGTCAGCATCACGATATATTTATTTTCCACAAACTCTTCCACAGGAAGAATGGCACGAACTTTTTCGTTGTTAGCTAATTGAACAACATTGGCAATCGCTTTTCCTTTGGATGTTCGATGACCCAATGGCAACTTATGAACTTTCACCCAATACACACGACCTTTATCAGTGAAAACAAGCAACATTGTTTTTGTGCTGGCGGTAAAAATATCGGTGACGATATCTTCTTCGCGAGTTTCCATGCCCTTAGTTCCCTTGCCGCCACGCTTTTGCACGCGGTATTCATCAATAGGAATTCGCTTGATGTAACCTGTTTTTGTTATGGTTACGACCATGGGTTCATCAGCGATCAGATCTTCGTCTTCAAGATCGGTTAATTCGCCCGTCAGTTGAGTGCGGCGTTTGTCAGAGTATTTTTTGCTGATCTCTTCAAGCTCACCAATAATAATTTTAAAGATTTCATTCACATCAGCTAGAACAAATTTCAGCCATTCGACCTGCTTCATTAGTTCAGCCAGTTCGGCCATGATTTTTTCACGCTCTAAACCAGTTAATCTTTGAAGTCGCATTTCTAAGATGGCTTGCGCTTGGCGCTCAGAAAAATCGAATTTTGCCATCAGGGCTTCGCGAGCCGCGTTGGCTTCCTTAGAAGCCTTGATCGTTGCAATCACAGCGTCGATTTGATCTAAAGCTTTCTTTAAACCTTCTAAAATATGGGCACGCTCTTGAGCTTTTTTAAGTTCAAAAATACATCGTTTGGTGACGATATCGCGTCTGTGATCAACAAAGGCTTCAAGCATTTGCTTTAAATTAAAAACAACCGGCTGATTCTTTTTATCCAAGGCCAGCATAATAATTCCGAAACTAACCTGCATCTGCGTGTATTTATAAAGTCGATTTAAAATAACGGTCGCGTTTTCGGCTTTTTTACAAATAACAACGATCCGCATTCCCTCACGAGAGGACTCGTCGCGGATATCAGAAATCCCTTCGATTTGCTTATCTTTTACAAGGTCTGCAATGTGTTCAATCAGCTTTGCTTTATTAACCTGGTAAGGAATTTCAGTGATAATAATATTTTCGTGATCTTTGACGGCTTCAATTTCAGTCACAGCTTTTAAAGTGATAATGCCGCGGCCTTTTTTGTAGGCTTGCAAAATTCCTTCGCGCCCAGCAATGACGCCGGCTGTAGGAAAATCCGGACCTGGAATTTTTGTCATCAGTTCGTCAATGGTACAATCGGGATTATGAATTAAATGAATACAGCCATCGATCACTTCGCCCAAATTATGAGGCGGAATATTTGTCGCCATTCCGACCGCAATACCAGCACTTCCGTTCACTAAAAGATTTGGAAATTTCGCCGGTAAAACTAAGGGGATTTCTAAACTGTCGTCATAGTTGGGACCAAAAGGTACGGTCTCTTTGTCGATATCTTCTAAAAGCTCTTCAGCTAATCTTGTCATACGAACTTCGGTATATCGTTGTGCTGCTGGACTATCTCCATCAATCGAACCAAAGTTTCCTTGGCCATCAATCAGTGGATATCGTAATGAAAATTCCTGTGCCATCCGCACCATGGTGTCATAAACTGCAACATCCCCATGCGGATGATACTTACCGATCACATCACCAACCACGCGAGCTGACTTTTTGTAAGGTTTATCGTGCGTGTTACTAAGTTCATGTTGAGCAAATAAAACCCTGCGATGAACTGGTTTTAAACCATCACGAACATCAGGAAGGGCGCGGCCGACGATCACGGACATCGAGTATTGCAGGTAAGCTTCCCGCATTTCTTTATTGATATCGACCGTTGTTATACCTTTTTCTGGATTTGCCATATTTCATTCATCCTTAATTTATTAAACGTCTAACGCCCGAACCAGTAATGCATTGTCTTGAATGAATTTTCGTCTCGGTTCAACAAGCTCGCCCATGAGTACACTGAAAGTTTCATCCGCTGCGACAGCATCATCAATGGTCACCTGTAAAAGATTTCTATTTTCTTTATTCAGCGTTGTCTCCCACAGCTGAACGGGGTTCATCTCGCCCAATCCCTTGTAGCGCTGGATGTAGATGCCTTTTTTTGCAGATTCCATCACAAATTCATAGAAGGTATTGTAGTTTTCAAAAGGCAATTCATTCGAGTTATGATGAATTTTAAACGGCAGCTTTGTGACTGATTGAATCGTTGCCCATAAAGTTCTAAGTTCAATAAATTCAGAAGCATTCAAGGTTTCTGCGCCTATTTTTGTGGTTTTCCGGTCAGCGTATCGAACAGAATTAATTTCTGCTGTTGGAACGCTGTTTTCACCAGCCAGCGAAACAGTCGATTTAACTTCCGTGATTCCTAAAGATGGATTTGCTAAAACCCAAGCGGCCAAATCGTCACAAGCCACTTTTAATTTTTTCTCATCTTTTAGGGTAGCATCGATATCAACCACTTTAGATAAGAAGAAATAAAGTACATCGCGATCATACTTTGCCGAAGAAACTTTCAATAAACTATTTAATTTCTGAATTCCTATAATCAGTTTTTTAAGCTCTGCAGGTGAAGAATCTTTTCCAACAATACTAAAGCTATTTAAGCCAGCACTGAGCAAGTATTCTGTTAAGGCAGAATCATCTTTCAAATAGGTTTCTGAGTTGCCCTTTTTAGCTCGGTACAAAGGTGGTTGCGCAATATAAATATAACCGCGCTCGATCACTTCTGGCATTTGACGGTAAAAGAAAGTTAGTAAAAGAGTTCGAATATGCGATCCATCAACATCCGCATCTGTCATGATGATGACTTTGTGATAGCGAATTTTTTCAGCATTCACATTTTCTTTGCCGATGCCTGTTCCTAAGGCTGAAATCATCATGCGAATTTCTTCATTAGAAAGCATCTTATCAAAGCGGGCTTTTTCAACGTTTAAAATTTTACCTTTTAGCGGCAACACCGCTTGAATTTTTCGATCGCGAGCTTGTTTTGCAGATCCGCCGGCCGAGTCTCCCTCAACCAAATAAAGTTCGCACAAAGCGGGGTCTTTTTCTTGGCAATCAGCCATTTTTCCTGGAAGAGATCCGCCATCCAAAGCCGTCTTACGACGAGTCAGGTCTCGGGCTTTTCTTGCAGCTTCCCTGGCGCGAGCGGAATCCACACACTTCATGATAATTGTTTTTGCAACGCTTGGATTGCGATCAAACCAATCACGAAGTTTATCGCCCACCAAAGATTCAACGATGCCTTTGACTTCACTGTTTCCCAATTTTGTTTTGGTTTGCCCTTCAAACTGCGGCTCGCGCACTTTGACAGAAATAACTGCGGCTAGTCCTTCGCGGATATCTTCGCCTTCAAGGTTTGCATTTAAATCTTTTAGAAGATTTTTTTCAGCCCCGTAAGAATTTGTCGCGCGAGTTAACGCCGATCTAAAACCCATCAAATGAGTGCCGCCCTCAATTGTGTTGATGTTGTTGCAATAAGTAAAAATTGATTCTGAATACGAATCATTCCACTGCATGGCAATTTCAACCTCGACCGTGTCCTTTTCGCCTTTGAAAAAAACAACTTCGCTCTGCAAAGATTTTTTAGATTGATTCATGTACTGAACAAATTCAGCAATCCCTTTAGCATACTGGAAATCTTGCTGCTTGTTGTTTCTTTCATCTTTCATTGTGATTCGAAGCCCTGCATTTAAAAATGCAAGCTCGCGCAGTCGATTGGCCAAAGTATTGAAATCAAAAATAATGGATTCATCTTTAAAGATTTCGCGGTCAGGTTTAAAAGTTGTTTTTGTTCCTGTTTTTGACGAAGGAGCGCCTTTTTCAACTTCCGTTTGTACGGCACCCTTTTCGTATTTCTGCATCCACGTAAAACCTTCGCGGTGAACCTCAACCTGGCAACGACTTGAAAGAGCGTTAACAACAGAGGCTCCCACACCATGGAGACCGCCTGAAACTTTGTAGCTTCCGCCATCAAATTTTCCGCCGGCATGTAAAACGGTCATCACGACCTCAAGAGCCGATTTTCCATTTTTATGAGCGGAAACAGGAATGCCGCGCCCGTCGTCTTCGACGGTGACAGATTCATCCGTATTGATCGTAATAAAAATATTTTTACAAAATCCAGCCAAAGCTTCATCGACCG
The DNA here is from genome assembly GCA_043747555.1 of Pseudobdellovibrionaceae bacterium. Taxonomy (GTDB): domain Bacteria; phylum Bdellovibrionota; class Bdellovibrionia; order Bdellovibrionales; family Bdellovibrionaceae; genus JAYWDA01. Next base: position 149,649 of record JAYTOY010000006.1, on the reverse strand, counting down.
AGTTATCCACCACTTCATACACAAGGTGATGATATCCACGAGCGCCGGTGTCTCCGATATACATCCCAGGTCTTTTCCGAACGGCTTCAAGTCCCTCAAGGACTTGAATGGAGTCTGCGCCATAGGCTTTTTGTTCAGGTTCTTGGTTTGCAACGATTGGTGTGGTTACATTTTCTTCTGACACTGTGTCTGACCCCATTTACTTCGTGATAAATTTCGTGACTGTTAAAGCTCCGTCTTTCACTTCTTTCACAGAAAAACTTTCTAAGGCAAAACTTTGAGGCAAAGCAAGATCCGTTGTCGTAATAAAAATCTGAGTATTTATCTCATGAAGAAAATTTATTAACGCGGTCCTTTTACCCTCATCGAGCTCTGAAAGTACGTCATCCAACATCAGCGCTGGATAGAATCCGTGAACCCTCCTGTGATTAACAATTTGAGCCATTTTGAAAGACAAGATAATAGCCCGTTGCTGCCCCTGAGAACAGTAAAATCGCGAATCTTTTTGACCATATAGAAAAATAATATCGTGCTTCTGAGGGCCCACCAAACTGGCTCCAGAGGCCAGTTCCGCGTCGCGCAGTTCCAAGACTCTATTATGCAGCATTTCATGAACTTCTTCGAGGGTATTTTGCAGCGCATTCTGACCGCTGATCGAGTATTCCACTGAGATTTCCACAGGAGTTTTTTGTTGCGACCCCTGACTTATATCTCGCATCGCTGCATTAAACTCGGGAAGCAGTGATTTTAAAGCTTGAAGACGAGCATATGTGAGTTGGCTAGCAAGCCTTAGAAAACTAGGCTCTAAACTCTCTAGAAGCGCCAAGGTTTGATTTTTAGGGGTGGCTCCCTCACTGGCATCCTTCAACAATTTATTTCGGCTTCTTAAAGCTTTTTTGTACTCCCAAAGCAAATCTGCATTCAAAGAGCTGAGGCTGACTAAGAGGTCGTCGACCAAATCCCTCCGTTGATCGCCAGCTTCTTTGATCGAAGAAAGGCTTTCCGGTGAAAATAATACGCAAGAAAAGCGTTTCCGAAGTTCCGCTGTAGAAATCTTTTTTTCGTTCGCAGTGAAAGTTTTTTTGGATTTTTGCAAATGAAGCCTAAGATCGTATTGCAGGTTCTTTGATTCGGCAACGACCTGCACCAGGCTTTCTTGCTGCTGATTTTGGATAAGAACGGAATTTTCGCCGTATCGAAACGAATCACCATTAGAAAATAAATAAAGTGCTTCTAGAAGATTGGTTTTCCCTTGGCCGTTGTTACCAATAAAAAAATTAATTCTTGGGGAAAACTTGGTGGAAAGCTCAGAAAGATTTCTGAAATTTTTTACTTTTATTTCTTTAAAAATCATTCCGCTCAAATTCGCATAGGCATAACAACACAAGTATAACTTTGGTCGTCATGAGGTCGCATCAGTCCTGGGGATAAACCGTCATTCAGTTCAAAATCAATTTCTTGCTGTTGCATCGAGTTTAACACGTCTTGAATATATTTTGCGTTGAATCCAATTTTCATATCTGTGCCCGTGTAGCCAACTTCAATTTCTTCTTTAGCGTCCCCTAATTCAGGATTATTTGAAGAAATTTCCATTTTATTTTTGGTCAGATTTAACATCACTGCTCGTGATTTTTGATTGGCTAGCAAGGAAACCCGTTTTAAGGATGTTAAAAAAGCTTCCCGATCAATTCGAACTTTTTGAGTTAATTTAGCAGGAATAAACTGTTGGTAGTTAGGGTACTTTCCTTCAATCAAGCGAATCATCAAAGTTGTAGAATGACTTTTTAAAATAAACTGGCTGCCCTCAATGGCGATTTCCACAGTTCCTTCCACACCCTCTAAAATTTTTCTGATTTCGTTCAAGCCTTTGCGCGGAATAATAACACCTTGGCTGCCTTGAAATTTTCCTTCTGTGATTTTTCTAGAAACTAAGCTCATGCGGTGCCCATCGGTCGCAACCATTTTAAATCCTTGGCCTGGTAAAGCTTCAAAATAAACACCGTTCAGGTGATACCGGGTTTCATCGCTAGAGACCGAATAGATTGTTTTATCGATCATTTCTTTAAAAATAGGCGCTTCGATTTTTATAAAGTTATGAGCGTTGTAGCTGGGGAAAACAGGATATTCATCAGCACTCACGCCAACAATTTTGGAAAGATATTTGCCTTGGCGAATCTCGAGCCAATTGTTATCGCGCTTAATTAATTGAATCTGCCCATCGGCTAATTCTTTGGTGATATCGAAGAGACTTTTTGCACTGACGGCCACCTTGCCGCTTTGAGTGACTTTACATTTGATTGAATCTGTGAGGCTGACTTCCATGTCGGTGGCGAAAACTTTCATCTCGGAATTGTCTGCCTCAAGCAAAACATTCACAAGGATTGGAAGCGTGTTTCTTTTTTCGACAATGTTCTGCGTCTTACCGATAAGAATTATTAAATCTTTTTTATCGATCTCAATCTTCATAAAAAGACCCTCTTTTATTCTCTTCTATTATTAATATAAATATTAGTAGTAGTAGTAGGTGCGTGGAAAACCTATCAAAACATCTAAGTCCTTGTAAACACATTAAAACATCTGTGGATAAGGCACGGCGCTTTAATTCTTAAGAGCCCCTAGTTACCCACACTAAAAATAACCCCCAAATTCATCCCGGAGTTATCCTCGGCCTTTTCCACAGTCCACATTCACACTCCAATGATATTGTGGATGCGGGTTTCTAACTCTTCAATATCTTTAAAAATATCTTGGTCTGTCGACTGTAGATGTTGGACTCGTTCAATCGCATTCATCACTGTTGTATGATCTTTGCCACCAAAGGCTTTACCTACATCAACCAACGATTTATCCAAAAACTTCTTAATTAAATACATTGCTATCTGGCGTGGAACGACAATGGGTTTTGCCCGCGCACTTGATTTCATATCTGATAATTTAACTTTAAAATGATCGCCCACCAAGCGTTGGATTTCCTCGACAGAAATTGTTGAAGCCGATGTGTGCTGAGCCAAAATTCTTTTAACTAAATCATAATCGACCTGTAAGCCCTGCAACTCGGAAAACATTTTTACTTTTTTAAGATTACCCTCAAGCTCTCGGATCGAGCGTTTTGAAATTCTAGCAATAAAAGTCACAACCTCTTCAGACAAGCGGATATTATATTTCTCAGCTTTGTATCGTAAAATCGCAATTCTTGTCTCAAGGTCGGGCATCGTGATATCTGCGATCAATCCGCGCTCTAATCGAGTCCGATTTCGGTCTTCTAAACCCAAAACATCTTTGGGCATTCGGTCGCTGGCTAAAATAACCTGTTTTTTTCTGTCAATAAAGGCATTGATCGTGTGGAAAAACTCGGCCTGTACGGCTTCTCCTTTTGCGATATATTGAACATCATCAACCAGCAAAATATCTGAATTCTCTCGGTATTTTTGTCTGAACTGTTCCATCTTTGAATGCCTCATCGCCGAGATACATTCATTCATAAATCTTTCAGCGGATATGTAAATGATTCTAAGTTGTGGAAAGTGCTCCTTAATATGGTTTCCAGAAGCATGCAAAAGATGAGTTTTCCCCATTCCTACAGGTCCATATATAAAGAGGGGATTGTAATCTTCACCCCCTGGATTTTGCGCCACATTGTAGCAAGCAGCATGGGCAAACTCTGAGTTTTTGCCGACAACAAAAGTAGAAAAAGTAGCCTCAGCATTGAGTGGATCAGAGAAGGCGGACTTTTGACTACTCTGACTAATCATGGAGGGCTGAGCAGAGGGTTGATCAATTACACTCATGGCGTCATGAAGGGCGGCCGGATTTTCAGGAGCGACCGGCGATTTATGCCCCGTGACAATAAACTCAAGATCAAATGGAGATTTGTAACTATCTGAAATTTCTGAATAAATTTTATCCTGAAGATTTTGGACAACCCAATACTGGTGAAGAGCATTTGGAACGCCCAAGATAAAACGAATACGGCCGTCTTGAACCTTGGACTCCATATATTCAATAGGATCTAACCACGTGGCGAGCAGCTTATTATTGTCATTTCGACTCTTCATATGGGACTTTATCTGATCCCAAAATGTTGAGCTGATTTCGACCTGGTTTTGTTCCATTTTGCTTCCCCCCCGAGAAATCGCGACGAACAGAAAACTTAAAGATAGAGGTCGTTAGCTACCAGTGACCGCCTTTATTTTCAACAGTTGACCCAATTGCCGCGATGTGATTAATTCGGACGCCTGTCCCTAAGGTTAAAAGTTGACGTCTATCAGCGTTTAATAGCGTCGTAATTTGGGTTATTGAAGACCCGTAAAGAAAGAAATAGGAGAGTTTTTTATGAAAAGAACTTACCAGCCAAGCAATCGTCGTCGCAAAAACACTCATGGTTTCCGTGCTCGCATGGCAACTAAGGGTGGTCAAAAGATCATCTCCGCTCGTCGCGCCAAGGGAAGAAAACGCTTAGCAGTTTCCACAGGTGGAAAATAAGACGTTAGGCCGACTGCAAAGAAACTCGGACTTCCTAGATCTTCGAAATAATGGAAAGAAATTAAGGCCGCAGTCGTGGCTGATTTTTAACTATAAAAAAAATGATCTTGGATATTTGAGATTAGGAATCACGGCTAGCCGCAAGGTGGCCATTGCAGTCCTTCGAAATAAACTTAAGCGATGGAGCCGAGAATATGCGAGGCAGTTCATTAAAAAAGGATTCAATCCTTCCTATGACCTTAGCGTCGTGTTTATGCCATCCCAAAAAGACTTCTATAAGTCTATTAAAGCCGAAGTCCTCAATCGAGAGCTTGAAAAAATCTTTTCGCGATTTAAGCCCAATGAATAAAAGCTTAATTTTTGTTTTAGGAATTTATCGCAGCTTCGGAACGACCTTTTTGGGCGGCAGTTGTCGATTTGAACCCTCGTGCTCGGCATATGCTGTAGAAGCGGCCCAAACGCAGTCTTTTTTTACAGCTCTAAAATTAATAATAATTAGACTATCAAAATGTCATCCTCTGGGACCGTTCGGTTACGATCCTGTTCCACAAGGCGCAAAGGAAATGCTTTAAATGAATGAACAAAAAAGCCCATTTGGTGATGGTAAAGGCTTACTTGCGATCGTAATTATTGGCGCTTTTTTCGTATTCTGGCAGTGGTTTATGGCAAAAAATTACCCTCCAAAACCGAAAGAGATCGTCACGCAAGGACAGACTGAAGCCCCTGCGGCGGGCGTCAGCTCAGAAGACAAAGCCAACACAGCGGCCGCGGTTTTATCGACGGATTCTAAAGAAATTAAAGCAGCTCCAGCTGCGCCAGCAAAAGTTCTTCATTTTGAAGGCCAAAAAATCAGCTTTAATATTTCAAGCGCGGGCATGGGATTAAAAAACGTCACCCTAAAGACTTTTACAGACCGAGATAAGAAGCCCATTCAGATGGCGATTTCAGAGAACCACTCTTTGTTTGAGATGCGCTTAAATAAAAACCAACAAGCACTTAATTTTGAAATGTCTGAAAAAGCGCCTGGTCACTATGTTGGGACGGCTGATGCCAACGGTATGACAGTAATCCGGGAAATTGCTTATGACGAAACAAAGCAATCTTTCGTCAGCACCGTTGAACTAAAAAACCCAAAGGATGAAGCGCTTGATATAATTATCCCTGAAAAAATTCACGCTTCAGAAAGCACGTCGTTTCTGTTTCCTTCTTACGCGCATCAAGATTTCTTTGTCGGCCACGAAGGCAAAAATGACTTATTAAATTTTAGCGCCGCCAAGGAAAACGTTCGGGGCGAATACAAAGCCGTTCGTTTGGCCTCAGTTTCATCACAGTATTTTGCCTCTGCAGTTATGGATCAGTCTGATATTATGCCTGACTTGGTCGTTAGTTCAGACCACGCTCGTCATGAGGCGTTGGCGCAACTCATCTACCGACCTTCTTCAGCAGCAAGTGCCATTAAGCTAAGTCAGACTTTTTTCGTTGGGCCTAAATCCATCGATATTTTAGAAGGCATTCACCCCGATTTTTCACAGATTATTAATTTTGGGATGTTGTCAGTTTTAGCGCGCCCTATGCTGATGGTGATGAAGACTTTTTATTCTTGGGTCTCGAATTGGGGCCTGGCGATTATTCTTTTAACTTTGCTGGTGCGCCTTTTTGTTTTTCCGCTTTATATGATGTCGACTAAATCGATGAAAGCGATGCAAAAAGTGCAGCCACTGATTAAAGAGCTTCGCGAAAAATACAAAGACGATGCCATGACAATGAATCGCGAAATGATGCTTTTGATGAAAGAAAATAAGGCGAATCCATTGGGGGGCTGTCTGCCAATGCTGCTTCAAATTCCAATCTTTTTCGCTCTCTTTCGAGTTATCGGTTCAAGTGTTGAACTTTACCAGGCACCGTTCATGTTTTGGATCCAAGATTTAAGTCTGCACGATAAATTCTTTATTTTGCCGATACTGATGGGTGTAACTATGTTCCTCCAACAAAAGCTAACTCCGACCGCTATGGATCCTGCGCAAGCAAAAATTCTAGCGTTTATGCCGATTATTTTTTCTGTTTTTATGCTTTATTTGCCGAGCGGTCTGACGCTTTATATGTTGGTCAGCGCCGTGTTCGGGGTTTCACAGCAATATTTTATGGTTAAAGAGGCGTCCAAGGGAACAGTGGTTGCGCAGGTTGTGCCGCTTAAAAAAAAGTAGAACATTTTTAATTAACTAAAGTCTTTTAATGAGCATGAGGGAGATAAAATGGCGGGTTTTTTTAAGAAACTTTTCGGCGGTAAGCCAAAAGCTGGAAATGTTGAAGCAATGGTGCAGGAGACACTTGAGGGATTAATTGAAAAGTCGGGTTTAGATTTAGACTTTGATATTACCGAGAAAAAAGATGGCGAATACACAACAATTGCTATCGATTTAAGTGGTCCCGATGAAGAGATCATGCGAGATAAAAAAGGCCAGGTTTTAGATGCATTTCAGCTGCTAATTAAGCGGGTGATTCAGCACAATTTTCCTGAAGATAAAACTAATATTACAGTGGATAGCGGTGGTTACCGTGAAGAAACAGAAGCGGCCCTGATCGAGCGCGCTGAAAGTTTAAAAACAATTGCAATTGAGCAAGGAAGGTCAGTTTATTACCGAGCTCTACCCCCGAAGGATCGTAAAGTTGTGCATCAATATCTTTCTAAAGATCCGCGCGTAAAAAGCCGTTCTTTAGGAGAAGGCCTTTATAAAAAAATTAAAATTTATCCTGCAAAAGGGCCTGCTAACGGCGGACCTGATACAAATCAAGACGCTCATATACAAGACTAGGAGTTTTCCGTGAATGTTGATCGTGATAAAGACACGATCTGCGCCGTAGCCACTCCTTTCGGTCGCGGCGGAATATCAGTCATTAGAATTAGCGGAGATAGAGCCTTGGCCATTGCCCGGGCTCTTTGTCCATTTATGCCTGAAGACGTTGAAAGCCACCGCGTTTACTATGGTTTATTGATCGAAAAAGGTACCAATTTAGAGATTGATGAAGTGATGGCGACCTTCTTTGCAAAAGGGCGATCTTTTACTGGGGAAAATTCCGTAGAGGTCTCCTGTCATGGAAACCCTATTATTTGCGAGCGTATTTTACAGAATTTAACGGCCGAAGGGGCTCGATTGGCCGATCGAGGCGAATTCACTTACCGCGCTTTTATCAATGGCCGCATCGATCTGGTTCAAGCTGAAAGTGTTCTTAGTTTGATTGAAAGCCAGACAAAAGAATCTTCGAAAGTAGCCTTACAGCAATTGAAGGGGGATCTTTCAAAAACACTTGAAAATATGGAATCCGAAGTGACCTGGTGTTTAGCGCATATCGAGGCTGGAATAGATTTCTCAGCCGAGGGCATTGATGTTGTTGATCATTCGGTGTTGCAAAAAAAGCTGGTTTTATCTAGCCGAGCCCTGCAAGAGCTTGTGGAAAGTTATCAATACGGGCGGCTTTTAAAAGATGGGATCAGGGTTGCGCTGGTAGGTCGCCCAAATGTTGGAAAATCAAGCCTGCTGAATGCCTTAGTTGAAGACGATCGTGCGATTGTAACTGATATTCCGGGAACCACTCGGGATGTTGTCTCTGCGGAGACGATTTTTAAAGAGCATAAATTTTCGTTATTAGATACGGCCGGCTTGCGAAGGGATTCCCAGGACGCCGTTGAAAAAATTGGTATCGAAAAGACAAAAGCGACTATTCAGGGCGCAGACTTCTTGCTGTTTGTTCTGGAAGCACAACGTCCTCTAGATTCCGAAGAGCTTGAGATTTTTGAATCTTTAGATTTGAAACAAACCCTTATTTTGGTGAATAAATCAGACTTGGCGCAAGGTCAGGGGTTGCAGGCCATAGAGCCGCTTAGAAAGTGTAAAAATTTTAAAGAACTGTCGGATCCTGTGGGTTTTCTCAATTCACACGTGTTGCAGGTCAGCTCTTTTGATAAGAAGACAAGAGCTCAAATTTTGGAAAAGTTATTAAAAAAGATTAAGTCCCAAGATATTGAAAACCCAGTTTTACTTGTGCAAGCAAGGCACTTTGAATCGTTAAGTCAGGCATTAAAGCTTATTACCACAAGTCTTGAGATTTTAAAAACGGGAGCAGGCAGCGAGTTTTTAGCTTTGGATTTAAAACAAAGCTTAATGGCTTTGCAGGAAGTTTTAGGAAAAAGATTTGACGATCAAATTATGGATCGAGTTTTTAAAGAATTTTGTATTGGCAAGTAACCGATAAGTACCAGAAAGAATGATTCATGCGTTTTGTTGATTTTGACATCATTGTTGTGGGGGCTGGACACGCTGGAGCTGAAGCCGCCCTGTCATCGTCACGCCTTGGAATGCAGACACTGGTTGTAACAACAAATATATCTCGAATTTCGTACATGAGCTGTAATCCCTCAATCGGTGGCCTTGCAAAAGGCCACATGGTTCGAGAACTTGATGTTCTAGGCGGTGAAATGGGTTTTGCCGCTGATGAAACATGTATTCAATATAAGCGACTTAATTCCTCGAAGGGTCCAGCCGTGCGTGGCACGCGAGTGCAAAATGATAAGCATCTTTACTCCGAACTGATGACAAAAACTTTATCCCTTCAGCCAAATCTGTCTGTACGCGAAGGTGAAGTTAAAAGACTGATCTTAAAAGATTCGGTTTGTTGTGGTGTTGTTTTACAAGATGGCTCAGAGATTTTTTCAAAAAAAGTGATCGTGACGACCGGAACTTTTATGAACGGTGTTATGCATATCGGTTTAAAGCAATCTGCCGGCGGACGCGTCGGCGACAAAGCTTCAATTGGTTTATCGGATCAGCTTTCTGAATTTGGATTTACGGTTCAGCGTTTAAAAACAGGAACGCCGCCAAGGCTTTTAAAAAGCAGTATTGATTGGAGTAAAACAATTCCTCAATACGGCGATGAAAAAATATTCCCATTTAGTGTTCGTTCAAGCGCAAATCTTAAACTTCCGCAGATTGCCTGTTATCTTTCAAGAACAACGGAAGAAACCCATGACATTATTCGCAGGAACTTAGACAAGTCGCCTATGTACTGCGGCATTATCGAGGGCACTGGACCAAGGTATTGCCCGAGTATCGAAGACAAAGTGACGCGATTTGCAGAACGAGCTTCCCATCAAACTTTTTTGGAGCCCGAAGGCCTGAATTCAGATTTGATTTATTTGCAGGGTATTTCTACAAGTTTACCCGAAGAGGTTCAGGAAGAGTTTTTAAAAACAATTCCTGGCTTAGAGAATGTTAAAATTGTTCGGCCAGGCTACGCGGTAGAATATGATTTTATTGAGCCCACACAAATTTGGCATCGCCTTGAAACCAGAACGATTTCTAATTTATTTTTAGCGGGTCAAATTAACGGAACTTCTGGTTATGAAGAAGCCGCTGTACAAGGTTTTATTGCTGGAGTAAATGCTGCGCATTCTATTTTAGACAGGCCAGAATTTATTTTGGAAAGACATCAAGCGTATATCGGTGTTTTAATCGACGATCTTGTGACAAAGGGAACTCGCGAACCCTATCGTATGTTTACCTCCCGCGCGGAACACAGGTTAGTTTTAAGAGAAGATAATACTATCGATAGGTTATCTGACGTATCTGAAAAATTGGGTTTAGCCCCTGAGGGCCAAAACGAGAAGCTTCAGGTCATTCGTCGAGGGCGCAGCGAGCTTTTGCATCGGTTGCGTACGGAAAGGTTATTTCCGAACCCAGAAACGCAGACAAAGTTGCTGAGTGTAGGCAGCACAGTTTTACTAAAACCAAATACTTTTGAAGAGATACTTAGGCGCCCTGAAGTTTCTTGTGCGCTACTTTCACGGCTTGGTTTTGATTTTATTGATGACGCTTTAATCTCGGAGCCGGTGGAAATTGAAGTTAAGTACTCGGGTTATATCAAAAGGCAGCTTGAGCTGATCGAACAATCAAAGCGCCTTGAGGAATACCTTCTTCCGCAGGAGTTAGACTATTTTTTGGTTCGCGGTTTATCCAATGAAGAAGTGCAAAAATTAAATCAAGTTCGGCCTAGGACTTTGGGACAAGCTCAGCGCATTAGTGGTGTGAATCCTTCGGCCGTTCAGGCTATAATCATATTCTTAAAAGGGCACCGCAAATTGAAGGAGTTGTCTCTTGATGGAAGAACAGGCGAGCGCGATCGTTCACTGGAGAATTGACGCATGGTTTCCAGACCTATCGAAAGATATTCAAGATAAACTTAAAAGATACCGCGACGAGTTAATGAAGGCCAATAAGGCTGTTAATTTAATTTCTGTGAAAACTATATTTTTGGCTGATGCGATTCATTTTGCCGATAGTATTTTGGCTTGCAGAATCATTCAGGACGCAAATCCAGCTCTTCAAGAAATTTATGATTTCGGCAGTGGCAATGGTTTTCCTGGGATTGTTTATGCAATTTTATTCCCTAAAGTGAAGGTTATTCTAATAGATAACGATGTAAAAAAAATCGAATTTCTAAAAAGTGCGGCCGACCTTCTTGGTTTAAAAAATGTTTTGGCGCGCTGTATTGCACTGGAAAGTCTGCCAGCTAATTCTGTTCAAGCTTGTATGGCACGAGGACTATCTAATATTTCTAAATCAATTCTCTTAAGCCGCAGGGTTGTCCCTGTTGGTGGAGCCTTTTATCATATCAAAGGTGATAATTGGTCTGGCGAAGTCGGCGAAATTCCCACTCAGCTTTGTTCGGTTTGGACCCCTACTTTAGTAAAGCTTTATAAGCTTCCCATTGGGGAATCAAAGTTTGCCATTATTAAAACCGTCAAGATTGCATAATTGTTCCACGTGGAACAATTACTCGCTGGGCTTGATCTCTTTTGAATTTTTTGTAGATTCGATTTTAAACTTTTCAATTCGTTCTTTGGTGTCCCACTGAAGCCTAGCTTCCCGAAGGCGCTTTTCCGTACTATATTCTTGAAATTCCTTGGGATCAGGCCATGTTTTTCCAGCGTTGAAGGCTTTCATGTATTCAGATCTGGCAACCTGTTCGCGTTCTTTAATTCTGATGGTCCAATACTTTTCCTGCTGAATAAGGGAATCTAGCGTTCTTTGAGTATCCCATAATCTTTTTTGTGCATACTTGATTTGCCCGGTTTGGGGCTTAACCTTATCCAGGTCCGCTTTCTTTTCAATTAAAGTCTTTTCAGCTTCGGCGATAGCCTTTTTTGATAAATCTTGCTGGGTTTTGAATTCCAGATAAATAGGATCCGCTAATTCCGGGTTGGGTTCCGGTTTATTACAGGAAAAAAGCAATAATGGCAGAAAAAGCATAAAAAATCGTTTCATGTTCCACGTGGAACATCGGAATATGCAGAAAAAAACCTGAGCACCATGTTGAAATTAAAGAATATCTTGCGCAATACGCCGAAACTCTTAAAAATTAGCTCAATGGAGGCTGAATGACAAAAATCATCTGTATTGCCAATCAAAAAGGTGGAGTTGGTAAGACAACGACATCAATAAATCTTTCTTCCGCATTGGCTAGCCTGGGTAAGCAAGTCCTAATAGTAGATATGGACCCACAGGGAAATGCCTCTAGCGGATTGGGAATTAAGCGCTATGACTCACAAGATAATAACGTTTACCACGTTCTTATTGGCGAAAAGACCATGGCAGAGACTATCCAGCTCACCAGCGAACCTAATTTGAGCATTCTACCAGCAACGCCAGACTTAGTTGGTGCAGAAATAGAGCTTGTGGATATTCCTCAGCGTGAATTTCGCCTGAAGTCGGCTCTTCAGACTATCCATGACCAGTATGACTATGTGATCATCGATTGTCCGCCGTCATTAGGTCTCCTGACCTTAAACGCTTTGTCTGCTGCCAATAGCTTTTTAGTTCCGTTACAGTGCGAATATTTTGCGTTGGAGGGGTTAAGCCAACTTTTAAATACAGCAGGCTTAGTTAAGAAAAGTTTGAATCCAAATCTTCATATTGAAGGCATCGTATTAACTATGTTTGATACGCGAAATAATCTAAGTCATCAGGTTGTGACTGAAATTAGAAATCATTTCGCGGACAAAGTTTTTGCCGCAATTATCCCTAGAAATGTTCGATTAAGCGAAGCTCCTAGCCATGGACAATCTATCTTTAAATATGATTCGAAATCCATCGGTGCCCAAAAATATCATGAGTTAGCCAAAGAAGTAATCATCAGGACTCAACCGCAAGCACAAAACAATTCCCCATCTTTAGGAGAAGCAAATGCTTAATAATACTCCAGATTTGCAAAACAAAAAGCGTGGGCTTGGGCGTGGGCTTGGATCCTTGCTGGGTGGTTCAGAAGAAGCTCCTGACACCAACAAATCAACAGCATCGCCCCTCCCCCAGGCGCCTAAAGTTGTTTCAATCCCCACGGCTGCGACGACGACTCCCCAAATTGCACCGACTATTGTTGTTCCAGCCGCTGCGGCCCAAGATCGAATTTGGAAAATTGCAGTCGATAAATTAAAACCAGGCCACTATCAGCCTCGGCAAGAGTTTTCAAAAGAAACTCTGCAAGAACTATCTGTGTCTATTAAATCAAATGGAATTTTACAGCCCATCGTTGCCAGAAAAAAAGGCGATACCTTTGAAATTATCGCCGGAGAAAGAAGATGGCGAGCGGCGCAGATGGCAGGCTTACATGAAGTTCCAGTTATTTTGCGGGAATTCCGCGACCAAGAGGCTTTAGAACTCGCTTTAGTTGAAAATATTCAGCGCGAAGATTTAAATCCAATCGAAGAAGCTGAGGCTTATCAAAGACTGATTCAAGAATTCAGCCTTTCCCAACAACAGGTCGCAGATAAAGTAGGAAAAGAGCGGGCCACAATAGCTAACGCGGTTCGCTTGCTGGCATTGCCATCAGAAGTCTTAAAAATGATCACTCAGAAAGAGCTAAGCGTAGGGCATGCAAAGGTCTTACTGGCATTACCAAATCCAAGCCGCCAAAAAGAACTAGCGAAAATAACAATCAAAGAAAAACTAAGCGTGCGAAAATTAGAAAAGCGCGTGCAGAGCGAACTTGCTCCTAAGCCAACAAACAACCCGGCAGGAGTTGTCGACGAAAATGTTATGGCTCGACTGATCACTGGAATTTCTGAAGAATTACAAAAATTTTTAGGAACTAAAGTAGCGATCGACTACTCAAAGGGTTCAGGAAAAATTGCCATCCAATTTTACTCAGACGAAGAGTTTTCACAATTAGTAGAAAGACTTAAAAAGATATGAGTGAAATTATAGAAACGGCGAGTCCAATGAGTGGGATGGTAACAGCCATCTTGGACAAGGGAGCCTACTTCGAAGGTAAACTTAGTTTCGAGGGCACTGTTCAAATCGGCGGCAGTTTCCGCGGGGAAATTTTTACCAAAGACACCCTGGTCGTTAATGAAAGTGCTCAAGTGATAGCCCAAATCGAAGCCGATACAATAATCATTAGTGGCCGCGTTGAGGGAAACATTTTTGCACGCCGCCGTGTCATCATGCATCCGCCTGCTATATTTAAAGGCACAGTCACCTCGCCAAGTTTGCGAATCGATGAAGGAGTGGTTTTTGAGGGCGCATCATATATGCCGAAATCATAACTCGCTGAAATAATCTTGACCGCCAAAGATTCGGAGTGTTAATTCGACTCCAACATCAGGAAAATACTCATGGAAATGATACAGTCACTGGGAATAAATTCCACAGCCATAATTCAATTTGGCATTTTTCTTTTTACATTTTTCTTTCTCCGCCATTATGTTTTTTCCGCCTATCATGCCGCCCTTTTAAAGCGTTTAGAAAAAACAAAAGGCGGCGAAGAAATCGCCAGCGAGTATGCCGAAAAAACATCAGAACTCCACTCGCAATATCAAGATGAGGCTCGCAAGGTTCATCACGAAATCAATACTATTTACCAACAAACTCGAAGTGAAGCCCTGGCTGATGCAGATAAGATTGTCACCCAGGCCCGCGATGAGGCTCAGAAAATGATTGAAGCCGCTCGCGTAACAATGGCTCAATCTGTGGCATCTGCTACGCAAAGCTTAAAAAGCCAGACCAGCGGGGTTGCGCTTTCCATCACTAACAAACTTCTTGGAAAATAAGATATGCCATTAAAAACAACGTTCGCCTTATTATTTCTATCCAACGCGGCTTGGGCTGCCGATGGAGCTCACGAAACAGGAATTCCTTCAGCCGTTTTCTGGCAGTGCTTTAATCTAACTCTGGTTCTTCTGATTTTATTTTTTATCACAAGAAAAAGTTTGCCTGAATTATTTCGGCAGCGCCAAGCGGGGTATGTGGCGTCCGCAAAAAAAGCAGACGAAGCAAAGTTAGAAGCCGAAAAGCAATTTCTAGATATCAAACACAAATTAGAACATCTAAATACCTCTTACGGCGAAAGTGTGTCCCGAGCTCAGGCCGAGGCCGCTGACCTCAGAAAACAACTTGTGCAAGAAGCCCAAGAGCAAGCCCGCCGAGTTAAAGACGAAGCTGAGATGACTGTTAAAATTGATTTGCAAAAAGCTCAAAGAGAGTTGCACGAAGTTTTCGTTAAAGAATCTATTGCGATGGCCCATACGGCGTTATCAAAAGATATTGCGACAGTGGATCATCAAAAGCTTCAGACTGAATTTACAAAAAATATTGAGGCGGTCCACCCATGAGCATGAATATCGCTATCAGATACGCAAAAGCTCTATTGTCTCTGACAAAGCAAAAAGGCATTCATGGGGAAGCCTTAGAGCAATTACGGGCTGTAAATCAAAGTCTGCACTCGGATCCGCAACTGAAAGAATTTTTTGAAAATCCAGTGATTAAACCTGAAATGAAATCAAAAATTTTAAAGGTCGCACTCAGCGGGCAAAAATTTTCTGAGGACGTTTCAAGCTGTCTATTATTAATGGCAGACCGTGGCCGCTTGTCTTTGATCTCAGAATTTGTCCAAGCTTTCCAAGATGGTATTGATCAAGAAGAAGGCGTCACGCGTGGAACAGTGCGGGCGGCACAGCCCTTGGGGAAAGAAGCTCAAGCTGACCTCGAGAAAAAAATCACACAAGTCTTAAAGAAAAAAATTGTCCTGACGTTTAAAGAAGATCCAAGCTTACTGGGCGGCGTTGTTGCGCAAGTGGGCGGATGGACTTTTGACGATAGTATCGAGACACATTTAAAACGATTGAATGAAGAACTTAATAGGGGAGCCTACTAAATGGAAACATCGCATATTCGAGCCGACGAAATCAGTCGCGTCTTAAAAGAGCAAATCAGCCAGTATAATAAAAAGATTGAAGTCAGCGAAACAGGAAGCGTTCTTTCTGTTGGTGACGGAGTTGCTCGTGTCTATGGACTTGAAAACGCGATGGCCGGAGAACTGGTTGAGTTTCCAGGTAATATCTATGGAATGGTTTTAAACTTAGAAGAAGCTCATGTCGGTGTGGTTATTTTCGGCGAAGATAGGACTATCAAAGAAGGCGATACTGTAAAGAGAACTAAACGAGTTGTTGAAGTGCCCGTAGGCGAAGCTCTTTTGGGTCGTGTTGTTGATGCCTTAGGAATTCCTATTGATGGCCGTGGACCGATCACAACAACTCACTCTCGTGCCGTTGAATTAAAAGCGCCTGGAATCGTTTACCGTCAACCGGTGTCTGAGCCTTTGCAAACCGGAATTAAAGCAATTGATGCCTTAATTCCAATTGGTCGTGGTCAGCGGGAATTAATCATTGGCGATCGTCAAACGGGTAAGACAGCTATCGCCATTGATACAATCATCAATCAAAAAGGTCAGAACGTTCATTGTTTTTACGTAGCCATTGGACAAAAACAATCGACTGTTGCTGTGGTGGTTGAAAAACTTCGCGCCGCTGGAGCTATGGATTATACAACTGTTATTTCAGCGGGCGCTTCAGATCCTGCACCTTTGCAGTTTTTGGCCGCTTACTCTGGAACAACAATGGCTGAATATTTCCGGGATTCAGGAAGACACGCCTTAATTATTTATGATGATTTAACAAAGCAAGCCCAAGCCTACCGTCAGTTATCATTACTCCTTCGTCGTCCTCCGGGCCGTGAAGCCTACCCTGGAGACGTTTTTTATCTTCACTCTCGATTGCTCGAGCGAGCGGCGAAACTTTCTGATGATAAAGGCGGAGGCTCATTAACAGCTTTGCCAATTATTGAAACTCAGGCCGGAGATATTTCTGCTTATATTCCGACAAACGTGATCTCGATCACCGATGGACAGATCTTTCTAGAAACGGATTTATTTTATAAAGGGATGCGACCTGCCGTATCTGTTGGTAAATCAGTTTCCCGCGTGGGCGGAGCAGCTCAGATTAAAGCCATGAAACAAGTTGCCGGATCTATTAAATTAGAGCTTGCGCAGTTCCGTGCTTTGGAAGCATTTGCTGCTTTCGCTTCTGATTTAGATAAAGCATCTCAACAACAGTTATCTCGTGGTCGTCGTCTTGTTGAATTATTAAAACAAGGTCAGTATTCACCGGTGCGAGTTGAAGAACAAGTCTTCGCCATTTTTGCGGCCACCAATGGTTACATGGATTCAATTCCAGAATCAGATGTTCGCAGATATGAAAAAGAAGTGATTGAATTTGCAAAACAAAAGCACTCGCATGTTCTTAAAAATATCGCAGAGAAAAAACAAGTCTCTGACGAAATTAAAAAAACTGTCGTTGCGGCTCTTGAAGAATTCAAAGCGGTCTTTCAACCCTCTAACAAGAAATAAGTAGGGGACAATGGCAGGGTTAAAGGAAATTAGGGCTCAGATCGAGTCCACTAAAAATACCCAGCAAATCACAAAAGCGATGAAGCTGGTGTCTGCGGCTAAGCTCCGTAAGGCCCAGCACAATATCGTGAATATGAGGCCCTATGCGCTGACTTTAAAAAAGGTCATTGCTGATATCGCGCTGACACAAAAAGTGACTCATCCATTGATGGAGCCTAAACACGAAGCGAAAAACGTTCTTTTGGTTGTGATTACTTCGGACCGTGGACTGTGCGGCGCTTTCAATACGAATATCAATAAATTTGCTGATAATTATTATAAGACACAAACAAAGCCTCACGGGAAAACCGATTTTTATTTTATCGGACGCAAAGGCCAAGATTTCTTTTTAAGAAAAGGCATCAAGGCTGTCGAGTCTTTGCAGAAATTAGAACGAGATATCTCTTACGAACTGGCCTCGCATGTGGCCGACAATCTTTTAAAGACCTATTTAGCCGGGCATTACGACGAAATTCGGTTGGTTTACAATGAATTTAAATCAGCAATTTCCCAGCAAGTGGTTTGCGAAACTTTATTGCCCATTGATTTATCGCACTCATCGTTCTCTGCGGAAAATAATAAAGAAAACTTTGCAGTTGATATGATTTTTGAGCCTGGCCCAGAAAAAATTATTGAACAGTTATTAATAAAGCATTTTGACCTGCAGGTTTACCGAGCGATGTCTGAAAGTGTTGCTGCCGAGCATGGCGCACGAATGACTTCGATGGAAAATGCGACCAATAATGCCCGAGATATGATTAATAAATTAACTTTAAAATACAATAAAGCACGACAAGAAAAAATCACGACAGAGCTGATTGAAATTGTGAGCGGTGCAGAAGCACTTAATTAAAGGGAGCAAGTTATGGCATACGGAAAAATTAAACAAGTCATGGGCCCAGTTGTGGACGTCGAATTTGACGGAGATCTTCCTGCAATTAACACTGCTTTGCGAGTGACCAATCGAACCATCTCAGACAAGCCCTTCAATCTGACATTGGAAGTAGCCCAGCATTTGGGTGATAATGTCGTTCGAACAATTTCAATGGATTCAACCGAAGGCCTAATTCGTGGTGAAAAAGTTGAAAACACGGGCAACATGATTATGGCACCTGTGGGTAAAGAAGTTCTAGGACGAATTATTAACGTCATTGGTGAGCCTGTTGATGAAGCAGGTCCCATTATGGCGAAAGAAAAATGGGCCATTCACCGAGCGGCCCCAAAGTTTGAAGATCAAGCGACAAAACCAGAAATGTTAATGACTGGAATTAAAGTTGTGGATCTTTTAGCGCCTTATGCAAAGGGTGGAAAAATTGGTCTTTTCGGTGGAGCCGGCGTTGGTAAGACAGTTTTAATTCAGGAATTAATTCGAAATATCGCCACTGAACATGGTGGTTATTCTGTGTTTGCGGGCGTGGGTGAACGAACTCGCGAAGGGAATGATTTATGGCGTGAGATGAAAGAGTCTGGCGTTATCGCCAAGACCGCTCTTGTGTTCGGTCAGATGAATGAACCTCCTGGCGCACGTGCGCGTGTGGCTTTAACAGGTCTAACCGTGGCGGAATATTTCCGTGACGTTGACCATCAAGACGTTCTTTTCTTCGTTGATAATATATTCCGATTTACTCAAGCCGGTTCTGAAGTGTCGGCCCTTTTAGGACGGATTCCATCTGCTGTGGGTTATCAGCCGACTCTTTCAACTGAAATGGGAACAATGCAAGAGCGAATCACTTCCACCAAAAATGGATCTATCACTTCTGTGCAGGCTGTTTACGTTCCTGCCGATGATTACACAGATCCCGCTCCTGCGACAACTTTTGCCCATTTGGATGCAACAACGAATTTAGATCGTGATATTGCAGCGATGGCGATTTTTCCAGCGGTTCATCCTCTGTCTTCGACATCTCGTATTCTTGATCCACAAATTGTTGGTGAAGAACATTACAAAACAGCTCGTGATGTACAGGCGCTCTTACAGCGTTATCGTGAGCTTCAAGATATTATCGCGATCCTTGGTATGGATGAATTATCTGAAGAAGATAAGCTTGTGGTGGGGCGCGCTCGTAAAACGCAGCGATTCTTGTCTCAGCCGTTTTTCGTGGCGGAACAGTTTACTGGTATGCCTGGAAAATATGTTGATATTAAAGATACGATTCGTGGTTTCCGTGAAATCCTTGATGGAAATCACGATGCGCTTCCAGAGCAAGCTTTCTACATGGTAGGAACAATTGCCGAAGCGATTGAAAAAGCGAAAAAACTGCAGGCGCAGTAACTGGAGATGACATGTTTAAGCTTTCATTGCTGACGCCAGATAAAAAAATATTTGTCGATCACGAAATTGAAGATGTTCGAGTCCCTGCTTTCCGCGGCGAACTTGATATTCTTCCTGGGCATGCGCCATTAATCACAACCCTTTCAACAGGTGTTTTGCGATGGCGCCTAAAGGGCGAAACGGCTTACAAAACAGTGATTGTGAGCTGGGGATATTGTGAAATCCATCCTGATGGTGTGGATATTTTGGCGGACATTGTGGATTTGCCAGAAGAAACTAATATCGACGAAGATAAAGCGACCATTGTTGCCAGCGAAAAAAAGCTTTTAAATGAAACTTTAGATGACCAACAGTGGGACGAAACGCAGCGGGATATTTCTCGGGCGCGGGCTCATTTAGACGTTGCGCGCGGCGAATAGGAAGCAGTTGCAGGCTTTCGATGAAACATATGCTGGGCTAGCTTTTGCCCAGCACTTGAGTGCGGAAAATATAAATTCACCACAGATAGATAGGCCGCCTCGTCGACCAAGGACATGGGTGCATTCAGATTTACAAGCATCATTTTGGCTTTGGTTTCCGGCGAAAGTCCTTCCGCTAATGTAGTCGTTTTTTGGCCGTAAATGGAAATCACTGAAGTTTGGCAGGAATTTTTCAAAATTAAATTTTCCAAAAATTTAGGCGTCGATAGGCTATTTACCAACAAATATTTTAATTTTAAAGTAGTGCCAGCTTTGAAGGATTCTAAAAAATGTTGGCTGGGCGATACGACACAAAAATGAGGATCAGCTTTAATGGCTTCAAATTTTTGATCTTGAAATTTTAAATTTGATTCCAGAACAGTTTGTTCAATCTCCTTTAACTTTTCCCGGGGTAAAGTTTTCTGTTGGGCTATCTGCCGAAGCTTTAAAGTATCATCTTTTGGGGCGGCTAAAAATTTTGCAATTAAGATACGGCGAATCTTTTCATCCACGACGCTTATTGGCAGTTCATTATTTTGAATGGCCTCTTTCACTCTTAAAAATGCTTTCAATTGGGCTTTGTAGGACCAGGTCACCATCACAATATCAGACCCGGCTTTGAGACTCAGAAGGGCCGCTTCGCCAGGATTTGCAAACTGCGACGCTCCTTGCATCATTAAATCATCAGTTAAAATAATGCCTTTAAATCCCAATTTTTTTCTAAGAAGTCCAGTCACTACTTTTTCCGAAAATAAAGCAGGAACATTGGCAGAATCAATGACGGGATAACTTAAGTGCGACACCATCACTGCAGACTCAGGACCCAGCTCAGCAAACTTTTCAAAGGGCTTTAAATCAGTTGTTAACAGATCATCCATGCTAGTGATTCGTGTAACAATAGAAGAATGAGAATCATCAAGACTTGATCCTAAGCCTGGAAAATGTTTTGCCGTCGGAATAATTTTTGATTTCCAAAGTCCCTTTGAAATTGAAAAACCAAAATCACCTACGTTTTTCGGATCTCCACCAAAAGATCTAACACCAATAAAGCTAGGCTCTTGAGGATTTGAAAGATCTAAAACAGGAGCTAAGTTCATTGTAAAACCTAAATCACGTAAAAGATGGCCGATTTCCTCCCCGTAATTTTCAGCTAGAGGTAAAGATTGCGTTTGACCAAAAGCCAAGGCACTGGGCATTGGCGGCTGGACCGGAATTCTTGAAACAAAGCCACCCTCTTGGTCAACAGCGATCAATGGTTTTACACCCGTGTTTTCGAGGGATAATTGGGTCAGTTCGCGATTCATTTCTCGCACTTGCTCAAGGGATTTAATATTTCTTTTAAAAAGAAGAAATGATCCGGGCTTAATTTTTGCCAAAAAGGATTTCAATTTTGGATCAAGGACGCTTTGAGAAAAGCCAATCATAAACAATTGCCCGACCTTTTGATCCAAGGTCATCCTTGCGATCACATCGGGGATCGGGTCTGGGACGTTAGCAGTGGATTTGATGGGTTCTTGAGCTAGAAGATAGTTCGGAAAAAGACCCAAAACTAAAAACAGGATAGCTAGTAGGTGCCCATAGGACTTAAGCTTATACATAAGTGCTATTTGATCGGCATTTTAAGAGGGAAATTCGAGTCTTGAAACAGCTACTTTTTTTATTCATAACGACACTATTTATTCAAGCCTTTGGTCCAGACACGGCTGTCGCCGCCACTGAAGAAGGGACAAGTCTTGTCGAAATAAATTATCCTATCGATGTTTTTGCACCCTACAAAGAACGAAGACGAACTCATGCTGCCAATTTTGGAATTCATCTTGAAAATTATGTTCCTGATAGATGGGAATCGCTGATTGATACGGAATATTATGAAGACACTTACGGAAAAACGCCCATCGCTTTGACTTCGATTGAGGGCGGCTATAAATACAATTTTATCTTAGGCTCTCTTAGTTTTTTAGGTGGAATTGGTTACGGCGAAGCCACAACAACCTTTTTAGGGGCTAGCCGAGTCATAGGCATCTACAAGTATTTTGCTCGTGGGATGTATGCACTCGATAATTTGCTGCCCGAGCCTTACATTGTTCCTTACGTTGCTGGCGCTGTTTGGCAAATGAGAATTAAAGAAAGCGAAACAGGGACAGAGGATGGAGGTACCGTCACTACAGGTATCGGATTTGACTATAGCTTTGGTGCGTTGTTTCAGCTTAATTGGTTAGATGCTGAGCTTGCCGCCCAGACCTTGAATGAAAAAGGAATTCAAAACACTTATCTAGATATTTTTGCCACTCAATATTTAAAGACACTAAAAAAAGATGATTCAAGTTTAGCTTCCAATTTTATTTTAGGTCTAGGGCTTCGGCTGGAGTTTTAACAGATAATTTAATTCCTCGAAAACTGCTGACCAAGTAATTGAATTAAGCCTGACATTCAATCGATGATCCGGAGTGATCGAATACTTTTTATTTTCGCGCGTTGCTAACGAGATAACTGTTTCCGTTTTTAGCCGAGTTTTTTCTGTGAAAATAAGTGAAATTGATTTAGCGCCAGCACTGATATCCCGCACGCCTAAATCCTTACACTGCTTTCGAATTAACATGAGGCCCATTAAGTTCACGGTGGCCTCGGGAATTTCACCGTACTGATCGCGAAGCTCAGCCTCGATCTGATTTAAATCATCTTCAGACTTAATATCGGCCAAGGCTTTATAATAAGAAAGCCGCAACCGAATATCTGGAATATAGCTATCAGGAATCAAAGCTGGAATTTTTAAATTCACTTCAGGATCAAGTTCAAAATCATCAATCGGTTGGCCTTTCGCTTCGGCTAAAGCTTGAGCCAAAAGATCCATATAAAGTTCGTAGCCGACAGAATCAATATGCCCACTCTGACTTTCCCCCAAAATATTTCCTGACCCGCGAAGCTCTAAGTCATATTGGGCGATTTTTAATCCACTGCCTAAGGCTGAATTTTCTTGAATTATTTTTAGGCGCTCTTGGGCATGAGAATCGATTTTCTTATCCCGTGGCAAAACTAAGTAACAATAGGCGCGCTGCTTAGCGCGGCCGACGCGGCCTCGCAACTGATACAGCTGACTGACCCCAAACATATGGGCCTGATCAATGAAAATCGTATTGGCTGTCGGTACATCCATGCCACTTTCGACAATGGCCGTACAAATTAAAAGATCAACTTCATGATGAAAAAACCCAAGCATGGTTGTTTCAAGTTCGTGTTCTGGCATCTGTCCATGCGCTACTTTAATTCGAGCCTTTGGAACCAATTGGCGAATTTCATCAGCGACACCATAAATAGATTGGACACGGTTATGAACAAAATAAATCTGTCCGCCACGAGCAATTTCAGCCTCGATAGCTTTCTTCAAAGTTTCTGCTTCAAATTTGCAAATAAAAGTTCTGGTCGGCAAACGATCGACGGGTGCTGTGTTGATTAAACTTAAATCTCGGATGCCGACAAGACTCATGTTCAAAGTTCTAGGGATAGGAGTCGCCGATAACGTCAGGGTATCGATTTGCGTTTTCATTTTTTTAACGCGCTCTTTATGGGCCACTCCAAATTTTTGCTCTTCATCGACAATCAATAGACCTAAATCTTTAAACGTGACGTCTTTACTTAAAATTCGGTGGGTACCAATTAAAATATCAACTTTTCCTTCGGCCGCTTCAGTTAAAATTCTTTTAGCGTCTTTAGGACTTACGAAACGATTGATGGCTTCGATTCGGATGGGCCAGCCATGAAATCTTTTTTTGAAAGTTTCCAAATGTTGAAAGGTAAGAACTGTCGTCGGAGCTAGCACCGCCACTTGCTTTTGATTTTGGACAGTGAAAAAAGCAGCGCGCATCGCGACTTCAGTTTTCCCAAAACCAACATCACCACAAATCAGTCGATCCATTGGACGCGGAGAAAGAAAATCTTTGGTGATATCGTTAAGGGCTCGCAATTGATCATCAGTTTCTTCGTAGGGGAAACTTCGTTCGAACTGTGCCACTTCGGCTTCGTTCATTTTAAAGGCAGGACGTAAAATTTCGGCGCGTCTCGCATAAAGTTGTAATAAGTCTGCCGCCATATCGCGAAGGTGACCCTTCACTTTAATTTTTGTTTTCTCCCAAGCTTGTCCACCCAAGCGATCTAAGGGCGCGGCAGAGCTTGGGCCCGAATATTTTTGAATCTGACCAATTCGATAAACTGGCAGATAAAGCTTATCTTTATCTTTATAAGAAAGCTGAATAAATTCACTATCAGCACCATTGATATTCATGATGCGCAGGCCTTCATATTGGCCAATGCCGTGCTTTACATGCACGATAAAGTCGCCGGGCTTTAAATCGCCGAAACTAAGGCGGCGGGCTTTTTTTTGAAAATCCTCTGAAGCATCAACTGATTTCCGACGCTCTTTTGCGCCAAAAAAATCAGACTCTCTTAAAAAAATCAGACGCTCTTCATCGATACGCTGACTTTCAAAAATATTTTGCGGCAAAATATGAATTAGTTTTTGGTCGCGATCTTGTTCTTGCAGCCAAGCATCCCAAAACAATTCGTTAACGGCGGGTTGCGCACTTTTCAGGCCCATTTTTTCTAGCAAAAGCTTAAGCCTATTTTGCAAAAGAGGATTTTTGACAGCTATAATGATTCGATAATTATCTTCACGCCATTTTTCTAGGCGGCTTTTGATAGAAACAATCCAGGCCTCAGTTCCGATGGTCGTGCTGCTAGCCAAGTTCTGAAAATCATTAAGGCTTTGGGTTCGATAGTGAACTGTGCTGATCGCATCAGTCTGCTCTTCAAGGCATTCAAGATTTGAAACTGAAATTTCGACAGAATCGTCAGGCCATTTTAAAGATTCGTAGGATGTGTACAAAAGGGTCAGCTCGGGACGAATTAAAATACTTTCTGAGTTTTCATAATCTTTTTTAAGCTCGGACCAGACTTCGTCCTGTTTTCGGGCAATTTCTGGCGGATCATTAGACCAAATCCTGACAGAGCTAGAAAAATAATCTAAAGCGGAATCTAAATGAGGGTAAAAATAGGGCAAAAGAAATTCAATGCCGGGATAAAAATTCTTAAGGACTAAAGCTCGAATAAGCTCTTCAGAATCTTCTTTGGAAACTTTGCGGTCTGACAAATGTCTACGAACTCTGGCGATCATAGACTCGTAGTTATCGTCAGTGAACATCACTTCTCGTGCAGGAATAACGTGAAACTCTTTGATTTCATCAGTGCTTCGCTGCTCAGAAATATTAAAATGCCTTAAAGATTCAATTTGATCCCCAAAAAGCTCGATTCGAACAGGGGCCGTGTGCGCCGCTGAAAAAATATCAATGATCCCGCCGCGAATGGCAAACTGCCCAACATCTTCGACCATCGGGGCTGAGGAATAACCTAACGCCTGAAGTTGGGCCGCGAAATTTTCTGGAATCAAATCACCGAGGGTAAAGCGTGAAACTTTTTGCGAAAAAACAGAATAAGGAAGTGTGCGCTGACTTAAAGCTTCGGCTGTGACTAAAAAAAGATCACCCGGCTTAGAGTTTTGCGCGCGGTAAAGAAAGTTTAATCGTTCATTGATAACTTTTGAATTCGGATACAGACCAGAAAATGGCGACACATCAAAGCCGGGTAAAATCCAACTCTGCTTTTGCGGATTAAAAACCTCTAAGCATTGCTGAAAGATACGGCAGCTTTTCTCATCAGGAAACACAACCACATGCGGCAAGTCATTAATATGCTTAGAAAAAGTTTGGGAAAAGAAAAATGCTAATGTCAGCGGTGAGGCTGTGCCCACAAGGCGAATCACTTTTTTTCGTAATTCGAACTCTC
This sequence comes from Pseudobdellovibrionaceae bacterium, assembly GCA_043747555.1. Taxonomy (GTDB): domain Bacteria; phylum Bdellovibrionota; class Bdellovibrionia; order Bdellovibrionales; family Bdellovibrionaceae; genus JAYWDA01. Next base: position 123,831 of record JAYTOY010000006.1, on the reverse strand, counting down.
GGTCGAGAATTGTTTCTAATCTAGTGTGGGTTAATTCTGTTGTCATTATCGTGTGTTAACTCTTCAGAGGTTACTTTTTAATCCTTGGTTTTCTATTCAGGGATGTATATAACAGTTTAGACCCAATGTAACTAAAGTTTGGAGGGGAATGTGCCTTTAGGTGGAGTCATATTTCTTGTCGTATTTATTGGCCTTTTCGGAACTGGTTTACTTTTCCTAGCACGTTGGACAGGCGGTCGCCGCGTTAGTAGCGCTGTCAAATTAGAACCTTACGAATGTGGAATTCCAGGGCAGGATAAAAAAGACACTAAAGTGTCTGTGAAATTTTACCTGACAGCGATTCTTTTTATTCTTTTTGATATCGAAATTATTTTTATGTATCCATGGGCACTGACTTTTCGCGACTTTATTGCCAGCGGACAGGGTCTTGGTGTTCTGATTGGCATGATGATCTTCATTGCCATTTTCATTTTCGGACTTTTTTGGGAAATTAAATCTAAAGCATTAGAGTGGGACTGATTCAATGGGTAAAGACATTTTCGAAATCCTTATTAACGGGATTAAACTAGTAGTTATTTTCTTATTTATGGTTCAGTTGGTACCGATCCTTGTATGGGTCGAGCGTCGTGGATCTGCTTTTATTCAAAATCGCTTTGGTCCTAATCGAGTGGGCCCTTTAGGCCTAACCCAGCTATTGGCCGATGCCGTAAAGTTTTTAACGAAAGAAGATTTTCTTCCTGGGCGCGCGATCAAATTTCTTTTTTATGCAGCGCCGGTTTTTGCACTGATTCCAGGGGCTGTCGCCTACTGTGCCATTCCGATGTCTGTGCCATTCAACATTGAAGCTTTCCAAATGTTTGGTCAGAATTGGGGCCCCTACCTGATTCGTATTCAAGGATATGACATCGGTGTTGGAATTGTTTTCATCATGGGCGTTTCATCATTAGCTGCGTACACAATTTTGATGGCGGGCTGGGGCTCTGGAAATAAGTTTTCTTTGATGGGTGCTATGCGCGCCAGTGCGCAGATTATCAGTTACGAGCTAGCCCTGGGTCTTTCTATTGTCGGAATTATTCTGATGTATGGGACCTTTAATTTAACTGAGATGATTCACCATCAAGAAGGGTTGCTAAAATTTAACTTTTTAGGTTTGGGTGTTGATGCGTCTTTAATCCCAGGGCCTTTTAAGTATTTATTTCCGAACTGGGGAATATTTTATCAGCCAGTGGCTTTTATTTTATTTTTTGCAGCGACCTTTGCTGAATCCAATCGATTGCCTTTTGATTTAGCTGAAGGCGAAGCGGAGCTTGTAGCGGGTTTTCACACTGAGTACGGTGGCTTCAAGATGCTGATGTTTTTTATCGGCGAATATGCTCACATGATGATTGCCGCAGGCCTTTGCACAACTTTCTTTTTTGGTGGATATTTAATCCCTTTTTGGTCTGTCGCTGAAGTGCAATCTCTTATGTTAGATCTTATGCCTTCTTCGACCCTAGCTGGAATCATGGTTTCCTTAATATTTTTTACGTCCTATCTGCTAAAATTTTTATTTTTCCTGTGGGTCTTTGTTTGGGTGCGATGGACGTTGCCGCGATTTAGATATGATCAATTGATGGATTTAGGATGGAAGACCATGTTGCCGTGGGCGCTGGCTAACACGATGATCACTGCATTTGTTATTTATATTACAGCTTAGGAGCATACTGTGGGCGCTGACGCTTTTTTATTCTGGTTTCTAGCTTTTGTGGTTGTGGCTGCAGGGCTGGCTGTCGTTTTAGTTAAAAATCCCATTTACTCGGCCTTAAGCTTAGCAATGACAATGGTTGGAGTCGCGGCCTTGTTCGTTACACTTGGAGCTTATTTTATTGCTGGCGTTCAGGTGATTGTTTATGCCGGCGCAGTTATGGTTTTATTCGTTATGGTTTTAATGCTTTTTGATTTGAAGGCTGAAACCCAGGCCTTTTCGCGAGGGAAAATAACAGGCGGAATAAAAATTGCTACCGTAGGCCTTCTTTTAGGAATGGTCATTACGACAATTATCTCTGCAGGCGGAATGATGTCTGAGCCTCCTGCGCAGGAAGTGGCGCAGCTTCCTGCTGATTCATCTAAAGCTTTGGGCGTCCTTTTATTCACTAAACATATTTTTGGATTCGAGGCTTTAGGAGTCCTTCTTTTGGTGATCGCAATTGGAACTGTCGCCTTAGCAAGATCTAAAGGAGGCACACATGCTGAACATTGATTTTATGACCCAAATTGGCTTGAACCATTATTTGGTATTATCTGCAGTGATGTTTTTTATGGGAATGGGCGGAGTTTTATTCAGGCGGAATGTGATCGTTTTATTAATGTGTATAGAGCTTATGTTGAACGCTGTGAATTTAAGCTTTGTCGCTTTTAGTAAATACTCGAACTTGATTGATGGCCAAATCATGGTTTTCTTTGTCATGACAATTGCTGCTGCAGAAGCGGCTGTTGGTTTGGCGCTGGCGGTCTCTATTTTTAAACGATACCGCGAAGTGAATATTCGCTTTTTTGAACATCTAAAAGGATAAGCCAGCTATGGACCACGCAACATTGATTGCCGTTCTTATTTTAAGTCCGCTCGTAGGGTTTTTGATCAACGGGTTTCGTTATAATAAACATAATTATAAAGTCTCTGGTGCTATTGCCAGCATTGCGGTTTTAATCTCGTTTGTCTCGGCGATATTGCTTTTCATCGAGCTGTTGAACTTACCGCACGAAAGTCGGCAGATCAGTTCGCAATTTTTTGAATGGATTGCGACTGATAAATTAAAAGTGAACGCCGGTTTTATGGTGGATTCTTTAAGCGCGATTATGATTCTAGTGATTACAGGCGTTGGCTTCTTAATCCATCTTTTTTCAATTGGGTACATGCACCACGATAAAGGTGTTGCGAAGTACTTTGCTTATTTAAACCTTTTTATTTTCAATATGTTAATTTTGGTTTTGGGCGATTCTTTGCTGACGATGTTTGTTGGTTGGGAAGGTGTTGGTCTTTGTTCTTATTTGCTGATCGGGTTTTGGTTTACAGATCCTGCGAAAGCAACGGCTGGCATGAAAGCATTTATTACAAATCGAATTGGTGACGCCGCTTTCTTGCTTGGAATGTTTGTTTTATTTACGACGTTTGGAACTTTAAATTTTTATGAAATCAATAGCCTAATTCCTTCAACTCCGGATCTAACTTGGACGGGCGCCATCACCCTGGGCACTATGTTTTTATTTATCGGCGCCACAGGAAAGTCAGCTCAAATCCCTCTTTATGTTTGGCTTCCAGATGCGATGGCTGGGCCGACCCCTGTCTCGGCGCTGATCCATGCCGCAACGATGGTTACGGCTGGTGTGTATATGATCGTTCGATTGAATCCTTTGTTTATGATGGCGCCAAACACAATGATGATTATTTCGATCATCGGCGCGGCAACGGCCGTCCTGGCTGCGACAATTGGTATCACCCAATGGGACATCAAAAAAGTTTTAGCTTATTCGACAGTTTCACAACTTGGTTACATGTTTTTAGCCGTCGGTGTTGGTGCTTTTAATGCAGCCATGTTTCATCTAGTCACCCATGCATTTTTTAAAGCGCTGATGTTCTTGGGATCCGGAAGCGTGATTCACGCTATGCATGAGGAGCAAGATATTCGTAAGATGGGTGGACTTCGAAAATATTTGCCAATCACACATTTCACATTTTTGTTGGGCTGGCTTGCAATTATCGGTATGCCGCCATTTGCAGGATTCTTTTCAAAAGACGAAATTTTGTGGATGTCATTTCATTCTCCGATAGGACATCCCTTGTTGTGGGTTGCGGGAGCCATTGGCGCCACATTAACTGCATTTTATATGACAAGATTAATGGCACTGACCTTTTGGGGCAAAAGCCGGGTTCCCAAAGACGTAGATCCCCATGAATCTCCGGTCTTAATGACGGGGCCTTTGATTATTCTTGGAATTTTATCAGTGATTGGTGGCTGGATGGGAATCCCGCATGTTATCTCTGAAATCTTACCATTTCATCCGATCAACTTTTTTGAAACTTGGCTTGAGCCCGTGATAAAAGTTGTTCCAGGATTGGGACAAGCCTCGGCTGAAACTGAATGGATAATGATGGGAATTTCAGTTTCCCTGGCATTGATTTCTGCCATTGTGGCTTATCAATTTTATGTAAAAAAACCGGAAGCGCCAAAAAAAGTCGCAGAGTCCTTAGGACCTGTTTATCGGTTTATTGATAAGAAATATTTGGTGGATGAATTTTATTTTGCATCAATCATTAATCCCTTAGTCAGTTTATCTAAAAAGACCTGGTATTTTATTGATGTGAATTTTATCGATAAGCTGACCTATATCATTTCAGATTTGATGGTGGGTGGGGGTCAGCTGGTGAGAACAAGCCAGACAGGCAATATGCAGCAATATGCGATGTATATTGGCGTGGGCTTAGTGGTTGTTATTTCGATTCTTATTATGAGGTAGACATGTTGCTGACAACGTTAGTATTTCTTCCATTGCTGTTTGCCTTTGTTCTTTTGCTTTGGCCAAAGACGTCAAGTCTGCGGCATTTAGCCTTTGGTTTTTCAGTCCTTCAGTTTTTACTGACGCTTTCTATGCTTGACCGTTTTGATGGGGCCACAGCAAGCCTGCAATTTGTTGAAAAATATCCGTGGATTGAACGTTTTGGAATCAGCTATTTCTTGGGTCTTGATGGCATTTCTTTGTGGCTGATTGTTTTAACAAACTTTTTAACGCCGATTATTATTTTAGCTAGCTGGAATAGTATTGAAAAAAGAGTGAAGGGTTTTCATATCGCTTTGTTCGTCTTGCAGACCGCAATGCAAGGAAGCTTTTTGGCGATGGACGCCATTTTCTTTTACACTTTTTGGGAACTTTCCCTGATCCCAATGTATTTTATGATTGGTATCTGGGGTGGCCAGCGCCGCATCTACGCGACAGTTAAGTTTTTTATTTTTACGATGGCCGGATCTGTCCTGATGTTAGTCGCGATGATTTACATGATGTATCTGACCCAAGAAGCAACGGGGCAGATGAGCGCAAGTTTACTTGATTTCTATAAGTTAAAGATCCCCTTTGTCGGCGGTACTTTTTTTAGCCTACAAACTTTGTTATTTTTTGCTTTTGCTTTGGCTTTTGCAATTAAAGTTCCAATGTTTCCACTGCACACGTGGTTGCCCGATGCGCACGTTGAAGCACCAACTCCAGGTTCTGTTATTTTAGCTGGCGTGATGTTAAAAATGGGAACCTACTGCTTTCTGCGCTGGGTGATTCCGTTATTCCCAGACGCTGCTGAACACTGGTCCTGGTTATTTCTACTTTTAGGTGTGATCGGAATTATTTACGGAGCCTTAGTCGCGATGGTTCAGCCAGATGTTAAAAAACTAGTGGCCTATTCATCGGTCTCTCACATGGGGTATATTGTTCTAGGAATGTTTGTTTTTAATGAAATGGGAATTTCAGGTGCCCTTTATCAAATGTTGAATCATGGAATTTCAACAGGTGCTCTGTTCTTGCTGATAGGGATGATTTATGAGCGAACTCATTCACGAGATATTGATAAGTACGGTGGCTTAGCCGGTGCTATGCCAATTTTTTCAACTTTCTTTTTAATTATTACTTTGTCTTCGATTGCTGTCCCAATGACGAACGGTTTTGTGGGAGAATTTTTGATTTTGTTGGGGACCTATCAAGCTGACAAGGGATTTGCTTACTTTGCTATTTCTGGAGTGGTTTTAGGTGCTGTTTATATGCTGTGGATGTACAAGCGTGTTTTCTTTGGACCAAAGGGTGAACTTGTAATGGATGAAAAACATCCACTGCAGGATTTAAACTGGCGCGAGATCGCAGTCCTTGTCCCATTAGTATTGATGGTATTTTGGATGGGATTATTTCCCAATCACTTTTTAAGTAAGTCGAAAGCCAGCATTCAACATTTAGTTCAAAATAAAAATAGTTATTATTTATCAGCCGGTGAAGCAGCACCCCCTGCAGCTCAAGCTCCTGCCAATGAGGTCAGCCAATGAATATAGCCGTCGGACAAAACGACCTTCTTCTTATTTCTTCTATGATTGTTTTATTTTTGGTAAGCCTAGTTCCAATCACCGCCAAAGTTTTACGAGGTAACCGCGAGCAAAATCCCTTGGCTACCTTGACGCAAGGGCTGATCGGTATAGTTGCGGCTGTTTTTCTTTTGATCGTTTTTAGTCGTAACGGCAGAACTGCTTTCCATGAAGGCCTATTATTTGATGGCATTACTCTGTGGATGGGATCCATTGCGATTGTTTCCTGTGGTGCTGCGATGGTCATGATGTATGAAAATCCAGCCACAAAAGGGCGACAGTTTTCTGAATTGATTTTTTTGACGATGAGTTCGGCCTTAGGGATGCTAATTCTGGTGTCAGCCGTGGATCTGTTACTTATTTTTATTGGCCTCGAGCTGATGTCTTTGTCATTGTATTTGATGATTGCCATGAGCCACGAAGAAAAGATTTCTAAAGAAGCCGCGTTTAAATATTTCGTTCTTGGCAGTTTTGCATCAGCGATTTTTCTTTTTGGTGTGTCATTTATTTTTGGGTCTACGGGAACTACAAATATTTTAACATTTATGGAAAAAGCGCCGACTTTAATTCAATCAAATTTGATCTTTATGTTTGGCGTTGCTTTGGTAACAATTGGTTTTTGTTTTAAAGTTTCTATTGCGCCATTTCATGCATGGACTCCAGATGTCTACCAAGGAGCACCTTCGCCCCTGACGGCATTTATGGCGACAGCGGTAAAGACAGTTTCTTTTGCCGCTTTCTTAAGGATTATTGCCACACGAAGTTTAACGGGCTCAATGAATCTTTTTGACATATTACAGTGGCTTTCTGTGCTGACCATGATCGTTGGAAATTTGGCGGCCATTATTCAAAATAATTTAAAGCGGATGATTGCATATTCCAGCATTTCAAATTCAGGCTATATTTTGATGGGTGTTATCACAGCCGGAGTCAGTGACAATGCAGCCTTCGGCGCCTCAAGCGTCATTTTCTATTTGATGAGTTATTCAATGATGACCTTAGGTGCAATGGCTGTGGTTGGAATGATGGAGCGAACAGAGTCCCATGTCGTAAATGTTGAAGACCTTGCTGGCTTTGCAAAAAATCATCCGGGCCTGGCTATTTGTTTTACAGTTTTTATGTTGTCATTAGCAGGAATTCCTCCAACTTTTGGATTCTTCGGTAAATTTTATTTGTTTAGTGCAGCTATTGGTGAAGGTCTTTTATGGCTTGCGATCTGGGGAGTTATTAACTCAGTGATCAGTGTTTATTATTACCTGCGACCCATTGTCACCATGTACATGAAAGAGGGCGATGCTCAAATTGCGCCGTTTTCATTAAACGCTACAACCGTCGTAGTTTTCGTCATGGCTTTCTTTATTGTGACGTTGGGTTTTGTCTCAGGCCCAATTTTTTCAGCGGTCGAACAAAGCTTACTTTACGTTCCTTAGTATTTTGACGACGGATTAGATATCGTAACGTCTTAGGACGCCCAGTGCGGATTTAAATCCAATCCGTACGATTCGCTCCAATATTTTTGGATTCAAACTAAAGTGATCGACGAAAAACATTTCGTAATTTTGTGGGCGTGGATTTATAAAGATGTAATCAACATCGGGTCTGAAGTTCAGTTGATTCCGAATCAACTCTAAGACCTTATCGCGATGCTCAGGGGGCAATTTATGCTCTAAAAAGTATCGATCAATAGCTTTATAAATAGTTTTAAGCTGGGTTTGTTGTTCAATACTTTTTGAAAGTTTTTGTTCTAGGACTTGGTACAGCGCCTGGTTGATAATCACCGGGATTCCATAATCATGCAGACTGCCCATTTCTGGGGTGTAATGATAGGGCTGCATGGAATAAGAAGAAATCACCAGATCACAACCTTGGTCAGCGGCAATATGGGCACTTAAGGTCTCGCGGATTTCGCCATCCGTGTAATAGATTTCTTTACCGTCTTCCCTTTTAACCGGATACGGCGCATAAACCGGAGGCAAAGATGTCGAACAGGCGACAGCCTCACTGATCGTTGCGTAGTTGATATATTTTGTGGTCGCAGTCTTATAACTTTCTGGATAGTTACCAAAGATCGCTTTTCGGGAATGATTCAATTGCGTCGCTACAATATAAAGTTCGACCCCTAAACGGGAAAAATCGTTTTCAACCAATGCTTCTTGGCGAAGGTATTTCTCCATCCCTTTTGTGGTAAAAAGACCACTGACTTTAAACCCATTTTTAAGGAAAGCTTCAATTCCACCACGGACTAAAGATTTTTTAAGCAATGCTTCCGGTAAAAACCGAAGCATTCTTGATCCATTCATCGAATTAAGGGAAAAAACATCACGGTAGCCAATCGGCTTTAAGAAATTAAGATCGTCTTTTTTATATCGAGGTCTTTCACCAACTCCGATTTGAAAGGCATTGATCAAAGATTCTATGTCATAACCAGAGGCCAAGATGCTGCTAACAAAAGCTCCTGCGCTGGAACCGATATAAACTTGAAAAGTCAGCGGAGTGCTCTTTGGAAACTTTTGACGCACAAGCTCTTTTGATCCGCCAGCAAATCTAAAGCCCTTTTCTTTTAAGGCTAGGCAAACACCAATATGGAAAGCGGCGGCTTTGATGCCCCCTCCACTTAAAACCAGTCCTAATTTCTTCTTATCTCTAATACGCATATCCACGGAATTATTCCACGGGATAGCCAGCCTGGGAAGGGAGATTATTCAGGCCCAAGGTCGTGCTGGGTAAGGGTTTTAGGTCTGGATAGCCAGACTTCGGTTTAGATTTCTAGCAACATTTGATTGATTAGTCATAATTTTTTGACAACCCTGACTCCTTTGATACAGTGGTTAGGCAGGCAGCAGGGGGTTACCACCACCAACTCTCTCTACCTGAAAATTTGGCTACTTGATGGAGAACTGATGAATACGGAAAGTTGGATACCACTCAATGATTACTCAAGTAAACACAGAGTCAGTGTATCCACTCTTCGCCGGCGTATTAAGGCCGAAGATATCAAGTACCGCTTCCTAGACGGCAAATATTTTTTAATAGATTCGCCGATGGGTACCCATCCTCGAGAACATCGCCCCTCCCTAAAAAGCGACGCCTCTTTGATGGGTGCCCAGATGGAAGCCCCCTTGCCAATGATCGAATCCTCTTTGAAAAAAGAAGTCGCAGCGGCTCTTTTAAAAAAGGGAAATTCGATTTTTACATCGCAGCTTCAGGAGTCTGCCGATGAGCCGATTCTAACAGCTGCTAATAAATTACTGAACGAACTAAAAAGGGCTTACACCCTTGTTCTTCAAGAAAAAGAAGAACAACTTTTGCACCTAAAAGAAGAGGTCAGTGATTTAAAAACTTTGGTGCGCGTTCTTGAGGGCGAAAATCAAAGATTGCAGCCTCATCGTACGCCCTCATATTAAAATCACCATCAAATGATAAGAACTTTACCTCGAAATTTTTGGATTCTGCTGTCGACAGCAGCGGTCTTTTTAATTTATTGGTCGACAACATACCCTGGGGTTGCCGGAGGCGACAGCGGTGAATTAATCATCAATGCCCACAGCCTTGGAGTTGCTCACCCACCGGGCTACCCTTTATATACCTTATTGGGCCACATAATGACTTGGCTTCCTTTTGGAAGGGTTGCATGGCGGGTGAATCTTCTCTCGGCACTTCTTGATGGCTTGGCAGCGGGTCTTTTATTTCGCCTCAGTTGGCGGATAACTAAAGATGCCTGGGCCGCCGCTCTTTCTTGCGGACTTTATGCTTTTTCTCCACTGATTTGGTCATATGCAGTCACTGCCGAAGTTTTCCCACTCAATAATTTTTTTATCGCAGTTCTTTTAAATATTGCGTGGACTTTTTCAATAGATAATCGCCGGTGGCAAACAGCGGGCCTGGCGTTTTTTATTTCTGGCCTGGCCCTGACCAATCACCACACTTTCTTTTTTGTAGCAGCCCCGATTCTGGTTTGGATGCTGTGGTGTTTACGAGGTCAAAAAAGCTTTTTAAAAAAGCTGATCTACTTTTCTTTTTTAGGCGCGATTGGCCTTTCTCCCTATCTTTATTTATTCTGGGCAGGCTCCCGTTGGCTTGCTATCTCATGGGGAGAAACAGGGACTTGGGAAGGATTTATTACGCACGTTCTTAGGCAAGAATATGGAACCTTTAGACTGGCTATCTCAAACGAGCAAAGCCAGTTTTGGCCGGCCTTTAAAATTTATTTTCAGACAGTTTTTAAACAGCTTTTAGGTCTTGGTGCTACATTATTGATGTTCGGGGGATTCTTTCTAGCTTTTAGAAAAAATAAGTCTTCTGAAAATACAACCAGAAATTTCTATCTATTAACGGTCCTGATCTTTTGTTTTTATCTTTTTACCTTTCATTTTTTATCGAATCTTAATTTAGCAGAGCCTCTTTATTTAGGTATTATGGAACGTTTTTGGCAACAGCCGCATTTTTTTCTTTGCTTATGGGTCGGCACTTGTTTCGCAGCCTTTTTTTTTATTTTAAAAGAAAAAAACATATGTCCCCGAGGGTTGAAACCAAGTTTGGTAATTGCATTGATTACGATTCAGATCGGCTTGAACTATCAAACCCAAGACCAACATGAAAATGAATTTCTGGAGCAGGCCGGACGACAAATTTTAGGCAGCCTTCCGCCTTCGGCGATATTTATGCCTCTGGGTGACGCTGATTTTGGCATCACCAGATATTTGCAAACTTGCGAAGGACTTCGGTCCGATGTGAAAATCATAAGCCGTTCGCTGATCGGAGGATATCCATGGGCTACAAAAAGTGTAACCCTCAATTTTCCGCAGGTGATACTGCCACCACCGGGATATGCGCAATTTTATAAAACACGCGAGGGTGGCTATAAATTTGAAGCCTTTTTGGATGCAAACTTATCTAAGCATCCAGTTTTTGTTTCTGCTGTTGGAACTAAAGAAGAGACTGATTGGTTTGCAAAATACCAGCTTTGGCCCATCGGTTTCGCGGATCGTGTTGTCTTAAAAAACCCCGCCCCTAATGACAATGAATTTATTACGGCGACAGCTCAAGTTTGGCAGGGTATCGATTTCAAAGAATTAAAGAATTTTCCAAAGACAAGTTGGGAATATTTCTTCAAGCAAAGATATGATGATTCACAAGCTCGACGGAGTGAGCTCCTCATGCGAATTTCGCTGCGGCAAGAACCAAAAAATATAAGTCTTTTGGCTGAATCAGCAAAAATTATAGATGATTTGATGCTTGATGACGAATCACCAACACCTGACCAATTAAAAATTCAGGGATTTATCTGGTCCCAGTTAATAGGCTATCACCCTGCGGCAGTTTCTAAAACAAAGGCAGCCTGGGAAAAGTATCTAATAATAGCTTCCCCACAAGACCCAGATTATCTCCCGCTAAAAAATTCCCTGCAGGCTATCCCTGAAAAATAAATTGTTAGTAACAACGGGACCATTTTGACGTATAGTCAGCCAATGGAAGAAGGTTTCAAAAAAATCCTTAATCTAATTTTTTGGATCGCCGCCGCGGTTAGCTTTTCTTTTTTAGCAGTTGAGTATTTAGGCGCCTCTGAAAGTCTGCATTTTATTGCTGTCGTGATAGCCATCGGTAGTTTTACCTTTTTTAAAAAACCGTTCTCCAGCAATGGATTTCCTCTTTCCCTTGATCAGGGAACTGCCATCATTTCAGCAGCTATTGTCCTTATTTACTTGGCAGGATTAGTGGTTCAACCGTCTTTGGATCAAGAGCAATCCCTAGAACCGTGTGCTGCACAGACAAAAGAAAAAAAATGTTACAGCCTTCCGAAACTTGTCTGCCAAAACATGTGGGAAAAGTATGAAGGCGAATGTATTAAAGAAATTAAAAAAGACATCGGGGATAGGGTGACCGCTTTGATTGGGCCACCTATTAGAAAGTGCACTCAACGACGTTTTGATAAATCGCTTTATTATACGAGAAACTCAAAAGATCCTGACTGCATCAATTTTTTTCAATCCCTGACAGAGTAAAACGACGGAGATTTTTAAAATGTCCCAAAAGAAAAGTATTTTAGCGCCAGTAGCTCCGCAAAAACCAAAAAAATTACAGCACCATCAAGAATTACGGTCAGACCCTTACTTTTGGTTGCGGGACCTTAAAGACCCAGACACCAAAAAATACATCAATGCCGAAAACAAGTATTCAGATGAAAAACTTAAGCCCCTCAACAGCTTTAAAGAAAAGCTGTTTAAAGAATTAAAAGGTTCAATCAATGAAAATGAAATATCAGCAGAAACACCTGTTGATGATTGGCTTTATTTTAGTAAAGTTAAAAAAGGACAGCAGTATAAGGTCTATTATCGAAAATTAAAAAAAAGCGGCCGCGAGCAGTTGCTTTTGAATGGCAACAAGCTTGCCAAGGGGAAAAAGTATTTTTCTTTGGGTGCCTTTGAAGTCAGCCCAAATCATCAATGGCTAGCTTATGCCGTGGATTTTAGTGGAAACGAAAAATATACAGTTCACTTTAAAGATCTTAATTCTGGTAAAATTTTAAAAAAATCAATCAAAGATGTTTCAGATAATGTCGTATGGGCCAACGACAACGAGACACTTTATTATTCGCAGTTGGATGAAAATCACCGGCCCGATAAGGCCTTTCGGTATAATATAGAATCAGATAAAAAGGGGACCTTGGTTTATGAGGAAAAGGACCAAAAGCACTTTGTTGGAGTCGGAAAAACAGCTGACCATCAATGGATATTGCTTGATTCCTCAGGATCTGTCACCAGCGAGATTTGGTTTGGATCTGCCAACGAGGCTAAACCTAAGTTCGAATGTTTTTTGCCCCGGAAAGAAGGACATGAATACAGTATCAGCACGCGCCAAGGATATTTTTATATACGAAGTAATGAAAACGCGACGAACTTCAAATTGATGATTGCGCCCATCGATCAGTTTGAAAGAAAAAATTGGATTGAGTTTGTCCCAGAGGACAAAGAAAGTCTTTTCCGTGGAAGTATGTTGTTTGAAGATTTTCTGGTCTTATCTTATTTTAAAAATGCTCTTCCGGTGATTAAAATTTATAACTTTAAAAAAGAGAAATATACAGACATTAAGTTTAAAGAGAAGGCCTTTTCATTAAGTTTTATTGGAAATGAAGAATTTAAATGTAGAAATCTTCGGATGTTAGTCGAATCTCCAGTGTCTCCGGAAACTATTATTGATTATGATATGATGAACGGGCGCACAAAGGTTGTTAAAACCCAAAAAGTAAATAAATTTAAAAGTTCAAACTATAAGTGCGAACGACTTATGATTCCAGCCCATGATGGAAAAAAAATTCCTGTCACAATTTTCTATAAAAAAGGTTTTAAGAAAAATGGTCTTCAACCATTGATGCTTTACGGATATGGATCCTATGGCGCGATTATTCAACCAAGTTTTAGCCGAGGAAGTTTGCCGCTTTTAAACCGCGGATTTGCCTATGCCATTGCCCATATTCGGGGTGGGCAAGATTTAGGTCGCTTATGGTATGAAGATGGAAAGTTTTTAAATAAAAAAAACACCTTTCATGATTTTATTTCTGTGGCCGACTGGTTGGTTGAAAAAAAATGGACCTCTCCGAAAAAACTGGCCATTATGGGTGGCAGCGCTGGCGGAATGTTGATGGGTGCCGTAGTTAATATGCGTCCAGATTTATTTCAAGTTTGCGTGGCCCATGTGCCATTTGTTGATGTCATTAATACAATGTTTGACGACACTTTACCGCTGACAAAAATGGAATATAAAGAGTGGGGCGACCCGCACGATAAAAAGTTCTATGAATATATGAAAAGTTATTCGCCGTATGACAATATAAAGGCGCAGCGCTATCCAAATATGCTTATCACCGGGGGACTACATGATTTCCGAGTGACATTTTGGGAACCGACAAAGTGGACTGCAAAATTACGTGAACATAAGACAGGCGATGAAACTATCCTTTTAAAAATAAAAATGGCGGCGGGCCATTTTGGCGCTTCCGGAAGATTTGATTATTTTAAAGAAGTAGCAGAAGCGCTGGCTTTTATTATCAAATACTTAGATCTGCCCTTGAAATAAAAAACCCCGGGTTTTTAAGCCGGGGTTTTTAAGCATAGAATAAATGTTTGTCTTAAGCGGCAGAAGCAGACTTTGTTTTCTTGGCCTCTTTGCGCACGGTTTTTTTCTCTTTATCGCCGCGATCAAAGACGACTGCAAAAACTTGGTCCAATGTATCTACCGGAATAAAGTTCAACTTATCTTTGAATTGCTTTGGGATATCTGCCAAATCTTTTTCATTGGCCTTTGGAATCACTAAGTCGGTGATGCCTAAATTTAATGCCGCTAAACATTTTTCACGAATTCCACCCACTGGAAGGACACGACCTTGTAGAGTCACTTCACCAGTCATGGCTAGATCATGACGGACTGGAACGTCTGTCATTAAACTAACTAAGGCCGTGGCAAGTGTGATTCCTGCTGAAGGTCCATCTTTGGGAATGGCGCCTGCTGGTAAGTGAATGTGAATATCGTTCTTTTCAAAAAAGTCTTCTGGAATCCCAAGCTCTAAGACATGGGCCTTCGCGTAGGACATTGCTGCGTGAGCGGATTCTTTCATGACATCACCCAATTGGCCTGTCAGAACTAAACCACCTTTTCCGCGCATTTTTAAGGCTTCAACTAACAGGACTTCTCCGCCAGCCTGAGTCCAAGCTAAACCTTGAACCACACCAACACGAGATTCGTCCATTCTATCTTCGCGTAAAAATTTTGGTGGACCTAAAAGTTCAACAACAGATTGTGGATTTATTTGTACAAAACTTCTTTCGTTCATAACCAACATCTTAGCGACTTTCCGGCAAACTGAACCAATTTCACGCTCAAGGTTTCGAAGGCCCGCTTCACGAGTGTATCCTGCGATCACGAACTTCAAACCGTCGTCAGTAAAATTAATATTTTCAGAAGTGATTCCATTATTTTCCATCTGTCTTTGGACAAGATGTTTTTTAGCGATCAGTAATTTATCATTTTCTGTGTACCCAGGAATATTGATGATTTCCATACGATCTCTTAAGGCCGGTGGAATATTTTCAACCACGTTGGCCGTTGCAATAAACAGAGCGTTTGATAAATCAAAATCCACATTTAAATAGTTATCGCGGAAAGTGATATTTTGTTCAGGATCTAAAACTTCTAGCATCGCCGCCGAGGGGTCGCCACGGAAGTCACTTCCTAATTTATCAATTTCATCGAGGACAATCACAGGATTGTTTGTTTTTACTTGTCTTAAGGCCGAGATCACTTTTCCGGGCATAGCGCCAACATAAGTTCGACGATGACCGCGAATTTCAGCCTCATCTTTCACTCCACCCAAAGCGACTCGGAAATATTCCCGACCCATGGATCTAGCAATTGATTTTCCCAGCGATGTTTTTCCAACCCCGGGAGGGCCAGCGAAACAAAGAATCGGACCTTTGATCGACGACTTTAATTTTCTAACGGCCAAAAATTCTAGGATGCGGTCTTTGGCTTTTGATAATTCATAGTGATCATCATCTAAAATTTCTTTTGATTTCACTAAATCGATGGTATCCACTGAACTTTTATTCCAGGGAAGATCAACCATCCAATCAAGATAAGTTCTAACCATCGTGGCTTCTGAAGCATCAGGATGCATTCTTTCTAAACGGCCTAATTGCTTTAAAGCCTCTGTTTCAACAGAAGCAGGCATGCCTGAATTTTTAACTTTATCACGAAGCTCTTCCATCTCTTCAGATTTAGAATCGCCTTCGCCCAGTTCACTTTTTATAGCTTTCATTTGTTCACGTAAAAAATATTCACGCTGAGACTTTTGTCGGTCATCATTAGATTGGCGATGAATTTTTTGTTGAAGTGTCATCACTTCTAATTCTGTAGCTAAAATTTCATTCACTAATTTAAGACGTTCTTTTGGATCATGAGTTTCCAAAACTTTTTGAGCTTCATTTAATTTAATTTGCAAATGACTTGCAATTAGGTCTGCAAATTTGCCTGGATCTTTATCCAAATCATCTATTAATAGCAGGATGTCCGGAGATATTGGGCGACCCAAAGCTATGATTTTTTCTAAGTGACTTTTCGCTGTTCTGATTTGAGCTTCGATTTCAGTCCAGTTGCCTTGAACTGCCGGCTCTTCAATTCTTTCAACAGCCACTTCAAAATTGGGTGTTGTACGAACGAAGTTTTTCACTCGACCTTTCGCGATGCCTTCGATCATGATTTTAACCCGACCATCAGAAAGTGTGCGGCATCTTTTTATCAGCACGATCGTGCCAATTGTGTAGATGCTTTCTGGTGTTGGATTTTCTTCCATGATGTCTTTTTGGGACGCGAGGAAAATCATTTGTTTTTTTGCCGCAGCTTCTTCAACAGAGCGGATCGATGCGTCTCTTCCTACGATCAAAGAAATGACCATGTAGGGGAATACCACGATGTCTCTCACTGGTAGCATGGGCAACGATTCCGGAATCTCGATGGCTTTATTATTGAAACTCATACTGCTCCTCCGCTGTATTAGCGGCATAGATACTATTCTTTGCTAATATAATTTTCGGTTGGAGATAGTAAGGGCTTTAAGAGTATTAGGGCTGGGTTAGTCCGGTTTTTCGAAGAAAAGCGGTCTATTTGTGACAAAACATAGGACTGACATCCATGTCAGAAAAACCCCTCCATGGAGAGATTCAATTATTGTAAACCTTTTTGACCATCTTCTTGTTCTTCCATGCAGTCGATACATAGAGATGTAAAGGGGCGAGCCTGAAGCCGCTTGACGCCGATTTCTTGGCTGCAAGATTCGCACTGGCCATAGGTCCCAGCGGATATCTTACCTAAGGCCCGTTCGATCGCGTACAAAGCACTTCGATCGCGCTCATGAAGACGAATGGTGATGCTATCACAAACGTCTTTTGAAGCGGCATCTCCTTCGTCGGAAAGAACTTCATGCTGCTGCTGTTGATTGATAAACTCATTTGTTTTATTCAAAATAGTGCTCTTCTGAACAATCAGTGAGTTTTTGATAGCTACAATTTCTGTGACCGGAAATTCGGTGGCCTTCATAATTCCCCCTCTGAAGTGAACCGAAAACGAAACTCTGGCATATTTGTTTGGAGCGAGGGGGAGTGTCACCAAAAAAATTCATATGCATAGATTATGAGCAAGAAAATGGAGCACAGTGTTTGAGTTATCCACAATGATAATGAAAATTAACGCGCATATTTTTTCGTCATAGCTTCGCGAATTTCAGCACCCTCTAGGGAAAGGGTGGTCCATGGCAGCGCTAGAAGACGCTCAGTTTCAATCGGCTCTTGGGTTTCTTCGCAAAGTCCATACAGGCCATTTTCGATTCTAGATAAAGCCATTTCAATTTCTAATAGTTGTGCACGCAGACGATCTTGATTGACAAGAAACGTATGCTCTTCGAGCGCTTGAACAGTTTGATCAATTTCATCTCCAGAAGCTCTGCGATCAGATTCGATAAACTGAATCCGCGCGCTTTGAAAACGGTTATGAACCTCAGCTCTTTTTAATAGCAGTTTTTTTCGACATTCCTGCGTCGTTTGGGGATCTAATATAAAAGCCTTCATAACCGCTCCTGTCGTGGGTTTGAGCGCCGTGGCGCTGTTAGCCATAAGAGCCTACTGGACCAGAATGAGGTTAAATAAAGATGTTTTAAAAAAATTTATTGTGGATATAAGTTTTTCTTAGGGCTTGGATGCGCGGGCAGCAGGAATGATTTGGCCATCGCGTGCAAGTGTCAATGAAAGAACGGGCCTTAAAATTTCACGCGATTTCGACATATCCAATGGTCCTAATGAGCCAGGAAATTGCCGCATCTCACTTAGTTTTCTAGACAAATCATCTCGCGTCGAAGCTCCACCCAAGATTAACTGTCGCAAAATTAAAGCCGAGTCATAGGCTTGAATTTCGATCAAACTTGGATCTTCGTTAAAAATCTTTTTATAGTTCTGAACAAATCGAGAACCCAGATAATTTTGTGACTGATTAAAAAGTCCATCAACAAACACTAGATTGGAAGAAAAATTTCCTGCGCGTTTTGAAAGCCCTGGACTATTCCACAAGTTTGTCCCCAAAAGTTTAGTATTACGAACACCGCTGTAACTTAAAAAAGCAGCTAGCTGTCCCAGAGTTTTTGCGCTGTCTGGAATAAATATCGCATCAAAATCAGTGATGGGCTGCAAAATATCATCACTATCTTTTTCTTGCCGCTGGACTTTGCTACCTTGTGTTTTATTTTTCTCTTTAGTCAGAGCTTTGTATTCATCTAAGCGGGCCTCTATATAATAGGTTCCTACTAATCGCTGGACGGGACCCCTAAAGTCTGTGTCTTTAGGATTATAATTTTGAACAGCAGCAATAGAGCCGCCACGAGCTAAAACTTCATCCCAAAAAATATTTGCGTACTCAACACCATAGAGATCATTGGGAAATAAAATAGCAAAGCGACGCATTCCAAGTTCATCCATGGCAACATGGACTAAGTGATGGACTTGCATTTCACTGGTTAAAGCATTTCTAAAAACTGTTGGACCTACGTCAGTGATTCCTGATTTTTGCGAAAGCACTAAAAATGGAATTCCCAACTCATCAGCTTTGCTAACTTCTGCTGACGCCGTTTTACTTAACAAGCTTCCGATAATAGCAATGGCTTTGTCTTCCTTCACCAAGCGCTCGACTGAGCGGCGGGCTGTATCTGGATTGCCTTCAGAATCCATCACTGCCAATTTAAAACGCGAATCCTGAGCATCTAGCCCCAGACCCATTTCAACAGCACGCAAAGCTTTTTGTGCAATGGGTCCATTTTTTCCACTTAAAGGCAATATCACGCCGATCGTTTTTGGCTCGACATATCTGACGCTATCAATTTGAGTTACATAGTCTCTTGATCTTGCAGCAATATCGCTTTCGGGTAAAAAGCTGACAACGCTTGAAAAATATCTTCGTGCCGAAGAGGTATCGCGCCTTTGCAGACTCAGTTGTCCTAATTTAAATAAAGCATGACCGCGAACAAAACCAAAATCTGAATCTGATGATGCCTTATCAAGATCATCGTCAGATAGCTTATTTTCCGTCACTTCCAAAGCCTTTAGACGATAGAATTCTTGGTTCTGCTTGGCAGGACTATTAACAGAAAGAGATACAAACTCCTTCAAAGCGGGTAGAAAGCGCCCTTCTTTTTCTAAGTTTAACGCCTCTGCCCCGGTTGAGTTAACCTCGGCCACTGGCGCTGCCTGAATTTGTGGTGAAGCAGGTGGGCCCTTACCGGCCTTCCCTTTCGTTGGAATTAACATAGGCCCTGTGGTAGACGCTCGAGATCCTTGCGATCTGTTGATTGACGTCGAACAAGCGGTTAATAAAAAAAGCGCAAACATTAAAAATATTTTCATTTCTTAGGCCTATTCATTTGTTGAAGCTTTTCTTTGAAAGCTTTGACCAGAGGCGTGTCATCTTGTGATTTTGCTAACTCTTCGATCAACTCTTTATGCTTATTTGAAACCTGCGATGGCGTATCGATCAACATTCTAACTAACATATCACCATGACCAAAGCCTCCCAATTTAGGAAAGCCTTTTCCCTTCAGGCGCAGAACCTGACCTGAATGAGTTCCTGCTGGAATTTTAATTTGCGCTCTTCCAGTCAAAGTGGGGACCTCAACTTGCGCACCTAAAATGGCATCGGTGTAGGAAACAGGGACATCTATCACAAGATCATTTTCTTCACGTTTGAAAAGCGGATGCTCTTCCAAATTAACAATGACGAATAAATCTCCGGGCGCGCCGCCGCCGGGCGCTAAATCACCTTCGCCAGTCAATTTTAACCGCTGACCATCTTTGACGCCAGCAGGGACGTTAACATTTAATTTGCGAGCCTCTTCTCGGCTGGCATTTTGACGCATAAAACTGATCGTTTTCTCTGCGCCTAAAGCGGCTTCTTCTAATGTGACGCCAAGGCTGTAGCGAAGGTCAGCCCCTCGGGAAGGACGTCTTCTCGCGCCGCCACCGGCGCCTGCAGGGCCACCACGGCCACTAAAAATATCGCCAAAGACATCTCCAAAAATATCTTGAAATGGATCAGGCCCTCCGCCCGCATTCCCGCCCCCACTACGAAATCCACCGGCCCCTCCAAATGGTCCACCAGCACCGAATGGATTCCCACCGCCAAAACCTTGTTGTTGGCCGGAATGGCCAAACTGATCATAGGCTTCACGCTTTTGGGGATCACTGAGAACATCATAGGCTTCTGAGAGTTCTTTGAATTTATCTTCTGATTTTTTATCGCCCTGATTTTTATCGGGGTGATACTGCATCGCAAGCTTCCGATAAGATTTTTTGATCTCTTCCGGCGTTGCTCCGCGCTGAACCCCAAGCACTGAGTAAAAATCTTTTTTACCCACGAAAGCCCCTATTCATCTATTTTTTTTGCGACCACAACTTGTGCAGGCCGAATTAATTTATCATGTAATTTATAAGCTTTTTGAAAAACGCGGAATACTTTTCCGGGGATCATTTTATCGGTCGGTTCGCTGCTTAAGGCTTCATGCAAAGCAGGATCAAAATTTTCGCCCAAAGTCGGCATCTCAGTGACGCCATGCTTTTGCAAAAGATTTTTTAAATCGGCAGCTGTCAGCTCAATACCTTGTTTGAAGGAAGCCATATTATCAGCGCTGATTTTAGCCTCTAGCGCACGCTCAAAATTATCAAGGACCGACAAAAGATCTTTCACTAAACGTTCGCTTCCAAACTTTAACAAATCTGAACGTTCTTTAATCATATTTCGTCGATAATTATCAAACTCAGCTCTTAAATAAAGACCCTCGTTTTTATACTTTTCCGCTTGCTCTTGGAGTTTTTTAATTTCTTCAGAAACATCAAAAGACACATCGGATGTGGCTTTTTCAGCACCATTGGTATTCTGGTTTTCCTCTGCCATTTGGACTCCTATGAAACTCCCGATAACATTGTGTATTGGCTGCCAATTGTCAATGCAGGTAGGGTTACAATCAGGCCTTTAAATCTTGCTTTAAGAAGGTCATTTCCTCAAATACAAGGTTGCTCATGACAAGGCCGTTTTCGGTCAAGCACCAAGCCCCATTGACTTGGCTTAGCATTTGGCTTTTTTCTAGCTTTTCAAGGCGAGGCAAGACTTTCTCCCAGGTTCTGTGCGGGAATTTTTCGGTCCATTTTTCAAGTGATAAGCCCTGCGCCAATCTTAACGAGGTGTGCAAAAAATCGGTCATGCTCTGATGCATATGCAGATTTTCAAACTGTGCCTGCGGTAAACTTTTATCAAGTTGCTTAAAGACCACAGATTTCTTTTCCAAAATTTGTTTTTTATAATCATTGATCGAACTGACATTCCAAAAACGTGTGCCCCATGCGGAAGCTTTCGAGTAAGAGTGCGCACTTAAGCCTAAGCTCCAATATTCTTGGTCCGTCCAATAAAGTAAATTGTGTCTAGATTCATGACCCGGTAACGAGTAATTTGAAATCTCGTAGCGATGAAAACCTTTGGCCGTCAAAGTATCCCGAATCAAAGAAAACATCTCGACTTGTTCTTCATCTGGAGCGCGATCAGCTGATAAAACATGGCCCTTAGGAATCGTTAAGCAATAAGGGCTGATATGTTGCGCTCCATGAACAATGGCTTCCGACAAATCAGATTGAAGATCTTCCAGACTTTGGTTGGGGAGGGCAAATAAAATATCAAAATTAAAATTAGAAGTTTCAGCCTTTAATAGGGCCAAAGTTTCTCGGGTTTGCTGGGCATTATGCTCGCGTCCTAGTTTTTTTAAAAACTGGTCATTAAATGTTTGTGCCCCGACACTGTAACGATTGATGCCGATTTCCCTGTAAATCTTCATCTTTTCTGGTGTGATCGTCGCAGGATTGATCTCGATCGTGATTTCCGCTGTTTTTTTGGGATTAAACCCTAGGGCTGCAAGCTCGTTAAGGACTCGAGCGATCAGCTCAGGTGGAACCAGACTTGGCGTCCCACCTCCAAAGTAAATTGTATCTACGTCCTGCGCCGTAAAGTAATTCGACTTTTGCCTCATTTCTTCTACAAGCAATTGGATGTACTCTTGAGGAGGAAAGATTTGCGACTGTTCATAAGTCGCAAAATCGCAATAAAGGCAGCGCTGAATACAATAGGGGATATGAATATAAATCCCAAAAGACTTTTGACTTAACATGTGGAGATTTCTAGAGCATGGCGAAAAAATATCAACTTAAAAATGGTCTTAAGGTCCTTCTTCTCGAAAGCCACAAATCCCCTGTTGTTTCAGTTCAAATGTGGGTGAGAACAGGCAGCGCCGATGAAAGAAAAGGCGAAGAAGGAATTTCACACTTTATCGAACACTTGGTTTTCAAAGGCACCCGCAAATTTGGCGTGGGCGAAATTGCATCAACGGTTGAAGGGTCAGGCGGCGAATTAAACGCTTACACATCTTTTGATCAAACTGTTTTTTACGTCACAATTTCGAAGGAATTTATTGATCAAGGTTTAGAGGTCATCAGCGAAATGATGGGCCACCCCCTTTTTGATGGCGCTGAAATTGATAACGAACGGGAAGTTGTGATCGAAGAAATCAAACGGGGCCAAGACAGTCCTTCACGGCGCGCCAGCCAATTGCTTTTTTCCACAGCCTTCAGCAAACATCCTTACGGGCGCCCAGTGATTGGCTACGAAAAAATCATCCGCCAAGTGAATCCTAAAATTCTTAAAAAATATTTTGCTGATAGGTATTCCCCACGAAATATGTTCTTAGTGATCAGTGGCGATTTTGCCTCAAGCGAAATGAAGAAAAAAGTCAATCAGTACTTTAGCGATTTCAATTCAACGCCAGTTCGTAAAGTGAAGCGCGCAAAAGAGCTGCCTCAAACCAAACCCAGAATTGAATTAGAAAAATCAGATTTTAAAGAAACGCAAATGTACTTTTCTTGGCGCGGCCCAAATATAAAACACAAAGACACCGCTGCCTTGGACGTCCTTGCTTTTATTATCGGACAAGGCGACAGCTCGCGCTTAGTGAAAGCTCTTAGAATTGAAAAAGCATTGGCAACATCTGTGGGCGCGTCCAATTTTACTCCACAAGACGAAGGGCTTTTTACAATTTTTGTATCCATGGATCCAAAAAATCTTACAGAAGCTGTTGTGGAAATGAAAAAAACCATTATCGATTTTTTACAAAACGGTCCTTCGCCAGAAGAAATGCAAAAAGCCGTGAATTGCTTTGCCAGTGAACAAGTCTATTCCATTGAAACTGTCGATGGGATCGCACGCAAAGCGGGCAGCCTTGAATTTTATATGGGTGATCCCAACTATTTTACGAAGTACTTAAAAGAAATTGGCAATCTTCGCTCTGAAGATATTCTGAAAGCCGCCCGAAAATATTTGGACCCTAAAAAAATGAACATCAGTGCGCTGACGAATATGGATTTGAAAAAAGTTAAATCTGAGGCTCAAAATTTAGTCAAAACTTATGGCAAAGAGTTTGCGTTAGCAAAAAAACCAGCGGTCAAACAAAAGCTCCGAAATAAAACTTTAAAAATTTCTACAGGCAATCCATTGGCAGCACTCACCATGGAAAAAATTATTTTGCCGAACGGGATGAAGGTTCTGTTACGACACCAAAAGGACACACCAACATTTTCACTGAAAATAGCCTTTTTAGGGGGCTTGCGCGGCGAACCGGGTGGTAAAGATGGAATGACCGAACTGTTGTCCCGCGTTTGGGCGACGGGTTCAAAAAGCTATTCCGAAGATCAAATTAACGAACAAATTGATAAAATGGCGGCAGGAATTTCTGCTTTCGGCGGACGTAATACGATTGGGTTAACTTTAGAAGGATTGTCTTCATTCCAAAAACCGCTCAGTGAAATCTTTTTTGATGTGTTAAAAAACCCATTGTGGGATTCTGATATTTTAGAGCGTGAAAAAACAGTTCAAATTCAACAGATCAAAAGTCGGGACGATAACCCTGCCCAAGTCTGCATTAACCAGTTCACGAAAAATATGTTTCAAGGCCATGTTTATGGACGAGATGTCTTAGGCAATGAAAATTCGGTGAATGATGTCACTATTAAAGATATCGAAATTTTCTTTAAAAAAATGATGGTAGGGGGAAGCTCGACAGTTTGTATAGTCGGAGATTTCGACAAAGACCTTTGGTTAGAAAAAATCAAAGAATTTGCCAAATCTTTGCCTGCAAAACCATTGGACATCAGTTGTCCCATGCCAGTTGAAATCAAAACTGATGCAAAGTTTTTTTCAAAACTAGAAAAAGAACAAACCCATATTGTTTTGGGATACCGGGGACTCACGCTGCAATCCGATGAGCGCTATGCTCTTCATATTATCCAATCAATTTTAGCGGGTCAGGGTGGCCGCCTGTTTTTTGAACTTCGGGACAAAAACTCTCTTGCTTACTCGGTGTCGCCGCTTCGGATGGAGGGCCTTGATACAGGATATTTTGGAGCCTATATCGGCTGTTCGCCTGAAAAAACCGTTAAGGCTATTTCAATGTTAAAAGAAGAATTTAAAAAACTTTGCGACACAAAAGTTTCAAAAGCTGAACTTGAAAGAGCAAAACGGTATCTGGTCGGCCGTCATGATATCGACTTGCAAAGAAAAAGTTCCATCTGTGCGGCCTTTCTTTTCGACGAGATTTATGGCATTGATTACAACGAAGTATTTGAAGCAAATAAGAAATATTTTTCGGTGACCGAAGACGACATCATGAAACTAAGCCGAAAAATATTTCAACAGCCGGCCGTTATCAGTGTCGTCGGCCCGCAAGCTTCTGCTAATTAACAAGCACTTATCTTAGAAAAATTCAAATTTTTTTGAAATTTTCTCAAAATAAGTCACGGTATTTTTTGCAGGATTAGATGTTTTCTAAGGACAAAGATAGGCGTTCTGGCGTGGCTTCCCTCTCATTTTTCCCTGTAGAAATTGGTCAATCTTCCGATACCTTTAGTATGGCTAATCTCCTAAAAAATCAAAAAGGTATGTCATTAGTTGAAGTGATGCTTGCCGCCGGTATCATGATTGTCATAGGGGCGGCAATTTCGTCCCTGATTCTTAGCCAAGCCAAAGAAACCAAGTCGCTTTCCGAAATTTTAGCAGCCTTAGATTTAGAAAAAAATATTATTGCCTCGATGGCAGATGGTTCTGTCTGTCAATACATGTTAACCAACCCATCCCAATCGAGTTTTAATTCAATGGCCTTACCGCAAAAGATCACGTCTCCAAGTCCTATTTACGCAAAGGTTACTCAAGCCGGACCCGGTCCTATCGTCGCTAAAGTTGGCGATACCGCTTCCACTTATTCATCATCGATGATTATTAAATCAATTAAGCTGGAGGTTCTGAGTGGTTCAGGTACTTCCTATACGGGGAGGTGGCTGATTGAATTTGATGAAACAAAGTCGGTTCGAGCACATAAGCCTATCTCCGTTAGCACAACGTTAAGTGTGGATTCCACAAATCCCACAGCGGCAAAGTTTGTCGGGTGCATGACAACCGGAGTGGCTCAGGGGTATATGCAGACCTGCCCGGCCGGAACATTCACTGTTGGCTATGGAGTTGATGGGATTATTCAATGTCAGGCCCCAACTGCGACGACGACAACTGTAGCTACAACTGCAACCACCACTCCAATAACAACAACGCCCACGTCGCCTTGCCAAGGGCCTTCCCACATGACCATGGGGGGAATTGTTTGCGACAACGGTTATTGAGTCCCCTTTGTCTTGGCCTTTAGTCTGATTTCTTATGTTTAGCCCCGAAAAAACCGATAATTTGGTAAGATAAAAGAAAGCAATAAGCCCAAACCATAAGTGGAGCATGGAACAGCGAGAAAAGAAGTCCGACATTTTACTTTCCGCCGATGGCTACTTTGCCGAGCTCGTCAAAGAGGGCATGGAGTTTCGAAAAATCCACTCCGATCCCAATGTTGAGGTCTATTTGATCAGCTTGCTTCACCACTACCTTGATGCCCGAAATCTTTTTGAACAAACCAATGAAAATGGCGTTAGAGTACCAAAGACTTTGGCAGAGCTCTATCTTGTAGCTCAAAACTCTGAACCGACAGTGCGTTTCGAACTTCTTAAAAAACTGGGTGATCGATCTTTATATATCAGCGGCTTTTTTGCGGACTCCTTACAAAGAAAAATTGTCGATGTTGATTATTACGCTGAAATGGGCGGAGTGGCGTATGGCGCGCTGGCAGACTCGGCACAAGATTCGATAGCCCATGTCTACCGAATGTTTTCAAAAAGATTCGTGGATTTCGTGGATGTGCTTAGCTACATCAGTCAAAGCGGCCAAGTGCGCGGTGATCAAAATATTTTGCGTTTGTATGACCGATATATTAAAACTGGATCCGAGCTCGCAAGGGAAAAATTAATTGAAAATGGAATTGTCGCCCTTCCCCGAGATCAAATGAAGTCAACTAAGCAACAGTAACTGGAATTAATCATCATGTTCGGATTTAGTATGGGTGAAATTTTATTATTGGCGGCTATTGCGCTGATCGTAATTGGACCAAAGCAGCTGCCAGAATTTGCCCGGCAGATAGGAAAAGTTTTAAATGAGATTAAACGAGCCACGGGCCATTTTGCTGAGGAAATAAAAAATCAAGCGCAGGCCGATTTTCACAAACCGCCGGAAGTGACCCCCGAGTTGCAGCCAACAACTCCTCCCGAACCCAAAGATCCTGTATGACTGAACTAGACAACATAGAATCAGCTCCAGAATCAGGACAGAGCCTTGTCGAACATTTAGCAGATCTGCGCTTGCGGTTGGTTAATAGCCTTTATGGAATTATCGTGGGCTTTGGAGTTTGTTACTATTTTAGCGAAGATATATTTAATATTATTCGTAAACCGATTCAGCCTTTTCTTCCTAGCGGAGGTTTGATCTTCACAGGGCCAATGGATAAATTTATGGCCCATTTAAAACTTTCATTGATGGGTGCTGTGATTTTATCCTGCCCCTTTTGGCTTTATCAAGTTTGGCTTTTTGTTGCGCCGGCACTATATAAAAAAGAAAAGAGTTACGCTTTAGGATTTATTTTATCCGGAACAGTTTTATTTATTACTGGATCCTTGTTTACTTACTTTGTAGTTCTGCCAATGGCTTTTAAATTTCTTATGACCTTTGGTGGAGATATCGATAAGCCGATGATTTCAATTGATGAGTACATGTCCTTTTTTACTCATACAAGTCTTGCCTTTGGAGCTGCATTTGAAATGCCACTTATCATATCAACATTAGGGTTGCTTGGTCTTGTCAGTCAAAAATTTCTAAAAGAAAAACGTCGATATGCCGTCATGACCCTAGCCGTAGTTTCTGCCATTATTACTCCCCCAGATTTACTTAGTATGGTTCTTATGCTTTTGCCCATGATGGTTTTATATGAAATCTCTGTGATTATCGTCGGTTTCTTTGAAAGAAAACGTAATTCAGCTTCTAACTTGACGTAGGTCTATTGGATTCTGATCTTCGCAGTTGCAAGGAAATCCAATCCTCAATACGATTTATTATATGAAAAAAATAGCTATTATAATTTCAGTTGTTGTTGTGGTTCTCGTTGGTCTTTGGTTTTTTTCACGCGAGCCCAAAGTAACGGGGCCGGTGCGAAAAGAAATTTACAATTTTGATCCGGCGATCTGTCCAGGCAAGGTCGTTAATTTTGCAATGGCTGACCCTTACATGCGTGGCATCGTTGAAGAGGGCCAAGTTGTTGAGGTCACTCTTAATTGGTACGCCTGTCATCCCATGGAAACAGGTGATTTAGTTCTTTATCGGTTTACAGAATTTGGTGACCCTGTGATTCGCCGAGTGGTTGGAAAACCTGGTGATAAATTTGCGCTGATCAGCCAAAAAGGGGCGGGGTGGTATTTAAAAATAAATGGAAAAGTGGTGAACGGAGTCAATGGCGGATATTTCTTCGGAGACCCAAACTATCCACCACCTCTTTCTTTAGCTGAGGTTCAGAAAAAAGGCGTCATTGCAAAAACTGACCTCATTGTCTTTTCTAGCTTTGGACCTGGAGAAAAAGACAGTGGAGTTTTTGGAATGGTCTCCGTCTCGGACATGGTAGGTAAAGTCACCGATCAACATCCTGAGGCAAAGGAAGTTGGCAAGGAATCAGCCAGCGAAGACAAAAAAGACGATAAAAAAGAAGAAAACTAAGCGTCTTCGAAACGAATCAGAATGGCGCCGGATTCGACACTGTCGCCTTGTCGAACTAAGATTTCCTTTATCTTTACGTCCCGAGCACTGCGCATTTCATTTTCCATTTTCATCGCTTCCATAATAAGTAATGGCTTATTGGCCTTCACGACGTCGCCAACCTTAGCGAAAATCTCGATGATTTTTCCGGGCATGCCAGAGCGCAATTCTTGATCGCCGCCAAAGCCGCCACCTTTTTTCAAAGATTGATGAAGAATCATTTCATCATTATAAATTTTAATTGTTCGAAACGAATTCCGCGTAAAAACGGTGTACTCCGTGTCAGATCCAATCACATCAATCAAATAAGACTGTCCATTAAAAAGAAAGCTGACGTATTCCTCAGCTCCTTTAAAATCATTTTTTGAAACCTCATAGTAGATCCACTCTTTGCCCTCTTCCTGCATCGCTAATTTCCAATGAGCCCGCAGTTCAGTGACATCGACTTTATATTTTCGCCCTTTAAGTTCTGCTTCAAAGTACATTTTTAAGTCCTTAAAACCAGTTTGCGACCGATTCGTTTCCAGTTTGAATTTAAATTCAGCTGTCTGACATCTTTAGATTTGCGATCGTTGTAAGCCGAGATTGCCGCTGCAATTAGAAAAACAGGATCTTCAATTTCTTTAAAAAGTTCTGGCTCGATCACTTCGAAGTTTTTTTCAATAAACTGTGTTGTGTAGCTGCCATCTTTAAACTTTGGATGATCTAAAATTGTTTTGTGCAAAACGATATTTGTTTTAATTCCTGTTAAAATAAATTCTGTTAAAGCTCGCTGCATTCGATCGATAGCCTCTTCGCGGGTTTCGCCCCACGTAATCACCTTTGCGATCATCGGGTCATAATAGATGGGCACTTCGTAACCTGGATACGCATAAGAATCGACACGCAAAAAAGGTCCTTGCGGATGGCGGCAAGCTCGAATTTTTCCTGGCGACGGTTGATAAGTCACAGGATCTTCAGCACAAATTCGAGCTTCAATCGCATGTCCTTTTTGTTTCACTTCGTCTTGTTTAAAACTGAGGGCAAAGCCTGCGGCCACATTAATTTGCTCTTTGACCAAATCTAAATTTGTTGTCAGCTCAGTGATGGGATGTTCCACCTGTAACCGAGTGTTCATTTCCATAAAAAAGAATTCTTTTGTTTTGTTATCAAAAATAAATTCGATGGTGCCCGCGCCGATATAATTAATCTGTTTTGCAGCCCTGACAGCAGCGTCGCCCATTTTTTTGCGAACTTCCGGAGGCACAGAAGGGCTTGGAGCTTCTTCAATAATTTTTTGATGGCGGCGCTGAACGGAACATTCCCGCTCAAACAGATGAACAACATTTCCATGCGTGTCGCCAAAAACTTGAATTTCAATATGTTTCGGGTCGTTAATAAATTTTTCTATATAAACAATCGGATTTCCAAAATAATTCTGGCCTTCTGACCGACAAGCACGAAAAGCGCTTTCTAATTCTGAGTCTTGGCGAACAATTCGCATACCTTTTCCGCCACCCCCAGCAGAGGCTTTAATAATAATCGGATAGCCAATTTTTGCGGCCACCGCTTGCGCCACTTCTAAATTTTCAACGCCGCCATCGCTGCCGGGCACAATGGGTACGCCGGCTTTTTGCATTAAAGATTTAGCCGACAGTTTGTCACCCATCGAGTCGATATTTTCAGGTGTTGGGCCGATAAAAGTAATTCCCGCTTCAGCACAGGCGCGGACAAAAATCGCGTTCTCAGACAAAAAGCCATAGCCTGGATGGATCGCATCACAGCCAGAGGCCAGCGCGACCTCAATAATTTTTTTGTAATTCAAATAAGATTCTCGGGAAGGAGCAGGCCCGATATTGTAAGCCTGATCTGCTAAAAATACATGCAAGCTGTCTCGGTCGGCATCACTAAAAACAGCCACCGAAGAAATTCCTAGTTCGCGGCAGCAACGAGTAACTCGAATGGCAATCTCGCCGCGATTAGCGATCAGAATTTTTTTAAATAATTTTTTTCCCTTAAAATCCTGAGCCATCTTTTTCTCCTAGAGAGGGATATTGCCATGCTTTTTCGGAGGAATAATATCGCGTTTGTTCTTAAGCATTTCTAAAGAATCAATAATGCGCTTTCTTGTCACCGCAGGCTCGATCACTTCATCTGTGTAACCTAGCTCTGCTGAAACATAAGGATTGCTAAATTTTTGTTCGTAATCAGCAATCAGTCGCGCCCGCTCGGCTGCGGGATCTTTTGCCTTTGCAATTTCTTCCCTAGAAATAATGCTGACGGCGCCATCGGCACCCATCACAGCAATTTCTGCAGAAGGGAACGCCAAGTTCACATCAGAACGTAAAAGCTTTGAGCCCATAACAATGTAAGCACCACCGTAGGCTTTCCGCGTGATTAAAGTAATTTTTGGAACTGTTGCCTCAGCGTAAGCATAAAGAAGTTTTGCTCCGTGAGTGATAATACCATTCCACTCTTGATCTTTTCCTGGCAAGAAACCCGGAACATCAACAAAGCTAACGATGGGAATATTAAAAGCATCACAAAAGCGAATAAATCGGGCGGCCTTGCGAGATGCCTCGATGTTTAAACAGCCAGCCAAAATATTGGGCTGATTGGCAACAATTCCAACGGGACGTCCATTGAAGCGAGCAAAACCCACAATAATATTTTGCGCAAAATATTTGTGAACTTCTAAAAAATAACCTTCGTCGACACACTCTGTGATCACACTGAGCATGTCGTAAGGCTTTTTAGGATTGTCAGGAATTAATGCGGCTAAATTTTCCACTAAACGATCAGGACGATCTTCCGTTGGAAGCACCGGCGCATCGTCGACGTTATTAGCTGGAAGGAAACTTAAGAGTTCGCGGATTAAAAGCAAACAGTGCTTATCATCTTCAGCAGCAAAATGGGCAACACCCGATTTTTGCGAATGGGTGACAGCTCCACCAAGATCCTCTTTTGTCACATCTTCATGAGTGACTGTTTTAATCACATCAGGCCCAGTCACAAACATGTAACTGGTTTTTTTAACCATAAAAACAAAATCAGTAATACTCGGCGAATAAACCGCACCCCCAGCACATGGCCCCATGATCGCTGTGATCTGAGGCACAACACCTGAAGCTAAAGTATTACGACTAAAAATATCAGCATATCCACCCAACGACTCAATACCTTCTTGAATGCGGGCGCCGCCGGAATCATTCAAACTAATAAACGGCGAACCATTTTTAGTCGCAAGGTCCATCACTTTACAAATTTTATTTGCTTGTGTCCGAGACATCGATCCGCCAACAACCGTAAAGTCTTGGCTAGAAACATAAATAACTTTTCCATTCACGCGACCGTAACCGGTAACAACACCATCACCAGGAATTTTCACATCAGCCATACCAAAATCAATACAGCGATGGGCGACAAAGCGGTCCATCTCGACAAAGCTTCCTGGATCTAGCAAAACATCCAAACGCTCGCGCGCCGTCAGGCGACCACCTTGCTTGTGTTTAGCAAGCCGTGCTTCACCGCCGCCTTGCATCGCTTGCTCATTGCGGCGCTCAAGTTCTTTAAGGCGTTGCTCAAAAATTGAATCGGTCGTCGACATAAATCTCCTTAAGCAATCATCAAGGGTAACTGCGTCCATATAATCGTGGAAATGTAATTGTTTCGCGAATGTGCGGCAGTCCACAAATCCAAGCAACAGCTCGCTCAACCCCTAAGCCAAATCCGCTATGAGGAAACGATCCAAAGCGACGCAAGTCTAAGTACCACTGAAAATCTTTTTCATTCAGATTGTGTTCTTTAATTTTTGTTAAAAGCTTTTCAATGCTTTCTTCGCGTTGACCGCCGCCAATAATTTCGCCGTAGCCTTCGGTGGCTAGCAAATCACAGCCCATGGCATAGCCGGGCTCTTTAGGATCTTCTTTCATATAGAAAGCTTTAATGGCTTGTGGATAGTGATGCACAAAAACCGGCTTATCATATTTTGACGAGATAATTGTTTCGTCCGGTGCACCAAAGTCATCGCCAATATTAAATTCTGGATTTTCTTTTTTAATGATTTCACAAGCTTCTTTATAATGAAGGCGCGGAAAAGAGCCCTTAATCACTTCAAGCTTTGTTAAATCTCTTTCTAAAACTTTTAATTCTTCCGGTCGATTTTTCAAAGTTCTTTGCACGATATATTCGATAAATTGTTCAGCTAATTCCATGTTGTCATACATGTCGTTAAAAGCCACTTCGGGTTCGACCATCCAAAATTCAATCAAATGCCTTCGAGTTTTTGACTTTTCCGCCCGAAAGGTCGGACCAAAACAATAAACTTTTCCTAGCGCTGCCGCTGTCGCTTCCATATAAAGTTGGCCCGATTGCGACAGGTACATACTTTCATCAAAATACTTAGTCTCGAAAAGATTAGAAGTTCCTTCGCAAGCACTGGGAGTAAAAATCGGCGCATCAGTTAATGTAAAGCCACGGCCATCAAAAAAATCACGGATGGCGTGAATGATTTCATGCCTGACACGAAGAATAGCGTGTTGCCGCTTTGAACGAATCCACAAATGACGATTTTCCATCAGAAAATCAGTGCCGTGATCTTTGGGTGAAATCGGATAGTTTTCAGACGGAGCTAAGATCTCAAGAGTTTTTGCGCCCAATTCAAAAACATTTTCATGCTTTGGATGTTTACGAACGGTGCCGCGAATTTTTACAGTGCACTCTTGTGTGACCTTCTCAAAAACTTCAAGGGCTTGATTTTCGCACTCGCCTTTAAAGAAAACGCAGGGAACGATTCCTGTTCCATCCCGAATCTCTAAAAACTTAACTTTTCCGGAAGAACGCGAGTTGTAAGTCCAACCTTTAAGCTCAACTTCTTCGCCTACATGGTTTTTCAAATCAGCAATATAAAGTCTCATAATTTCACCCTGGTATAAGAGGATATTCTGTACCATGGGTGATCAACAAATCACTGAAAATTAAAGGCCTTGGATATGCCGCAACAGGGAAATAAGCCCTGCGCGTCATTTATGGAATCTTAGTTTTAATTTCTGCAATGGCGCGCTGGATATTTAGGCGACCCTTTGTGACTAAAGGTAAAACATCGCTGACATCCACTGAATTAAGCAAAGCATCCCGTACTTGTTGCATACTTGCCTGAGGTCGAGCACTCCAAACCAAAGCCGCGGCGCCTGTGACAAAGGGTGCTGCCATACTTGTTCCCGACATTCCGGCAATTCCCTTAGGGTTAGCCGAAAAAGGAACCGTACTGAAAATATTTTCGCCCGGAGCTGTTAGATGAGTCAGTAAAGTGCTGTAGTTTGAAAAGGTCGTCAGTAAATCGTAGGGCGTGTTCGCTGCCACAGTAATTTGATTAAAAATATTAAATGAAGCCGGCGATTCTAAATTTCGACCTATATCAACGTGATTATTTCCAGCAGCAACGACCATCAAAATTCCAGCGTTAGCAACTTCTTGAAATTTATCATACATAATTTTACTGCAATCGGGTCCGCCCCAACTGGCATTTATAATTTTAACATTTCTTGCCATCAGATAATCGAGGGCTCGTGAAGCATCAGAAAAACTTCCGCTCCCTTGGCTATTAAGGAACGCAGCTTCAATAATTTTTGAATTATAAGCTAAGCCTTTAATGGAGCCCGCGGCTGGATCAGCAGCAATAATTCCCGAAACATGTGTCCCATGGACAGCCACAGGATTTTTTTGTCCTGGTGGGGGCGTAGGTTCTGTAAAAAAAGCACCGCCGTAATAATCATCAATATAGCCATTGTTATCATCATCAATACCATTATTAGGAATTTCACCTGCGTTAATAGCAAATTGATTTTTTAGTTGTGGATGAGTTGGATCAACCCAAGTGTCGATCACCCCAACAGTAATTCCTTGTCCCGTGATTCCAGCGTTCCAAGCGGCATCTGCAAAAATGCTTTTTTGTCCCCAGTCTTGGCTGAATCCTGACGAGCTGTCCGACGAGGAATCAGCTTGCGAAAGGTTTATCACGCGGTCAAATTCAACTCTTTTTAATTGGTCTAAATTAGGTTCGACGAAATCTGTTTTGAAGCTTTCATAGTCTGTGGCAGTTCTAGCTTCAACGGTCCCATCTTTCCACTGAACCAAAAACTTATTTTCAATTCTCTGCTCGGCACAGGGCTTTTCACTTAATGAAAATTCTTTGCTTTCAAGAACATTGTCAACGGGTCGATTTTTTTGACAAGATGAAATGACTAAAAACAGCGCCGCAATTAAAGCTGGCTTTCGTACATCCATGCACTCTCCCTAAAGTTAAACAGTGGGGCAGGACATCCTAGTCCTTACAGTGATGACACTGCAGAAATCCCCTCGGTTAACTTCTCGGAATGGGACAAACCCTAGCGGAGTCTGGAAGACAAAACTAGACCATGGGCTTGGCGCGCAGGCTTGAAAGATCGGCTGACTAATATTTTGAGCTTTGATAAGTTTCCTTTATGAAACAACAGACACTTTCTGACTTATTAGGGGGCTCTCGCATCATTCTGAAAAAGCACGATGAAAGTCTTGCCACAAGAATGTTCTCTGCCATTGAAAAGGATCGTGACCGACTTGGTGTATTTTTGCCTTGGGTTCCCCACATTAAGGTCGAGCAAGATGAGCTTGCCTGGATTAAAACCACTCATAAAATGTGGAACGAAAGCACCATGTTTGATTACGGAATTTTTTTAAAAGACGATGACAGCTATTTGGGTAATATCGGCGTCCACAATATTCGATGGGATGTACCACGATGTGAAATCGGATACTGGATTGTCGGAGATTACGAAGGACGCGGCTATATGAGCGAAGCCTTAAGGATTTTAGAAGCGCATCTTTTTGAAAAAGGCGTTCACCGGATCGAGGTTCATTGCTCGTCAAACAATTTAAAATCTTCTCGAGTTCCCAATTCTTGCGGATATTATTTTGACGGTCTTTTAAAGGAAAATTCTTTAGAACAGTCACAAATTAGGGATACTTTTATTTTTTCAAAACTCGCAAGCCAATATCAAAAAGATAATATTCAGCCCTTAACTGTCATGGATAAGTTAAATGTCTTAAAAATCGCCCAAGAGCTGCCAGATTTTTTTACAGAAAAAGGGATCTCAGCAATAAATGCAGATTTAGAAAACCAAAATGGCCTGATTTATCGACATCAAGATCAAGTTGTTGGCTTTCTAATGTATTTCTCTTATCAAGCAAATCTTCAAATAGGTTGGATGGGCATCTTGCCAAAATACCAAGACCAAGGTTTCGGGAAAAAGTTACTTCAAGCGCTTAAGAATCAAGGTTTGCAATCAGGTTGCCATTCTATGATGGTAAATACTCTTGATGAAAGCGTGGAATATAAGCCTTATGAAAAAACGCGAGCCTTTTATCTAAAAAACGGCTTCAAAAAATTTCAGGTGGTCCAGCATCCCGACAATCCAGAATGCGAAGCAGAACTAATTTTAAAAATGGAAATCTAACCCCCTTAGCGGAATTTAGAAATAAATTAATTGAATCTGTGAATTAATTTTTCTGCGGAACTTTTTGAAGTTTGGTTACGTCGTATCCCAAGCTTTTTACTTTTCCGACAAGTCTCGTGTAGACCGCTAGTGAAAGGTGGGGTTTGCGAGCCATTATCCAAACATGCTTTTTATTTGGAACCCCAACAATCGTCGTCGAGTAATCTTTAGCGATAAATAATATAAGATAAGCTGATTTAAACGGCCAAAAAAGTTGGATGCGCCATTCAGCCTTAGTTTTTTGATTGTGAACAAAAGCTTTTTGCGGGATTTTAATCAGGCGCCCGCGTGGTGCATTCTGATTGTACCTAAAATCCACATCAATTTCTTCTTTCTTGGCATTCCATTTATACGACTCGGTCGCATTATGGGCGCCTCTTTCAAGAAAAGTTGGGATATTAGCAATGACATACCACTTTCCCATATATTTTGGGAGATCGATTTTAATCATAAAAACCTCCTACAAACGAAGGATGAATTCTTTTAAGAAAGTTGTGAATTTTTCTTCGACACGCTTCGCGGTATCAGTGACTTCTTGATGAGAAAGCTTTTTCTGCGAAATTCCAGAGGCTAAATTCGTGATGCAGCTAACAGCACCGACTCTTAAACCTAGATGATTGGCCGCGATCGCTTCAGGCACAGTGCTCATTCCAACAGCTTTTCCGCCGATCATCTTCAGATACCGAACTTCAGCAGGCGTTTCATAAGTAGGACCACTGACTCCACAATAAACACCTTTATGGTAACGAGTGTTCTGTGTTTTTAAAACATCTTCCATTGTTTGAATCATGACTTTATCATAGGCCTCAGTCATATCAGGAAAACGCGGACCAAGTTCTTTGATATTCGGTCCCATCAAGGGATTGATTCCCATCAAATTAATATGATCTTCTAAAATCATGAAGTCGCCAGGCTGCATAGTATCGCCAAAGCCACCGGCAGAGTTTGTAAGAATCAAGATTTCAATCCCCATCAACGCTAAAGTTCGCGTTGGGAATACCACCATATCCATGCTGTGGCCTTCGTAATAATGATTGCGACCTTGTAAAATCGCGACATCATTACCGCCGACTTTGCCAAAAATTAAATTTCCAGAATGGCCTTCCACTGTGGGCGGAAGGAAATGCGGTATTTCATTAAATGAAAGAGTTGTTTCGACCTGCACATCCCGGACAAAAGCGCCAAGCCCTGAGCCTAAAATAATTCCGATACGGGGTTTCGCCGAAGTTTTGGTACGAATATAACTAACGGTTTCTTGCAGCTTCTGAATCACCATAACTTCATTCTCCAACGCTGCTAGCGCAGAGTCTTAAGTATCAAACTCGTTCCAGGTGGCTTTTGCAAGGAAATTGTAAACTGGCTTTTTAGCCACGTGAAAGCTTTTTCAAGACGATCGGTTTCATTGCCGTGAACAGTGAAAATAACATCACCCACGTTAACCTTGTCTCCAATTTTTACATGGAATTCAATGCCAGAAGTCAGATCCAAGACATCGGTTATTTTTTCGCGACCAGCCCGCAAGATAATGCCAGCTAAGCCAATGTTTTCAGTTTGAAACGCAGAAATAAAACCATTGCTGTCAGCCAAAACATCTTTTTTCAAAGTCGCTTTCGGAATTAGATTTGGATTTCCTCCTTGGGCGACGCACATCTCTAAAAACTTATCGTAAGCTTTTCCTGAATCCAAAGCTTTCTTGCAAATCTGGTAAGCTTCAACTTCAGTGGTAGCAAGTCCACTCATTAAGATCATATGGGCTGATAACCACAGGCTTAGTTCGCGAGTGTCAGCGTAAAGATCTAAACCTTGAGAATTAAAATGGCTTTCGCCTTTCATGATGGCAATGCACTCTTCAATTTCTAATGAATTTCCAGCAAAGCGACCCAGTGGCTGATCCATATTTGTTAAAAGACCAACCACTTTTTTATGATATGTTTTAGCAATTGAAATTAAAGATTGGGCTAAAGCTTCCGCGTCTTCGATCTTTTTCATAAATGCGCCGCTGCCAAATTTGACGTCTAAAACTAAACCATCGATTCCTTCAGCTAACTTTTTTGACATGATACTAGCCGAAATTAAGGGTAAGCTTTCAACGGTGGCAGTGACATCCCTAAGGGCATACATTTTTTTATCGGCAGGACAGATTTCTTTGGTTTGACCGATAAAGCAAATTTGATGTTTGTAAACTTTTTCAACAAAATCTTTTAAGGAAAGGTTGATATTAAAGCCAGGGATACTTTCTAACTTATCCAAAGTTCCGCCGGTATGTCCCAAACCCCGCCCCGAAATCATAGGAACCGGAACGCCTAGGCTTGCAACAAGAGGTCCCAAAATCAAAGAGGTTTTGTCTCCCACGCCACCAGTCGAATGCTTATCAACTTTAAACCCAGCGACAGAAGAAAGATCGACTGTAACTCCGGAATGTAACATACAGCGAGTGAGTTCCGCCGTTTCTTCAGTTTTCATTCCTTTAAAATAAACGGCCATCAAAAATGCCGCCATTTGATAATCTGGAATGTTTCCATCCGTATAGTTTTCAATAAGAAAACGAATCTCTTCATTGGTTAAATGGAAACCGTTTCTTTTCTTTTTGATAATCTCTGCGGGGATCAAGGGCATTAATAACCCCCTTGAATACTTTGGCCAGTCACTAATAAAACACCAGAGCTTGTGCCTAATCGAGTGGCCCCAGCAGCAATCATTTTCTCGGCGGTCGCGATATCTTTAATGCCGCCACTGGCTTTCACTTGTGCCTGGTCTCCCACTATTTTTTTCATCAAAGTAATGTCTGAAACAGTAGCCCCACCGCCATTAAAGCCTGTCGAAGTTTTAACAAAATGAGCTCCGGCCTCAAGGCAAATTCGGCAAGCCTTTACTTTTTCATCTTCAGATAATAAGGCCGTTTCGATAATGACTTTTACAACTGATTTTGGGATGGCCTGGACGACTTGCAAAATATCTTCTTTCACATAAGCCCAATCGTTATCTTTAATAGCACCGATGGATAGGACCATATCGATTTCATCTGCGCCATTTTTGATAGCTTCGACAGCTTCATAGACTTTGGTTGAGGTCGAACAGGCGCCAAGAGGAAAACCAACGACGCTTGCGATCTTTACTTGGCTTCCGTGCAGAGCTGATTTGCAGACCTCGACAAAGCGCGAGTTCACGCAAACCGCATAAAAAGAGTGTTCCATGGCCTCATGACAAAGTTTTTTAATCTGAGCTCTGGAAGTTTCCGGCTTGAGTAGGGTATGATCTATATATGATGCTAAAGGATGAGGCTTCAAGCAGGTTTCCTTACTGAGAGTTGAAAGTAACCGTGTGCCAGGAGATTGTCAAAAATGAAGAAATGGATATTTTTAGTTTTAGTGGCCACTTTCAGTTTACAAATTTTTGCGCCCGATAGCGCAAGCGCCCAAATGGAAGTGCGATCTCAATCCACCAATTGGCGTCGCAGCACCGCAATGGTGCTTTTTTCTGGTATCGGTGGTGGTTTATTGGGGTTAAGCACTCTTAGTTTTTATGGCGACCCCAAAGAACACACTGGGAATATAACCTGGGGTGCTCTGTTAGGTCTAATGGCGGGAGCTGGTTACGTTGCTTATGAAAATATGCCGCCGATGGAAAAAAAGACTCGAATAAATGACTATTATGGGCTTTTCGAGCCGCTCGATGCGCAAAAAAAAGGACCGACGTTGTCGTCGATCCCGCAGTTTAATTATCAATTTACTTTTTAAGCTTGAATTTCTTTTATCCCACCTTTGTAGTGGCGTTTCCAATCTTTGTATTTGATTCGCCATCTTTGCCAAGAAAAGTTCTAGCATCAGACTGTGAAACTTTTCCTTTGCGAACTAAATCTTCAATATATTTTTCAAATAAAATCATACCACTGCTTGAAGACGTTTGCATGGCTGATGGAATTTGATGAATTTTACCTTCTCGAATTAAATTCTGAATGGCTTTTGTATTCCTCATAATTTCATAAGCCGCCACTCGACCTTGTCCATCCGCCCTAGTAAATAAAGTTTGTGCGACAACCCCACGCAAGCTTTCCGCCAGCATAGTACGAATCTGTTGCTGTTGACCTGAAGGAAACACATCAATGATTCGATCAATCGTTTTTGAAGCACTATTGGTGTGAAGTGTTCCAAACACAACGTGTCCTGTTTCTGCAGCGGTGAGCGCTAAACCGATGGTCTCTAGATCTCGCATTTCACCCACGAGCATAATATCTGGATCTTCTCGTAGTGCCGATTTAAGTGCGCTGGCAAAGGACTTTGTATGGCTTCCGACTTCGCGCTGATTAATTAAGGATTTAATATTCTGGTGAACAAACTCGATCGGATCTTCAACAGTTAGGATATGAGCATCTCGAGTCATATTAATTTGATGAATCAATGCCGCTAGAGTTGTTGATTTTCCTGAACCGGTTGGACCCGTCACCAGAATTAAACCACGATCACAATCAATCATATCCATCAGCGCAGGGGGCAAATTTAATTCCTGAGCCGTTTTAATTTTTTCTGGGATCACTCGAAAAACAGCGGCTAAGCCTTTTCTCTGCATAAAAATATTGCAACGAAATCGCCCAATACCAGCAATAGTGTAAGCGCAATCAAGCTCCCATTTTTCTACGAACTGCTTTTTTTGTTTTTCAGAAAGGATTTCAAACAGGAGGCCTTGCACATCTTGGCTACTAAGCTCTTTGTAATTCAAGGGGACCATGTTGCCGTGAACCCGCAAATAGGGCGGAGCGCCACTCGTCACATGCAAATCCGAGGCGCCTTGTTCAACCATCAACTTAAAAAGCTCATCAATTGTAGCCATGGGGGCTCCTATCCTGATTCCCATCGGATTATTAAGGGGACTTCTGAATGCTGCGCCCTGTATCCTGGACCAACTAAATTTCCCATGCTAGTCCTTCCGACAGGAGTGTTCATGCCTGCAGAAATTCTGATCAATGTTCGCCCACAAGAAACTCGAGTTGCCTATGTTGAGTCGGGCGTTCTAGCGGATTTAAAAATTGAGCGAAAAACTTCCCCGACTTTAGTAGGCTCTGTCCATCGTGGGAATGTCATTCGGGTGCTGCCCGGCATGCAAGCCGCTTTTGTGGATATTGGTCTGGATAAAGCCGCTTTCCTTTATGTCGGCGATATCCGTGAAGACGCCGAATCTGGCGTTTATCCATTTTCTGATTTAGATCGCGATGAGCCGCTCTCTGAATCAGATGAACATGAAGAAAAATTTTCTCACTCAACAAACAAAACGCCGATTCAAGATTTGTTGAAAGAAGGACAAGCCATTTTAGTGCAAGTTGCAAAGGATCCCCTGGGTACTAAAGGGGCCAGGCTGACGACGCATATTTCTTTACCCGGCCGCTTTATTGTTTATCTGCCCACCGTCAGGCATTTAGGAATTTCGCGCCGAATTGAAAATGAAGCTGAGCGCGACCGCCTCCGCCAACTTGTTCAAACAATGTCACCGCAAGGTGGAGTCATTGTGCGAACGGCAGGAGAAGGTGCCTCAGCCGAACAACTACGAACTGACATTGATTATTTAGACCGCATCGCTAAAGACATTTTTAAAAACTACGAAAAGAAAAAATCTCCGGGCCAAGTTCATCAAGAACCAGATGTTGAGCTACGCGCCTTGCGTGATCTGATGAGCGAAGAAGTAGGCGCTGTCTGGGTGGATGATTTTGAAATTCATAAAAAGGTTTCTAAATTTGTTTCTCAGCTGATGCCAAAATTTAAACAAAACGTTATTTTTTATGAAGAGAAAAAGCCACTGTTTGATCTGTACGATATCGATATGGAAATTTCTCGTTCGCTAGATCGAAAGATCTGGCTTAAATCAGGCGGCTACATTGTTATCGACGAAGCGGAAGCTTTGGTTGTTATTGATATCAACACCGGACGATTTGTCGGCAAAAAAGATCTTGAAGACACTATCCTAAAAACAAATCTTGAAGCCATCCGCGAGATTGCCCACCAATTAAGAATCAGAAATTGCGGTGGAATTATCATCATCGATTTTATCGATATGGAAAAAGATTCGCACCGCGAAAAGGTTATGGACGCTCTGCGGGAAGAGCTGGTTAAGGATCGCGCTCGTACGAATGTCATTTCAATGTCTCAACTGGGCCTTGTCGAGATGACAAGAAAAAGAATTCGTCCTAGCTTGATTAAAACTCTTTGTGAGCCCTGCAGCTACTGTGACGGAAAAGGCTATATTAAAACCAAGGCGACGGTTTCAAATGAAATTTTTCGTGAACTTGAAAGGGATTTGCCTACCTTTGAAAATAAAAAGAATAATATCGTTATTCATTGTCATGCCCAAGTCGTCGACTGGATTTACGAAGTTGAAGGCGAAACGTTGGAACATATCGAACGAAAAATTTGTCGTTCGATGGCATTTAAAATTGAACCTAATTACCATCTTGAACAGTACGAAATATTTTTCATCTAAAACTTGAAGGAGACCTTATGAAAAAAATAATTTTGGCTTTATCTGCGCTTAGTTCTGTAGCTTTTGGGCAAGCATCAAATGATACTTTGCTTGGCCCGGTGGTTGCAATTCAGCGGCAAATCAAAGACGCTGAGTCGAAATGCTTAAATAATTTAATTGGTGAAACTGATCGACCTTCTTATGTGTTTTCTTGTCGGATTGATTTACCCCTGGATCTTAAGAAAGAAACTGTGATCAATCCGATTCAATCATTTTACCGCCAAGATTCCTGCTCAGTGGAAATGAACTACGTGCGCGGCAGAATTGTTATCTTTTTTGGCAATCCTGATGCTCCAGCCACCTTTGATGAAGCAAAGATTTGCCTAAATAAAGGGCTGTCCACCACTCAAAATAAAATTGATGTTTTAATTTTTACCTTCAACGGAAGCGGGCTTCCGCATTTGAAGTAGACGATGGGGCAGAAGTTAAGTGCCTGAAATAAGGCACTTAACCAGTAATTGCAGACGCTTTTTAAGGGTCTTTTAAGATTTTTGAAAACTTACTGGAAAAAGCTGTTGCGAGATTAAAAATAAAAGAACATTCTAAATTCCCTTTAAATCAGCATTTTAATTGACAAAACCTGGTGCGAGGTGGCATTTACCATTGGCTTATTCCTAAGTGGAGGTTTTCATGTACGCCGTTATAAGAACCGGTGGGAAGCAATACACAGTTAAACCTGGTGACAAGATCCAAGTTGAAAAACTTGATCAAAAACTTGGAGCTGAATTTGATATCAGCGAAGTGTTACTGGTTGGTGGTGATGCAACTCATATGGGTCAGCCGTTGGTTAAAAATGCGAAAGTCACTTGTGTTGTGACCAAACAGGCTAAAACTCGCAAAGTGATCGTTTTCAAAAAGAAACGTCGTCACTCATTCCGTAAATTCAAAACTCACCGACAAGAGTTCACAGAGATTTTCGTTAAGTCGATCACAACTCCAGATGGAAAAGTGACAAAGACCGAAGACACTCCAAACGTGATGGATATGGCCGCTGTTCGCATAGCGCGAATTGAGTCCAAAAAAGCCGCTCGTATTGAAGCTCTGAAGCATTCAAAATCGGGATCCGGAGAAGAAAAGCCAGCGGCGAAGAAAGCCACTTCTAAAAAGAAGGTTGCTAAAAAAGCAGCTCCTAAAAAGAAGTCAGCAGGAGCCGCTAAGAAAAAAGCCGGCGCTAAAAAAACTGTTAAAAAAACAAGTAAGAAAGCTTAAGACGGGGGCATACGATGGCATCGAAAAAAGCGGGTGGTAGTACCAAGAATGGTCGCGACTCTCAAAGTAAACGATTGGGCGTCAAGCGATTTGGCGGCGAAACTGTTAAATCTGGAACAATCATTGTTCGTCAGCGTGGCACCAAGTTTCATGTTGGCAACAACGTAAAAATCGGACGCGATCACACGATCTATGCAGTTGTTGAAGGTATCGTAAAGTTTGAACGTGAGAATAAAGAGCGTTTCAAAATCAGCGTTTACCCTAAAGGCAGCCCATTCTTAGCCGCAAAAGCTGGATAAGAATTGTTCTAAATTCAAAAAATGTGAAAGAGGGAGCCAAAGGGCTCCCTCTTTGTTATTGAAGGACCTATGAAATTTATTGATGAAGTCGAGATAAATATTGCCTCAGGGCATGGCGGAGCAGGCGCAATTACTTTCCGCAGAGAAGCAATGACCCCACGCGGGGGACCTGATGGTGGCGACGGTGGCAAGGGCGGTGACTTGATCCTTCGCACATCAAAACATTTAAATTCTTTAGTCGATTTTAAATCAACTAAAAAATATTACGCTCCTAATGGGGAACCAGGTGGATCTGCGAATTGCTCCGGAGCTCAAGGCCAGGATTTAATCCTCCTTGTGCCCGAAGGGACAATTGTTCGAAACCCCGATGGCGAAATTCTTGTCGATCTGACCGGCATTTCTGAACATGTTCTTCTTAAAGGCGGCCGCGGCGGAAAAGGAAATACCTTTTTTAAAACTTCAGTCAATCAAGCGCCAGACTTTGCTCAGCCCGGAGAAGAGGGCGAACATAAAGAAGTTATTCTTGAACTAAAACTGATCGCCGACGTAGGGATTATCGGTTTTCCCAATGCAGGGAAATCAACTCTGATTTCAAGGATCTCGGCTGCAAAACCAAAAATTGCAGACTATCCGTTTACAACTTTGACGCCTCATTTGGGTGTTGTTCGTATCAGTGACGAGATTTCTTTTGTTGTTGCTGATATCCCGGGTCTTGTTAAGGGCGCGCATCAAGGGATTGGACTGGGCATCCAGTTCTTAAAGCATATCGAGCGCACTCGTCTGTTTGTTCATATGGTTGATATTTCGGGTGTCTCGGGGCGCGAGCCGATTCAAGATTATTTGGATCTAAATTATGAAATCGAAATGTACGATCAAAATAATAAAGACAAAGAAGGATTTTTCCCACTTTCAGACCGCCAGCAAATTTTGGTTTTGAATAAAATGGATACAGTTCAGCCACAGCAGTTAGAAAAATTTAAAAATGAATTTAAGAAGAAAATCGGTGCAACGCCTTTTGTGATCTCGGGTGTGACTGGAAAAA
The DNA here is from genome assembly GCA_043747555.1 of Pseudobdellovibrionaceae bacterium. Taxonomy (GTDB): domain Bacteria; phylum Bdellovibrionota; class Bdellovibrionia; order Bdellovibrionales; family Bdellovibrionaceae; genus JAYWDA01. The sequence continues at coordinate 78,884 of JAYTOY010000006.1, read as the reverse complement.
ATATCAAAGAATTACTTCAAGAAATCACAAACCGTTTACTAGAGGCAAAAAAGGATTAAACAATGAGAGTCGGAATTTTTGGTGGAAGCTTTAATCCACCCCACAATGGTCATATTAATAGCTTACAAACTGTCCACAAAAAACTAGGCATCGACAAGATTTTTGTCGTTCCCAATATGCAAAACCCTTTAAAGGTTCCTGTCGAAGGACCAACGCCCCCTCAACGCGAAGAAATGGTTAAGCTGGCCCTGCAGTCTTATGAATCAGCTTTTGAAGTTGATAACCAAGAAATTACTCGCGGTGGCCTTAGCTTTACGATCGACACTGTTCTGAATTATCGTAAAACCGTCAAAGCTGAAGATTTATATTTAATTATCGGCGCTGATAATCTGGAAAGTTTTAATGAATGGAAAGAGTATAAAAAAATTCTGACCGAGTGTAATTTAATTGTAACCACTCGTCCTGGATTTCAGATACCTACAGACGAAGACGATCTGCCAGGTTATTTGAAAGATCTTGTCGAAGAATATGACTTTAACTTTCTGGAACTTAAAACTGGCCGCAACATTCAATTTATTACTTTAGAAGATATTGAAGTCGCCTCAAGTCAGCTTCGTAAAGCCTTGCGCACCGGAAAATCAGTGCAGCGGCATCTGCCCTTGCCCGTTGAAAATTATATTAAAGAGCAAGGGCTTTATAAACCCATTGGTGATCGAATTGGCGATTTTAAAAAGTTTGCTGACTTCTGTGGCCAGTCGCTTTTTGATAAAAAAGCCATTGCAGTGATGGGATATGATTTGCGCGAAATGTCTGCGCCGACTGAATTTGCGCTGGTGGCATCAGGAACCAGCACTCGGCATGCCTCTTCGCTGGCCGAGCACGTGGCTGATCGCGTGAAAGAAGAGTACGGCGTCTTACCGCAAGGAATTGAAGGACTTGATGAAGGTCGTTGGGTGGTTTTGGATTATGGCTCCCTAATGGTGCATCTATTTTATGATTTTGTCCGTATTGAGTATTCGATCGAAAAATTATGGAAAGAAGGCAAAGACCTTGGAATCCTTGATAAGACGGCAAAAAAGTAACATATGCAGACGTTGGTTTGCTGCGTTTTATCGGAAAGCCCGGCTTGGCTGAAAGAAATCCAAGCCGCTTACGCCAAAAAAATTAAGCCGTTTGGACCGTTTGAAATTAAGGAAATAAAACCTAAGAAGCACGGGCGCGATCAAGCTGATTTTAAAAAATCAGCTGAATCTCAATTGCTACTGGATCAACTTAAAGACCAAGATTTTGTGGTTCTGCTTGATGAAAAAGGCAAAGACTTAACTTCAATCGAGTTTTCTAAAAAGATGGAACGCTGGCAAAATTCTGGCAAAAAAAGATTGGTCTTCTTAATTGGTGGGGCCTACGGAGCTTCAGATGAGCTCAAAGCTCGTGCCCAAGATACTGTCCGTTTATCGAGTTTAACAATGAATCACTGGATGGCTCAAGCGGTCTTACTAGAACAAATTTATCGGGCGCATGCGATTCAAAAGGGTCTTCCTTATCATAATAGTTAGGGCTTGGTTTTTGCTTCTAATCTGGGCCTATGACAATCTTAGAAAAAATTTGGCATTATGAACCTCGTAGCTGTCTGAAGTGCGGATCTTTTTCTGTGAATGACAGCCTCTTTTGCAAGATCTGTTTAGCCGTACACTACCAACCAGGCGAATCATTATACCACCGTGATCTTCCGATTCCTGCATTTTACCTTTTTAATTGGATTCCTCAAGAAAGCGACAGCTTGTCATTTTTATTACGACAACTTAAGGGCCATCAGCAGAAAAAAGCGTGGCGGTATTATGCAAATATTTTTTGGAAAGAGATTTATTTCCACAATATTGACCAATACGCAGGTCGGCAGATAATTTTAGTTCCTAGCCCTAGTAAATACGTAAGCCAACCTGATCATGCAGAATTTTTCTGCCAAAGCTTATCTGAATTCTCGGGTTTTCCGATGCTATCGATTCTTGAGCGAAAGGATCAGTCCGAACAGAAGCGAAAGCGCAAAAAGGACCGAACGATCGACCGCTTTAAACTTCGTGAAAATTTTTCACCAGAGCTGCTAGCTGGCAAAGACATAATTTTTGTCGACGACGTCCTGACCACGGGGGGAACGGCAATGGCCGCAATGGCAACTCTGGGTGGGGCAAAAAACTTCACGGTATGGGCACTGGCCTCAAGGGCCTTCGGTTGCGGTTAAGAATGAATTCTGCTAGAATGTGGGATGCAAAAAGTCCTTCTACTTATTCTGTTAACGGTGCCGGCGATCTTATTTGCGAAAACACCATCGCTTTTTGATCAGTCGATTAAAAAATATCAAAAATCTAAAATGGTATCTATGAATGTAGAAAAAACGGTCATCTCAGAAATGCTTGCCAAGGAAACGACCTACTCAGGCCAGATTAAACTTTCTAGCGGCAAGTTCAGATGGGAAAATGAAAAACCAGAAAAAACACTTTTGTTATTTGATGGTAAAAATCTTTTCAGCGTTCAATATCCATCTAAAGAATTTAACACGGGGACGCAGGTTGCAAAGTCAAAAATTGATGAAAAAGGGAAAAAGCAAATTTTAATTTCGTCTTTGCTAAGTCCAAGCAATGCAAAATCAAAATTTAAAATGCTCAGTGAAAAAAAGGGCCCGATCCTGACAGATGTTGAAATTCAACCGGACTCTTCAGATTTACAAATTAAAAAATTAACTCTATCAATCCATCAAAAGACAAAACAGATACAAAATATTTCGTACCAAGATGACGTGGGCAATCTGACTAAAATGAGTTTTTCAAATATTAAATTTGAATCCAAAGCAGACCCAAAATTATTTCAGTATAAAATCCCGAAAGACGCGCAGGTTACAAACTTATGAATTTACCAGATATTAAAAAAGTTCACTTCATCAGCTTGGGTTGCCCTAAAAATTTGGTTGATAGTGAAATTATGGCAGGCACTTTATTAAAAGATGGCTACCAGGTTGTTGGTGATGAAAAAGAAGCCGACACGGTTGTGATTAATACCTGTGGCTTTATCGAGGATTCCAAAAAGGAATCAATTCAAAGAATTCTTGATATGGCGGCATTGAAAAAAAATGGTTCATTAAAAAATATCGTCGTGGCAGGGTGTCTGACTCAGCGTTATAAAGATGATTTAGTTGAAGGGCTTCCCGAAGCCGATCTTTTTGTTGGTTCCGGTGAATTTCAAAATATTGGAAAAATTTTTAAGAATTATCAAACTGGGGATAAGACCAAAAAATTCTTCAATTTACCAACGTATTTACAGCAGGAAAATACACCGCGTGTGAACTCTCAGCCGGGTCATCGGGCTTACATTAAAATATCTGAAGGCTGCATGAAACGCTGTTCTTTTTGCGCGATACCCTTAATTCGTGGAAACTTGCAGTCCAGAACGATTGCTAATGTTGTCAACGAAGCAAAACTTTTGGCGGCCGGCGGAGTTAAGGAATTGATCGTTATTTCGCACGATTTCACAGATTACGGTTGGGATTTAAGGCGCCAAAATCCAGCGGCAGTAGAAACCCCTGTCGAACTTTTGCGGGCCCTGGCTGAAGTCGAAGGAATCCAGTGGATTCGCGTTCTTTATTTATACCCAGATGGAATCACTCCGGAAATGATTCAACTGATCAAGAGCAACAAAAAGTTTGTAAAATATTTTGATATGCCATTGCAGCACATTAATAACGATGTCTTAAAGCGAATGAATCGCAAGATGACAGTAGAAGAAATTTCGAAAGTTTTAACAAATATCCGTCAAGAAATTCCGGAAGCAGTTATTCGAACGCAGTTTATTGTTGGATATCCTGGCGAAACAGAAGAGAACTTTGAAGAACTTCTAAAATTTATTGCGGACCAGAAATTTGACCGCGTTGGTTGTTTTATGTATTCGCCGGAAGAAAATACCCGAGGTGGCAAGTTGCCGGATCAAATTGAAGAAGACGTCAAACAGCGACGTCATGATGCCTTAATGGCAGTTCAACAAAATATATCCCGGGAAAAACATCGGGAATTTATTGGACGAACCGTGCAAGTCCTTGTCGAAGGGTACAGTGAAGAAACTGATCTTTTGTTACAAGGTCGTACGTCGCAGCAAGCTCCGGATATTGACGGCGTGGTCCTTATTAGTTCTGGATTAGCAAACGTCGGTGACCTCGTGAATGTACGAATCACTGATTCCATGGAATATGATTTAATCGGGGAAATCGATGAAGAAGCACCTGCTGCTTTGGTTCAGTAGCCTTGGCGCTGCCTATGAAGCCGCGCATGCGGCTAGTGGTCTTGGCGCGGAAATTTTAGAGCTTTTTCCATTTTCATCTAAGGGTCACCTGCTGTTGGCAGTTCCTACATCTGTTGATGTTTCAAAATTTGTTGGTGGTCTAAAAGTTAATATCGAAAATTTAGAAGTTTTTCTAGATCTGCCGGAAAAAGTATTAAACAGTTATTTAAGTCTGACAAATCCTCCCCTAGCAGAGGATCTTCTTATTGGGGAATATCTGTTTTTAGGAGACACCTTCCGGATAGCCTCTCAGGCGTCCAAGTTTGGCCTAGAAATTCTTGACCTAAGATTTATGCGAGACACCACAGGTCATTCTTATTTTATGGCCACCGGGCCCTCAGAGCTATGTAAAAGCTTTCTTCATCAGATCCTGCCAAATGCCGGAAAAATTCGTCGTATTGAAAACCCCCACCAGAATCTGCGCGAGTTTTTTCCACATCTTAACTAAAGAGCGCAGCCCTCGGATAACTCTTGAAATTTTTCAATCCAACTCTTTGTGCCACTTGCACGTAGGCTGGCTAAAGCACGTCGAACATGAACGGCGTAAGTCCGATTGAAAGTGCAGAGTTTTTTAAAGGCGGCAAGAGAGTCGTCTAACTTCTGAATCTGAAAAGCAGAATTGGCATATCCCAAAAGACATTTTTCAGACTTAGGATTCTTTTCAGAGCAAACTCTAAAAATTTTAAAAGAATCGATAAAGTTTTTTTCTGATTCTAAATAACCGCCATATTGTATAGCAACAGGCTCAGAGGACGGAAATTTTTCGGCCGTGCTTTTAAAAATCTCTATTGCTTTCTTCTTTTCACCAGATTGAAGAACTACAATACCTAAGTTGATATAATTTTCTGGAATCGAGGGATCTTTTTGAATGGCCTGGCGACAATATTTTTCGCCCAATTCAGCAAAGCCATCCTTTGTATTTACTTGGCATAAACGAGTCAAAATTTCTGTTAAGGGTCCAAAAACTTGCAGCATATCCTGATAAAGAGCGCGTTGCTCGTAAAGATTTTTTCGCTTTTCGTAAATTTCTGCAATACTTAAATAGGAAGGTAAAAATTTAATATTAGCTTCGATCGCTTTTTTGAAACTTTCTAGTGCTTCTTTATCCTTTTTTTTCATCACGTAAGCTTTTCCTTGGTAATGAAAGGCCTCAAAGTCTTTTGGGTTTCTGGAAATAAGAAGATTTGAAATTTTAAGAAGTTCGTCGGCCTGTCCGATCTCGTTTTGGCTGCGTAACAAAATATAAAAATCAGATTTCTGCAATTGATCGATAAATTTCCATAATAGCGGAGGGACTTTCGCAAATTCTTTTTTATCATAGTAAGCGTGAGCCAAGGCAATCGCAGACTTAAAATCTTTGGAATCATTTTTAACTTTTGGTTCCAACAATTCGATGATTTTTTCCGGGGCAACTGCAGGCGCAGCTACCTTTCCTTTGGGCGCTGGATTTTCTTTAAACTCTAGAAACTCGCTTTCTTCGTTTGTCATGAGGCTGTCTTTGTTTTTATCTAGACCAAAGACGGGACTTGTGACCCAAATCGATACAAAAACAATCCAAAGGGTTCGCCTAAGGTAAAGACTTTTGAAATGCGGCACTGCGGTCAATACGAACATATCTCCTGTATGATATATTTAAACAGAGTGAAATCGCTACAGGATTCTAATAATTCAGGACAGGCCACCATGGAATATATCCTATTGCTGGTGATTACTGTTGCGATCATCTTATCTCTAACCAATCAGTTTTTTAGACCCTTTGGACAGTTTGTAAATAACTATATGGGCGATTATATTTCTTGTTTATTAGAAACTGGCGAGTTCCCTTCGACTGGAAACTCAAGCAACCAAAGTGAATGTGATTTTAAATTTAAGCCAGCGACACTTGCAGAAGGCCGGAGTCCAATAGGTGGGTCGGGTTCAAATCCTAACGATCCCCAAAATGAATCCTCGAAGGACAAGAATGGCAGCAAGGACAATAGCGCAGCATCAGGGCAAGCCGGTTACGCCGGTTCCGCAGGACAGAGTGCCAGTAATTTAAATGGTCCACCGCCACGCGCTCAGAACAGTGAACGAGCAGGAAGTACAAAGGTTGTAGAAATTTCAATCGGCACCACGGAAGAAGGCGGCTTCAATAAAGCCGGTGGAGGCCGAGCTTATGATTCTCAAGGTAATTCTCGTGCAAAAGGGGTGATTACTTACGGAATGAATTCAGCTGCACAAAAAAAAGAGGAAGAGGAAAAAAAAGTCGCATCTCGTGTTGTTGCTAGCGACTTGCCAGGAACGAAACCTAAAAAGATGCTTCTAAAGCCACCCAGTAAAGCTGATGTCATTGCTGAAGAAAAAGCTGAAAATTGGAATCTTGGCGATTATTTCCGGTATGTGCTTATTGCTGCAATTATTATCCTATTGATAGCAGTGATTGGTGGCCAGGCCGCAAGACTAACAAAGAGTTGGGAATAAATTCGCCACGCAGTGCTCCTAGAAAAATTTTTTAAGCCTGATTATGTCCTTGAAGTCGCAAGGGTCTTGTTTCATACATGGGCCTTCCGGGGGGAACATTTGAATCAGATTATTCAGATCAACAGCAAGAGAGTATTTCATCTTGAGGATGCGCAAAATTTGCTTCCTGTCCTTCACCGTATGACTGAACTGGCCAACAGCAAAGTCCGCCTTTTGCTTCAACGGCTCGAGTCCATAGAAGACCGCCAAAGCTTGATAGCTCAAGAGATTGAAAAAGAAATTGATTTAACTATTCGCCAGTGGCAGCAAAAAATTGAAAAATTGGGAGCCTCGCCCCAAGGATTGTGGTTGATCGACTTTGATAATGGTGAAGGATACTTTTGTTGGAAATTTCCAGAAAGAAAGATAATGTTTTTTCACGGCTACCATGATGGCTTTTCTGGAAGAAAAGCTCTATTTAGCGACGAGGAACTTTGCAACGAAGAACACTAAGCCCCAGAATTGGTGTCGCCCAAATAAATCCTGTGTTGGGCGATTTTGAAAATAATAAAATTAAAATTTTAGAATACGTCCAGCGTGCTAAAGACATGAGATGCTCTTTAGTCGTTTTTCCGGAATGCAGTCTGTTTGGCTATCATCCCTTTGATCTTTTGGAAAGATCTGAAGAAGTCGATCGTCAGGAAAAACAATTTCAAGACCTTTGTAAAAAAATTCCTGCAGATATTGGTGTTGTTATTGGGCTTATCACTAGAAACAAAAGCCGCCGGGGTAAACCTTACTTCAATTCAGCAGCTTTTTTAGTGAAAGGTCAAAAACCGAAAATTTTTAATAAGCAACTTTTGCCCACCGGAGATGTTTTTGATGAGGCTCGCTTTATTGAAACTGGCGATCTTTCTAAAAATGTTTTCTCGTACAAAGGAAAGAAGTTCTTTATCACTATTTGTGAAGATATTTGGGCTTGGGAATTTGCAAGTGAGCGTAGTACATATAAAGAAAACCCACTTAAAAAAATAGCGCAGAAAAACATCGATTTAGTGATCAATATCAGTGCCTCGCCTTACTTCGTAGGAAAAATGAAGCTTCGGAATCGGGTCACTTTAGCGACAGCGAAACACTTCAAAGCGCCAGTGCTTTACGCTAATTTAGTGGGTGCCCAAGACGAAATTATTTTTGATGGTCAAAGTTTTTTAATGACTCCAAAGGGAAAAAAACCATTTCAATGCTTAGCCTTTCAAGAACAATTAAATGTCTTTGATCTGAAAACCTTTGAAAGTTGGCACAAGCCACCAGTCTTAAATAAAACAGAAGAACTGCGCAAAGCCTTGGTTGTAGGTATTCAAGATTTTTGTGCAAAGACCGGCCTAACCAAGATTCACTTTGGTTTAAGTGGTGGAATTGATTCGGCTGTTGTCGCTTGCTTAGCGGCCGATGCTATCGGTCCCAATAAAGTTTTTGCAATTTCGTTACCTGGGCCTTTTTCCTCGCCTGAAAGTTTTGATTTGGCTCAAAAAATGGCATCAAACTTAGGAATTGGTTTCAAAAAACTTTCGATTGTTGAAACTTATGAGAGAGCTCTAAAAAGTTTTGCAGAGGTGTTTGATTTTAATCAGTTCAATGTTGTTAATGAAAACTTGCAGGCTCGTTTGCGAGGACTTTTTTTGATGGCCTACTCGAATAAAGAAAGTAGCCTTCTTTTAACAACAGGAAATAAATCTGAATACGCGACAGGTTATACAACTTTGTATGGGGATATGTGCGGGGGCCTTGCTCCGATTGCAGATTTAACCAAAGCTCAGGTTTATGAATTGGCAGAATATTATAATCTTCAACGTGAACTCATCCCTCAGGAAATAATTAATCGCCCACCAACAGCAGAACTGCGGCCTGGTCAAAAGGATCAGGATTCATTACCTCCTTATCCTGAATTAGACGAGGCGGTTATCAATATCGTTGAAAAACAGAAGGTGGCTCGCACTAAAACCGAAAAGTGGTTATTGAATAATTTATTTAAAAGTGAATTTAAAAGGTGGCAAGCTCCACCGATTCTTAAAGTTTCCGAGCATTCTTTTGGACGGGGTCGCAGGTACCCGGTCTCGGGCCGAAAAAATAATTTAAAATAAACTTAAAAGATCCAACTGCTTGGGTTGGCGAATAATCTGTGGAAAACGAAACTCGGGCTTGCCAGTCAAAGCTATTAAATTTTCGATTTTAGGGGGTTGTCCACCCACTGAGATTCTTTTAATCATTTCCATAAATACATTTCCACAATAAGTCGCATCTTGTTCAGCTCGGTGAAATTCAGTGGCTGTGACTTTCAGATGTTGGACCAAGGTTCCTAGCTTGTAATTGGCAAGGCCCGGGAAAACTTTTCGAGCGATAGGCAAAGTATCAACAACAACACCTTTTGGTGCTGCGAGTTCAAATTTTTTAATATCAGAACTTAAGAATTGAGTATCAAAAGGGGCATTGTGAGCGACCATCAGCGAATCGCCGCAAAACTCAGCAAAGGACTCTAGGATGGTTTCGATTCGTGGCTGCCCCTTGACCATCGCATCAGTAATTCCATTCACAGCAGAAGCTCCGGGAGGAATCGGTCGCAAGGGATCAATGAGGGTTGAAAAAACGGCCTCGACAACACCATTTACAAAACGAACTGCGCCAATTTCGCAAATCTGGTCAGCGCCTGGGACAGTTCCTGTAGTTTCTAAGTCAAATGCTATGAAATTCATAAAATCCTTGATACAAAAAAGTTCGTCGACTTTCAATAGATTAGGTTTCCGATATGAAAGCCCAATGTGTCGTGACATTCAAGATAGATTATAAAGAGCTTGAAATTCAAGCTGGAAGCCAGTCTTCGGTTCTTCAGTTGGCTTTGGATCACAAGCTTCTAATCGAACACAGCTGCGGTGGATTTGCGACCTGCGGAACTTGTCGGGTATTTGTGGAAAAATCTGTGGATAACTTAGCCCCACCTGTAGAGCTTGAGGTTGAAATGGCTTCTGACCGTGGATTTGCAGCTGATGAAAGACTCAGCTGCCAACTTATTCCAAGTCATGGATTAGTGGTCAGAGTCCCTAAGGCGTTAAAATAAATGGATTGGTATAAATCCACGTAATCCATTTTTTTGCGTCTGGTAACGGTAAATAGGGGCTCACCCGCACTTGCACCCGATAAGAGCCGGGTTCTTTGAGTGGCACATCAGCCTCAGACGAATTAAAAGTTTCGTAGCGAACCCCATTCCGGTAAATGACCACTTCAAAAAACTCTAATGGCTCGACTGGAATTCGAATTTTTAAAATCTGATTTTTATTAAACTTCAATTTTGTGCCCATTGGATAAATTTGGCCCTTTTCTTCAATGAAAGCATTGAAACCTTTTGGATCGCCAATCTCATCAAAGCTTAAATAAAATTGACCGGCTTTCAGGGCTGAAAATATCTTTTGCTTATCAGTGCTGGTATTTCCGGTCAATTCTGACTTTAGCAATAGATGATTGGTGAAAAGTTCAAAAGACCTTTGATAACTTGGAAACTTAATTAAATAATTAGCTAAAGGAATAGCCCGCGCCGAAGCCTCTGCGCCGGCAAAGCCAATCATGCTTCTCTGCTGAGAGAGCTTATCTAACAAAGCAAGCTCTTCTGTGGGCTCTGAAAAAAGGCGAAGCACAGCGAGGCGATTATTAAAGGGATAAATCAAAAGGCTCCAAAGAGTCGATAGCTTCGAAATTTCCCACGCTCTATTAGAAAGACTTTTGATATTTAAAAGTTCGAATCCATCCAGCCCGGGGGGAATTTCACCACTCCAAGTAAAGCCCACTTTATAAGGATGAGCTAGAATCACTAAGCTGTCTTTATTTGCGCCCTCTTTTTGTGAAAGAAGATCTGCCATTTTAACTTGGGCCTCGCCCAAATTCGAACCTATTGTCTCATGGTTTAAGGAATAGTAAATCAATCTTGAATCTAAATAGCTAATCTTGTTACCCACAAAAACTAAAGTGTTGCCATGGTAACCTTCAAGCTGATTTGGAAGGGCAAAAGTATTTAGATCTGTCAAAATCAGGAAATCAAGTTTTGCAGCTTTGGCAGCAGTAATGACTTCAAGTGGCTGACTGGATCCTAAGCTAAGGTCAGAATGAACGTTGATCACGCCATTGTAATCATAAAACCCAACGGGATTTTCTTTTCTTAATTGCTTTGGGATAACGCTAAGATCAAAAGGAGAAATATAAAATCCGTAAAGAAAGTAAGAGATCATCAGAAGGGACAACCAAATCCAAACCTTCATAGCGAATCCTTTTTTGTAATTTTGAATATCATATACCCCTCTGCTGGGATTTGTATCTGTTGAACAGACCAAACAGTAGGGTCTAACCAATCAGGGAGATTATTGCCGGGTTCTTTGATCAAGTAAAAAGAGGAGACAGAAGGAAGACTTTCCGCTTGCTCATCAAAAAAATCATAGCGCCCAGAGCCACGAATCTTGTAGACGGGCTTCTGACTGCTCCACCAAAAAAGCGAGGCTAACTGATATGTGCTGGCATAGAGGGGTTTTAGCTCATAAGGAAGTTTAGAAAGTTCTGCGACCGCCCGAGGCTGTTTAAACTTGTCTTCTAGGCTCGGCGCAAGCCCGCGAAAGACTAAAGATACTGCAAGGGTATAAATAAAAAACCAATAAGTAAAAGTTTTAAAAACCTTTTTTGTTGAAACAAATTGAATGCTAAGGATGAAAAGACAGGGATAGAAAATAGCCGGCCAATTAAGCTCGACAGAGCCCTTAAAAGAAGACAAAAAGAAAAAAGAAAAACCACCCGCTGATAAAAACAGGAAAACTTTATTAAAAGTATTTTTGGGCGCCTGCAAGCTCCAGTATAAATTCATAGGGAACATAAGAAGAAGGGTTCCCAAAACATAGTCCGTTGTCCACTTCCAATTCCATGAGTTTTCGCCGAGGCCGTGATGAAACTGAAATTGAAATGACTTAAAACCGTTTTCTAGATTCCAAAGTAGAACGGGAGACGAAAGTAATAATCCGAAAAAAATTATAACCGCAATATTTTTTAGTTTTTGAGGGTGGCGAGACCTTTCTAGGAAAATAAATACGGCTAAAATAAAAGCGGGAATAACAATCAGATATTTAGATAAAAAGCCTAATCCAAGACAAGCGCCGAAAGCGGCGTACTGAATGAACTTTGGTTTTTCAAGGGACTGGAAGAAAAAATATAAGCTTGCCGAAAAAAAGAAAAACAGCGGTCCATCGGGTAAAATTAAAATGGATCCCAATCCAACCAACGGACATAAAAAGCAAAGAATCAGCCACCCTAAAATTTGAGCCTCGTTAAGTTTAGATTTTAATATTTGAAACCAGAAAAGAAAACCCAAATGAAAAAGAATAACTCCAGGCCAGCGGATTAATGGCTGAGGCAAAAAGGAGCCCATCTTGAATAGCCAGGCAACCAAAGGTGGATGATCAAAATAACTCAGTTGTGGAAAATGGGACCAAACCCAGTAGTAAGCCTCATCGGCACTTAAGGGAACAAAGGCGGCAATGAGAAGTTTAATGAAAAGACTGATCCACCAAACTTTTTTATATAAAGTCATTAGTAGTTGAGTTTAATCGACTTTCCCAAATCCCCGGGAACGCCTAAGTCCTTTCCGTTCAGGATCATATTTACGGCTCCACCATTGCTGATCATTAACTTTAAACCAGCTTTACTTTTGAATGTGTGAATTTGCTCAGGGTCGAGCTTAATTTTTTCAGTTTTACCTGCACCCGTAACATATTCAATTTCAACGCTATCAAGGGCTTCAACAATCAGCTCGATGGGCTTTGCTTTTTTCTCTTCAGGTTCTTTAGCTTTTTCTTGAGGAACTTCTTTTGCAACCTCTTTAACAACATCAGGAGGCTTAGTATCAACAGGCTTTAATTCTGGCGTTGGCGCTGGTTTCGGCAGAAGAACTTCTTTGGGAACTGCTGCGATGGCTGGCAAAGTTTTTAAAATGGGTACCGATGACGGAGACACAGGGACTGTGGGTGCAGGCTCTGCAGCCACAGTCGTACTGCTGTCAACATTGGAAGTCTGTGCTGGCGTCGTCGGAACTTTTTCCGAAGACGAAGTTTCGCCAACTGGAGTTTTTTCGCTGTCAATCGGCTTTAGATCCACGGTGGTCACTTGTGCTTCTCGCTGATAGCGATCAATCACCTTCATTGTAACCAAAATAAGCCCAGCTAAAATAACTCCGAGTAAAGAAAAAATAAGCCCTTTTGTCGTAGAGCTTTCTTCCAACGAAGTTTTTTTCTCTTTCTTAACAGGTTTATCTGGAGTGTTTAAAGTTACGGAGGAAGGAGGCGGTGCCACAACAGAGTTGATCGCATTATCGATTGTTGCTTCCGAAGCTAAGTCCTTTATTGAAGGTTGAGGCCTGGTGGAGCCCATTTCATCAGTAAAAACTTTCAATACATCATCGACATTCAATTTCAAATAAGAAGCATAACTTTGAACAAAGCCACGCAAAAAAGTTTTAGCTGGCAAATTGGTAGAGTCGCCATTTTCAATGGCTTTTAAAATTTTACTATTAATTTTTAAAGAAAGCCCAATCTCATGTAAAGAAAGTCCTCTAGCTTCACGTTCATTTTTAAGGATTTCTCCCGTGCGTTTCATTTAGGGCCCCTTCTTCAGTATCTCTAGCATCGATCGGGCTTTATCGCGGTACTGTCCTTGCGGATAAAGCTTCATGATTTCTTCAAATCGCGCCGTGGCTTTTTCAATTCGACCTAAGCGATAGTAAGTTAAAGCGCTGTAATAATGGGGTTCATCATAAAAATTTTTCTGGCAGTAGCCGATGGCACTATCTAAAACTTCAGCGGCCTTATCGTAATTTTTTAATTCAAAGTAAGATCGACCTAAATAGTTATGTCCTGTGCAGCTGTCTTTTTGTAAATTCACAGACTTTAAAAACATATCTCGGGATTTTTCAAATTGCTCTTGATTGAAGTAGCTTAGACCCAAGTTCATGTAAATTCGATCTTGTCCGGTATAGGTCAGATCATTCAAAGCAAATTTTAATTCTTTTTCAGCATCTTTATATTTTCCCATTTCAATCAAGATGCGGCCTAAATTATTTCTTGCGTCCGTAAAATCTGGGCTTAATTTTAAGGCTTTGCGAACATACTTTTCTGACAGTTCATATCGCTCACGCATAAAATAAGTTAGACCTAGGTTGTTTTGAATCGCAGGATTACTGGGATTCAATTGTTCCGCGACCAAAAACTCCCGCAATGCCATCGGATAGTTGCCTTGTTCATACAACGAAAGTCCAAGACGTTGATGCAAATCAGACTGCTCAATTTTTTGTTTTGATGAGCAACCAGAAAAGCCAATAAGGAGCAGAATTGCCAAATATTTCAACATGCTACAACGGTATCATGTCATCAAAATCAGTCAACCCTAAGCTCTATCAAGGTTTCGACGTGGTCGGTGTGGGGAAACATTTCAAATGGCTGAACCCGTGTAATTCGGTATTTCGCACCTTGCTTCTCACAGGACTTCAAAAAGATCGATAGATCGCGGGCTAAAGAAACCGGATGACAGCTTAAATATAATATCTTCGAAGGCTTAGCGACCGCTAACGCTTCCATCACATAGGCCGTTGTTCCTTGTCGAGGGGGATCAAGGAAAACTAGATCGTGTTTTTGAACAGCCGATTTTTTTAGGTAGGCCTCGACATCAGCTGCCAAAAATTGAACCAAAGGAAAGCTTTGTTTCATTTTTTGTGCACGCTTGACCAGCAAAGAACTTAATTCAACGGCAATAAAAGATGCTTTGGGAAACTTTTTTGCAAGCGGCCATGTGAAATTTCCCGAGCCTGCATAGAGTTCTAAAATTGACTGAGGTGGGTTCGGGATCCACTCAAGAACCGTCTGGATTAAATCTTCATTTTGGAATCGATTGACTTGTGAAAAGCCGACACCTTCGCCAGTATCTGCCACATTTTCCCATTGGGCTAAGCCATCTTCTGTCAAAAAGAGCTCAATTCGCTGAGATGAATTTTCGACGCTTTTCCTGATCAGTGGAAGCGTATTCGTTAATACTTCTTCAGTTATAAGGCAGTCTTTAATATCGATAATTTGATGAGAATTTCGCTTGCGAAAGCCCAGCAATGAACCCTGCGAACTTAATTGGATTCTATTTCTGTAGCGCCAATTTTTAGGGGAGGGTATAATAGGCAAAACAGAGATATCTAAACGCAAAAACTTTTTTAAATTTTCTGCCACTAAAAGTTCCTTATATTTTAACTGGGCGTCCCCTTGAAGATGCTGCCAGTTACAGCCGCCGCAATTAAAATAGTAAGGACAAGGTGGTTCAAATCTTTCAATGCCTGGAGAAATGACTTCTTCGATAACACCAAAAGCGTGATTCTTCTTTTGCTCAGTGATTTGAACAAGAATTTCATCACCAGGTGCGGTGAAAGGAACAAAAATAACCATCCCATTATAGCGACCAAGGCCATCTCCGCCCACCGCTAGTTTTTCAATTTTTAAGGGAATGGTTTTACCAAGTAAAGAGTCGTTGGACTCCTTACTTGGTTTAAAACGTGTCATTAGATATTACAGATCTCTTGTTTTTCAAAAAACAGAGCTAATTCGCGCTGCGCAGATGCAACACTATCAGATCCATGGGCTGCATTTTCACCCACGTTATCACCAAACTTAAAACGGATCGTTCCAGGAGCGGACTTTTTAGGATCTGTCGCGCCCATAATTTCGCGATTTTTAGCGACGGCGTTTTCACCTTGAAGGCACATTAACATCACTGGTCCCGAAGTCATAAAACTAACAAGTTCGCCAAAAAAAGGACGAGCCTTGTGTTCGCCGTAAAATTCCTCGCACTTCGACTTAGAAAGCACTTGAATTTTTGCAGCAGCGATTTTTAAGCCATTGGCTTCAAACATACTGACGATATCGCCAAGGCAGTTTTTTTTCATCGCATTTGGTTTAATAATAGAAAACGTTTGTTCGATCGGCATAATTGCTCCTTTAAAAGATTCTTAACTAGCCTACTTCAGGCTAGCTTTCAAGGTTGTTCCCAAATCAGCCGGACTTCGAGAGATCTTACAGCCAGCGGCGGCCAAAGCTTCAAATTTTGCAGCTGCAGTTCCTTTTCCACCACTAATAATAGCACCCGCATGGCCCATCCTTTTTCCAGGAGGAGCCGAGGCGCCAGCAATAAAGCAAGTCACTGGTTTTTTAAACTCTTTTTTAATATATTCAGCGGCTTCTTCTTCTGCTGATCCACCAATTTCGCCAATCATAATCACGGCTTCAGTTTGCGGATCAGCATTGAACATTTTTAGAACATCAATAAAGTTTGTGCCATTGACGGGATCTCCACCAATTCCAACACAGGTTGATTGACCAAGACCAACTTGGGTCAGTTGAAAAACTGCTTCGTAAGTCAAAGTTCCTGATCTTGATACGACTCCGATCGGACCTGGTTTATGGATCGCACCGGGCATGATTCCAATCTTACATTGTCCCGGTGTTATAACTCCCGGGCAGTTCGGGCCCACAAGACGAGTTCTCCGTCCTTCCATAAAGCGTTTTACTTTCACCATATCAAGAACGGGAATTCCTTCAGTGATACAAATCACTAGATCCAGATCCGCATCGACAGCTTCCATGATGGAATCAGCAGCAAACGGAGGCGGAACGAAAATCATTGAAACACTACAGCCCGTGTTTTTTTTAGCTTCTAAGACAGTGTTATAAACCGGCAGGTTGATGTGCTTGGTGCCGCCTTTTCCGGGTGTTACTCCGCCAACCATCTTGGTTCCGTAAGCTAAACACTGTTCAGTGTGAAAACTGCCTTGCGATCCAGTCAAGCCCTGGCAGATAACTCGAGTGTCTTTATTGATTAAAATTGACATTATTTCCCCTTCACTGCAGCGACAGCTTTTTTAGCAGCGTCTGTAAGATCATCGGCCGGAGTGATGTTTAAGCCACTTTCGCGCAATAATTTTTTTCCTAAATCGACGTTGGTGCCTTCAAGTCGAACAACTAATGGAACTTTAAGACCCACATCTTTTGATGCAGCGATCACGCCCTCGGCGATGACATCACATTTCATAATACCACCAAAGATATTCACTAAGATCGCTTTGACGTTAGGATCTTTCAGAATAATTTTAAAAGCGGCTGTGACTTTTTCTTTATTGGCGCCGCCGCCAACATCTAAAAAGTTGGCAGGACTAGAGCCATGCAATTGGATGATATCTAATGTTGCCATCGCAAGACCTGCACCGTTCACTAGGCATCCAATGCTGCCGTCCAACTTAATAAACGCCAGATCATATTTTGATGCTTCAATTTCAGTGGGTTCTTCTTCATTCAAATCACGATATTCTGCAATGTCTGCATGTCGGTAAAGAGCGTTTGAATCAAAGCCCATTTTTGCATCTAAGGCGATCACATCACCCTCTTTGGTGACAACCAAAGGATTTATTTCTGCCATCGAACAATCTGATTGCACAAAGGCATTATAGAGGCCCGTAAAAAACTTCACCGCTTTTGCGGCGACTTCCGCAGACATCCCAATTTCAAACGCTAATTGCCGAGCTTGAAACGCAGCCAACCCAACAACGGGGTCGATATCAACTTTTTTAATCGACTCAGGGTTTTTTTCAGCTACGATCTCAATTTCCACGCCACCCTCGGATGAGGCCATCATGGTGACTCGCCCGGTTTGTCGATCAACTAAGCAAGCAACGTAATATTCTTTAGCGATGTTACAGCCTTGTTCTATGAGGACTTTTTGAACTTTTTTTCCTTCAGGACCTGTTTGATGGGTCACTAAAGTCATCCCGATGATTTGTTTCGCGTACGAATGGACTTCGTCGATCGATTTTGCGACCTTTACGCCGCCACCTTTCCCGCGTCCGCCCGCATGAATTTGGGCCTTTACGACCCAAATTGTGCCACCAATTTCTTTAGCGGCAGCGACGGCCTCGTCCGGAGAATGGGCCACTTTTCCCTTCAGGGTCGTGACGCCAAACTTTCTTAAGATCTCTTTACCTTGATACTCGTGGATGTTCATCGATTCTCCGTTTTTAGTATTGTAATTTTCCCATAGCATCGACCAGTTCGCGAACAGCTTTACCTGAATTTTCTAATCCGGCGCGTTCTTTATCATTCAGCTTTAATTCAATGACTTGTTCCATGCCTTTTCCGCCTAACTTACAAAGGACTCCAATAAAAAGGCCTTTCATTCCGTACTCGCCATTCAGCTCCACAGCACAAGGAAGAATTCGTTTTTGATCCTTTAAGATTGCTTCAGCCATCTGCACGGCCGAAGCCGATGGAGCGTAATAGGCTGAACCAGTTTGTAAAAGCTTAACAATCTCGGCCCCACCATTCACGGCACGTAGAACTAATTGATCGATTTTTTCAGCTGGTAAAATTTCTGTTAAAGGTACGCCCCCAACAGAACAATGTCTTGGCATCGGCACCATGGTATCGCCGTGGCCACCAAGCGTGAAAGCTTGAACGTCTTTCACCGATACGTCACATGCTTCAGCAATGAATGATCGAAATCTTGCGCCATCTAAAACTCCAGCCATGCCGATCACTCGCTCGCGCGGGAAACCAGTGACTTGTTTACAGACGTAAGCCATTGCATCTAACGGATTAGAAACAACAATCACAACAGAGTTGGGAGCGTACTTTTTAATACCTTCTGCGCAAGCTTTAACAATTTTAGCATTTGTTGCTAATAAATCATCGCGGCTCATGCCGGGTTTACGTGGAATACCAGCCGTCAAAATAACAATGTCAGAATCGGCAATATCAGCGTAATTGCTAGTCCCAGTAATGCGCGAATCGAATTGTTCAACCGGAGAGGCTTCGAAAAGATCTAGAGCCTTACCTTTGGCAGCACCTTCGTTGATATCCAAAAGAACGACATCACCAAGTTCTTTTTGTGCAGCCCAATGAGCTGCTGTGGATCCGACAAAACCTGCGCCAATAACCGTAATTTTTTTTCGTTGATGAGCCATGAAAGAAACTCCTTAAGAAATTGAATTTAATGAATTTTTCGATTGCGTTTAAGGTCTCATTCAATCTTAAATCTAGAGACGTGACAAGTCTGTTTGAGGTGAGTCAATTGGTCCTAGCGTTTGATGTTCGAAAAGCAACAGTTCGGTTTAATGAACTGACCGTTTTAAATCAAATCGATCTGCAAGTGCAGATGGGCGAATGTCTTGTTTTGGTAGGGCCTAGTGGGCACGGGAAAACGGCACTTTTAAAACTTCTTGCGGGACTGATTGATCCTGTCGCAGGAGAAGTTTTGGTTAAGGGCCAAGCGTGGAGCAGGTTGCGCGGTGCAAAGCGCCTAGAGATTCTGAAAACAGTTGGGATGCTTTTTCAAAAAAATGCACTTTTTGATTCTTTGACCTGCGGAGAGAATATCGCTTTTCCCTTGCGCGAAACAACAGACCTAACAAGCAGCGAGATTTCAGAACGAGTCGACTTTTTTCTAGAGGCGGTAGGAATTTCCCATGCAAAAGCCTTGTTTCCAGACGAAATCAGCGGCGGGCAGCAAAAACGTCTCGGCATTGCTAGAGCATTAGCACTGGATCCAGAAATTATTTTTTATGATGACCCAACAGCAGGACTTGATCCCATCACCAGTCGAAAAATTGTAGAATTAATTTTAGACCTTAAAAAAAGGAAAAAATCGACTGTGATTGCGATCACTAATGATATTCAACGGGCCTATCAAATGGCCGATCGAATGTTGATGGTTGTTGATCAAGAAATTATTATTACCGGAAGTGCTGAACAGACAAAAAATCATATGGACCCCAGGGTTCATCAATTTATTCGCGGAGCCATCACCGGTCCTCTGACGGCGATCGGTTGAAATGATAGAATATAAAAACCTTGTCAAAAAATTCGGCGACCGAACCATTTTGAAAGGCCTAAGTCTTAAAATTGCCAAAGGCGAAATTCTTTTTATTTTAGGAACTTCAGGAACGGGAAAATCTGTTTTATTAAAAAACACAGTGGGTTTACTAAGGCCCGATGCGGGTGAAATTTGGATTGATGGTGAAGAGACTTCCCATTTTTCCGAGGAAAAATATCTTCAAATCAGAAAAAAATGTGGCATGGTTTTTCAGCATCCAGCCCTGTTTGATTCTTTAAGTATTTTTGAAAATGTAGCCTTTGGTTTACGAAGACATTTTCAATACTCAGCCGATGTGATCGCACAAAAAGTTTCCCAGGCCTTGCAATTGGTGCAGCTAACTGGAATAGAAAATAAATTTCCTGCACAAATTTCGTACGGGATGCAAAAGAGAGTCAGTTTAGCTAGAACTGTAGCGATCGAGCCACAGATTCTGCTTTTTGATGAGCCAACGACAGGACTTGATCCCGTTACAACTAATGCGGTGAATAATTTGATTCAAGAATTATCCAGAAAACTGCAAACAACGTCGGTTGTTGTCAGCCACGATATGAATTGTGCTTTAGCGATTGCTGATCGAATTGTTGTTTTAGATCAAGGTGAAATTATGGCTTTAGGTACACCGGCTGAACTTAAAAAATCAACGCATCCCTTGGTGATGGATTTCTTGGCTGAGGTCAATTCATGATCAGTGCCGGAATTTTAATCATTGATGACCTAGGTCGAAGCCTTATTTTTCTGCAAGAAATTTTACGGACAATGTTTAAGTCGCCATCTCGGTCTAAGCTTATTTTTGATCAAATTTGGGACGTCACCCGACAAAGCCTTTTAACAACAGGTATGGCCGGTTTTTTTGTTGGCGCGATTATGTCCGTCCAATTCGCTATGCAATTAAGGGATTTTGGCGCTTTGGGATACCTTGGAGGCCTTGCAACCAGCGGAACCATTCGCGAATTAGGACCCTTGCTGATTGCTTTTATGCTCAGCGGAAAAGTCGGAGCTTACACTTCTGCAGAATTGGGAACGATGCGTGTCACAGAACAAATTGATGCCATTCGCTGCTTAGGAGCAAATCCAATTCAAGAAATAATCGTGCCCCGATTTATTGGCATCATTGTGTCGTCATTTTTCTTATTAGCCTTAGGTCTTCTTATGTCGATTCTAGGTGGGACTTTCCTCGCTTTTTTCTTTGCCCATGTTGAGCCCGAAGAATATGTACGCCATATTCCTACAGTTTTAGCATGGCCATCAATTTTGATTGGGCTGCTTAAATGTCTTTGTTTTGCGGTTGTCTTAGCTACCGTCTGCACCTTCCGAGGTTACACGGCAACGGGCGGAGCTAAGGGCGTCGGTAAAGCAGTGGTTAATACCGCAGTTTCAACAATGATTTTTATTGTTGTGGTTGATTGGATAGTTAGTTTTTTGGCCGATATTATCATGAATATCGTGTTGGGAGGATGACCTGCAAATATTAAGAGGCCCTCTGCGAACCAAAGAGACACTTCACCAACTTTACTTGATCGCTAATGGCAGTGTACCGATGATTGTTTTTTGTGTTTGCTTTGCATCGATGGTGACGATCTTAGAGTCCTCTTTTCATATGAAAATGATCATTCAAAACGATTCATTGGTTCCAGGATTCGCAGCTTTAATGATCCTGCGCGAGCTAGGGGCGGTGGTGACAGCTCTGCTTTTGACTTCTAGAATTGGCGCTGGAA
Organism: Pseudobdellovibrionaceae bacterium; assembly: GCA_043747555.1. Taxonomy (GTDB): domain Bacteria; phylum Bdellovibrionota; class Bdellovibrionia; order Bdellovibrionales; family Bdellovibrionaceae; genus JAYWDA01. The sequence continues at coordinate 57,426 of JAYTOY010000006.1, read as the reverse complement.
TTGCGGCTGAGGTAGGAACGATGAAGGTCACCGAGCAAATCGATGCCTTACGAATGTTGGGGATTGATCCGATCAATTACCTTTTAATTCCCCGATTGATCGCATGTGTCTTGGGGATGGCACTTCTAGCCATCATTGCAATTATGACCTGCATTTTTTGTGCGATGATCGTGAGCGATATCTATTTAGGTTACCCACCGGCCTTATTTTTATCTTCGATGAAAGCTTTTGTGCATTTTAAAGATTTCTTTTTTGCTATTTTAAAGGCTGCGACTTTTGGCTCCGTAATTCCAGTTGTCAGTTGTTATTTTGGATTTAACTGTAAGGCGGGCGCCGATGGTGTTGGAAAAGCGACGACTCAAGCTGTTGTCACATCTTCAGTTGCGATCATTGTGTTGGATTTTGTTTTGTCCTATACTTTTTCTTATTTCTATTAAAGGATAAAGCCTATGAAGGTTGAAACGAAAGTAGGATTACTAGCACTTGTCGCCGTCGGCCTTATTGTCGTTTTTGCGTACTTTATGGGAATGATCTCATCATTCTCGGATTCTTATCGTTTAAATGTCATGTACAACTATGCGGGCGGTATTGAAGAGGGTTCTCCTGTTCGAGTGATGGGAATTAAAGTCGGTAAAGTTCGAAAAATTTCCTTCACACCGGGTTTTAAGTCAGAAAAAGGCGAAGAGGTTAAGCTGAAGATTGAAATTTCCATCAGTCCTAAAGCTTGGGGTAGCATTCGCAAGGACTCTAAGTTTTTCATCAATCTTGCGGGTGTCATCGGCGAGAAATTTTTGGAAATTTCGCCTGGATCTGAAGCTGCCGAAGAATTAAAAAATGACGATTTTGTTCGCGGCGAAGATCCACCGCGAATCGATCAGTTGATTTCGCAAAGCTATGGGCTTGCCGGCAAAATTATTGAAATTGTTCAGAAAAACGAAGGATCTGTGTCTAGCATGATCACTCAATTGGATCGGCTAACGACAAATATTAATAAGACTTTAACATTATTAGATAAAACATCTCGAACTAAAGATATCGGACATTTAATCGATAACGCGATTAAGATCAGCGATGATGTGGCTTATTTAACTGGAAATTTGAGATCTAAAAAGGCAGAAGAGACATATCAATTAGTTCATAAGTTATTATTTCGACTTGAGCCCCTGGATGGACCTGTTATTAAAAAGTTTTTCCAGGAAGAGGGCGTCAGAGCTCGAATTTTTTAAACCGGAGGCACGATGCAAGTTTTCAAGACTCTTTTTTCTATTGGCTTAATTTCATTTTTAACGCAAGGAACAGCTTTTGCGCAAGACTCTGGGTCCGTGACAACGATTAAACAAGATCCAATGATTCAAAGTGCAGTGAATTACGCCCATACGGAGCTGGATCAATCTTCGCATTACTCGTCTAATCTGAAGTTGCGTGAAGACAGAAAGATCGGCCTGGGAACGCAGCTAGGTGGTGGCTTGGGTGTTGCCGGCTTAGACTTAGAAATCAATGTTGATTCAGAAAATTCAGTGATAGCAGGAGTCGGAAGCGGAACTGGCTACGGAACTTTCCAAGTTTTATGGCGCCACAGTTTCGAAGGATCGTATTTAACGCCTTATACGACAGCCGGCTGGTCACGTTGGTATAATTCCAGCAGCACATCTGAGTATAAGAATTCTTTGATCTTAGATCGCGTATTGAATGATTCAGAGCGTGCATCAGGTCGATTCGGTGTCGATTTTTTGACGGTTTCAGCAGGAATGCAGTATCACCAATTGTCCGGCGATATTATGGGGCTGTCGTTTTTTGCTGAGTTTGCTCTATTATCAGCGCTGTCGAACCCATCGATTGTTCCCACAGGGACATTAGGTTCTATCTATTACTTCTAAGCTGATATTAGGTTGTCAGCAGATAAGGCTGAAAATAAAAAACCCCTGGTTGTGCCAGGGGTTTTTTTGTACCTAAAGGGTACGAAAACAACTACTTCTTCTTAGTAGCTTTTTTCTTAGTAGCTTTTTTAGCAGCTTTCTTAGTAGCTTTTTTCTTCTTAGCCATGGAATCCTCCTGGTTGCTTTGCACTAACGGCAAATTATTTTGACCCACAAAGTGGATCATTTAAATTTAATGTTCCTTCCCTTAGAACACCTCTTAACCATAAGTGTTCCAACTTCAACAGCGCTCGTCAATAAAAAAAATTCATTGAGTATTATTTTTGCTAATCATGGTTAGAAACAGGGAGAACAAAAAATGTTTCCGTTTCTAATCTGCTTTTTCGGATATGCAATCAAGATTCGACTGTTTTCGGCACTGTTTGATCGCTTTAATCTAGAAAAAAACATTCAAACAAAGGTGTTTGCAGCTGTTTTATTTTTTGATTTGATGGTTGCACTGCTTGTTTCATCAGTGATCATCATTTGGTGTTATCAACTGCTCATCATCATCCTCTTTTTCTTTGCACCGGACTTGCTTGAAACCCACCTTGAGAGCCAATTACAGAAGATTGTTGTGCCATTTTTAGATCATACAATTCTAACTATTCAGACCGGAATTCCGCTCCGAAATGCGGCCAAAGAAAGTGCGCAAAGGTTCACGGGATGGAAGAAATACGAGCTTCTGAAAGCCTGTTCATCGCTTATTTTATCATCGGATCAAATGAATCTTCAATCTGGCGTACTTTGTCACTTATTTGATGAAATAAGGTGGATTGATCAAGGTCGAAACAAAACTTTAGAGCAGTTAAAGTCGCTCCGGTGGCATTTTAAAGTACAGGAAGATTTTCGACGTAGGTCCGGACAAATTTCACAACAAACCCGCATTCAAGCCTTCGTAATGACCATTTTATATGTTTGTTTGATGCTTTTTAACGGCTTCGAATTTGGATTTGCAGATCATTTATCCCTCATTTTATTTTCTGTGGCACTTTTTAGCGTCGGATTAATTCTTGTTTTTACGATAGGACGGAGATTGAAATGGAAAGTATGAACCCAGCATTATTGCTTTTGCTTACGGTGAAGCGGCATTTAGAGCGCGGGCAATCCACTAAAATTGGAATTACAGAATACTTACGAACGGAAGAGACTTTGTTTCGAGATGAAGTTTCGATATGGTTCAATTTATGGCAACAAGGCTTACCAACGGACACTGTTTTGCAAAAGCAAGGTTCAATCTATCGCAATATTTTACTGCAAACATTAGAGCGTGGGCTTAAGGGTGAACCGATTCATAATTTTTTAATGGAGCTGGAATCAGAAATCATCAAAGCCTGCGAACACTCGCTCAGTCAGTCTTTGGGGCGATTGCCATTTATTTTATTGGTGCCACTTTTGTTGTTTCAACTGCCCGCGTTTATGATTTTATTGTTCGGACCCATTTTAAGTCGTTTTCTTGAAGCGATGGGCACCCATTAGGCAAAGTTCTTGAAGTTCCAACACAACTATAGGTAAATATCCTCATTATGAGGAACGCCATGGAGCCCAACGCAAAACAACTCGATTTCCAAGAATTGGTGGATGAGTTGATGAAAAACAAACCCAATCAAGATCGTGTTCGCGATCTAACTTCTAAATTGGGTCTTCCCTATCGTCCGGATCCTATTGAGCAGCTTGATTTTGTTCTGAAATCAGCTCACGGCTTCTTTTTTGAAGGATAATTTATGATTTATAACTCTGTGATTGAGACTATTGGCAATACACCCGTCATTAAACTGCACAAATCGATGCCTGGGCCCCACGAATTTTACGCTAAAATGGAATATTTTAATCCTGGTGGAAGCGTAAAGGATCGAATCGCCTTCGCTATGGTCGAAGCCGCAGAAAAAAGAGGCGACTTAAAGCCAGGTGGAACGATTATCGAAGCCACTTCCGGAAATACCGGCCTTGGTTTAGCACTTGTTGGCGTAGTTAAAGGTTACAAATGCATATTTGTGATGCCGGATAAGATCAGCGAAGAAAAACGAGCCATCTTGCGCGCGTACGGAGCTCGCGTTGTGATCACACCAACAGCGGTTGAGCCTGAAGACCCTCGAAGTTATTTATCCGTTGCAAAAATGCTAGTGGAAAAAACAGAGAATTGCTTTTACGCCAATCAATATCACAACCCCGATAACGTTAAACAACACTATAAAGTGACTGGTCCCGAGATTTGGAAGCAAATGGACGGTCAAATTGACGTTTTTGCCGCGGGTGCTGGAACAGGTGGAACTATTTCCGGCGTGGGACGCTATTTAAAAGAAAAAAACCCCAATATTAAGATTGTTTGCACTGATCCTGTCGGAAGTATTCTTTACGATCTTTATTATCATAAAAAAGTGGTGACTCCTCCGGCTCCTTACAAAGTAGAAGGTGTTGGCGAGGATATGTTGCCTGATAACGTCCATCTGGACGTGCTTGATGCTGTCGTTCAGGTCAATGATACTGAAGCTTTTGCAATGACTCGAAAACTGATCGCTGAAGAAGCCCTTTGTGTCGGTCCATCGAGTGGACTAGCGCTTGTTGGAGCTATGAAATTTGCACAGACGCTGACCAAGCCTTCAAAAATTCTTGTCATGCTTGCAGACAGTGGGAAAGCCTACTTAAGCAAAGCCTTTAATGACCAATGGATGATGGACAACCATCTATTAGAGAAACAAGATCTAAAAAAATCTTTCAATCAGATCATGATGGCAGAAGACCTTTATAAAGAAATGGGCTGGAGTTTTTAATGAAAAACAAAATAGATAATTTAGGATTCGCAACTCGCGCTATTCATGCCGGCCAAGAGCCAGATCCAACAACTGGCGCAATTATGACGCCGGTTTATTTAACATCCACTTATGTCCAAGAATCGCCGGGCGTGCATAAAGGATGGGAGTACTCTCGAACGCACAATCCGACAAGAAAAGCTTACGAAAATTGTATGGCAAGTCTTGAAGGCGGTAAGTATGGATTTGCATTCGCTTCGGGATGTGCAGCGACCACAACGATCATGCATATTTTAAAACAAGGCGACCATGTTATCGCTGGCGACGATATGTACGGCGGAACCTTTAGATTGTTTGATAAAGTTTTAAAAAATAATGGAACAGAATTTTCTTATATCGATCTGACGAAGCCTGAAAATTTTAAGCATGCGATCAAACCAAATACAAAACTTGTCTGGTTAGAAACTCCAACCAATCCGACGTTAAAGTTGGTAGACATTAAGGCCATTGCTGCGATGGCGGCACAAAAAGGAATTATCACGGTTGTTGATAATACTTTTATGAGTCCTTATTTTCAGCGGCCCTTGGCACTGGGAGCTGATATTGTTGTTCACTCTGCGACAAAATATATTGGTGGACATAGTGATGTGGTCGGTGGCGTCGCCGTCACAGATCGTTCTGATTTAGCTGAAAAATTAGGTTTTTTAAGTAATTCAATGGGTGGAATTGGCTCTGCATTTGATGCTTTTTTATGCTTACGAAGCTTAAAAACATTGCCCCTTCGGATGAAGGCTCACGAAAAAAACGCGATGGCGATTGCTGATTTTCTGGAATCACATGCAAAAGTTGAAAAGGTGATCTACCCGGGCTTAAAATCGCACCCCCAGCATGCTTTAGCAAAAGAGCAGATGCTAGGGATGGGTGGAATGATCACTTTTTATGTGAAAGGTGGCCTGTCTGCGGCTCGAACCTTTCTTGAAAGTGTAAATGTGTTTGCTTTGGCTGAATCCTTGGGCGGAGTTGAGTCTTTGATTGAGCATCCAGCCATCATGACGCATGCTTCCGTTCCAGCAGATATGCGAAAGACTTTAGGAATTGATGATTCGCTGATTCGCTTGTCTGTAGGAGTTGAGGATCTGGAGGATCTGCTGCAGGATTTGAAACAGGCATTTGATAAGATCAAAGGTTGACTCATTTGAAGCCTAAAGGTAACTAAGATTTCCGCGCGTGGCCAGGTAGCTCAGTCGGTAGAGCAGAGGACTGAAAATCCTTGTGTCGGAGGTTCGATTCCCTCCCTGGCCACCATTCGTCAACCTATCCGAACTAAAAAGTTTTCCGGTGGCAGAGCTAATAAAAGTTCATGACATAATCCAATATGAGTAGATTTAGCTTCAGAACCAAATTCAGAAAAAATATTTTCATCAATTTCTTCAGAAATTTTTGTGTATAGTGAATGCGTGATCATTTTTTCGGACTGGCCAGACTCATACCAGTTTAAATAATTAGCCCAAGTCTGTGAGTCCCAAGACTTACAAATATTTTTAAGCTCTGCTGTTGGTCTTTTTTTTCTTTTTTACCAATACCAGGCTCCTGAAAGATTTATGAATTCTGCTCAGGTGATTTTAAGAAACTGCCCCACTTAAGTGTGCTTAGGGCAGCTTAACGCCTCAAGATTGTTCTGATATTTAAAGGGCTTAAGTGGTTCGTTGTTGCCTTACGAATTCCTATGGAATTCGTAAGGTCGCAAGGAGAAGGCAAACATCTAGAAAAACTGATCTTTTTCGACGCGCGAGTGAATCCAAGCACACTTAAGTGGAGCGGTTTCTAATGTTTAAGGCGAATTTCACTGGCTGGCGCGACCACCGTGGTTCCTGGTGGAATATTTTTTGTAACGACTGCATTGGCGCCAATTTTTGCATTGTCGCCGATCGTAATCGGACCTAAAACTTTAGCACCCGTTCCGATCAGGACTTTATTTCCAACTGTTGGGTGGCGCTTGACTGGATCAAATTTCATTCCACCCAAGGTCACGCCATGAAAAATAATGCAGTCATCGCCGATCACTGCGGTTTCTCCAATGACGACGCCAACACCGTGATCGATGACTAAGCGCGAGCCCAACTGCGCCCCCGGATGAATTTCAATTCCCGTCATCCAGCGCGATATTTCAGCAAATAGTCTGGCTATAAAAAATAATTTTAATTGGTAACAGCGATGCGCGATACGATGAATAAAGATCGCTTTTGGACCCGGATATAAAATTGCAATTTCCAACATAGATTTTGCAGCGGGGTCATAGTTTTTATAGGTTTTTAAAAATTCGATCATTGCGCCTTGGTTTCTTCACACAAAAGGCCCGCATTTTTTGAATCAATAAAGGTCACTTGGGTCAGAAAAATTTGACGACCCATTTTGTTTGAAAAAATAAAATGGCCGGCCAGCGCAGTCGTATGGCGATCCCTGGTGGTGTTCACCTTTAAGCCCATTTTTTCATTATTTTTTTTAATCAGGCTGGTGATTTCTAGATATTTGTTGCAACCCACTCCGTGAATTTCCCCATCCAGCTTTCTTTTTCGAGATCTGCTAACATAAAAACTTCGTAATTCACCAGCCTCGACCCATTCAGGCCACTCAAACTGCACAAAAAAACTTCCCGGCCGGTCGCCCATATATTTTGACAGATCGATTTTTCCTCCACCACGGGGAAGCTCGATGCGAATTTGTGAATGCTCCAAAACATCAGAATTATGTTCCTTTAAGATGACTGTGACCGGCGAAAATAGAATCGTATTGCGATTCATTCCACTATCATCATCAGGACGTTCGATTTTTTTTTCACCCAAGCCGACTTGATCTGTTTCGACATCATCCCACATCTGCACTGGAACCCTAATGTCGTCTGGAATTTCATCGACGGCAATTTTTATAGGATTTGAATGGTCTTTTTCTGGATGTTTTTCACAAGCCAAGAGCAAAAGACTAAGAATGAGCGTTAAAAAAATCTTCACTCGTTCTCCAATTGATCTCTTAGTTCAATCAAGGGCTTGTAGTTGGGTTGCAATTCAAGACCATTTTTAACAAGCTCCCAGGTTTTCGCAAGACGTTCTTTGTCTTTTCCCAGGCCCAGACGAGCCAAAGATTGAATTCTCACTACATCGTCCGAATTTTGAAGGTAAGCCTTTTGAAAATTTTCTTGCGCACAAGTCATATCCCCTAGGTCTTGGCAAACTTTCCCTAATAGCAGGGGCGTCACTGACAAATTTGCTAAAATAGGCGATTTCAAAAGACTGGCCGCTTCCCGCCAATGCCTTGTCTTCATTAAAAAGTGAACATGGGCTAAATTAACTGTCGGATTCTTTGGCTCTTGGGCCAATGCTTCTTCTATCCATTTCTTGGCTTCGACTTCTCGATTTTCTTCAATAAAACATACGGCGCGAAAAGCTTTTGCCAAAGCGGCAGATTGGTTTTGAAAAATTTGTTGGCAATAACGTTCTAAATAGTCCCAATCAATAATTCTACGATCAATTCTAGGATCGAAAACAAAATCAGCTGACTCATGCAATGGAATCCGTATTAAGGCTTCCATTGTGGCATTCAAACCGTCAATATTTTTATCAGTCCACTGCAAGAAAGCGAGAACTAATCCAATTTCTTTTCTTAGAGCCTGTGGCTTCTGTAAATAATCTTTTAGTTCCTTTTGCAATTCTTTGTGTGAGTAATTCTGTGATTCTGCGGCCAAAGCAGCGATACCATAAAGAATATAAGGGCGATAAGTCTGCGAAGGGCGCAATGAGCCTAAAATTTTAGAAGCTAACCCGTAGTCACCCTTTTTTAAATAGTTAAAAGCCAGATCAATATTGGCCGGATAATTATCAGGGTCGGTGGCTAGTGTTTTATTATAAAAATCTTGTGCCTTTTTGAAATCGCCATCCATCATATAAGAAAGTGCAATTCCAAGAAGGGCATCAGAGCTCTCCTGCCGCGTCAGCCCAGGTCTCGCCAGCTCGACATCAATAACTTTTCGGGCCCACAAACTGTTGCGGTCAGCTTGCAGGACAGGCAAAACAAGCTGAAAAGAAGTGCTTTGATCGGGTTCGCGAACTTCCTGGGCCCGGCGAAATGAATCCACCGCTTTTTCATACAGAAGAATATGATTAAAGTGAACAGCCTGCCGTATGTTTTTGTCGTAGCCTTTATTTTCGCCGCGAATTTTTTTAAAAATAACCAAACTGATAGCTAGGCTTAGTATCAAAGTTACAGACCATATCACTATGCTATAATTTTTAGTTTTACTTTCCATCTGGTTCTTCACACGTTGATCGCCCGTTGTTCCAAAAGATGGTGTCGAGCCTACTGTTTTTATCGATGAATTTGGAAAAGTATTTACCTGAGGAGTCACATCTTTAATTTTTTCAGTGGCCGCAGCTCCAGAGTCACCATTTAAAAAAATAGGAGTGGGCGTGCCGGCTTCAGTTCCTTGCCAATCAGTGCGAGAAAGGGTCTGAGTATTTTGGGCCGTCGTTACAGTCTCTTCCACATGAGTACTTTGCTCATACCTTAAGCTTTGGACAACTTCAGAAAAAATGCTATTTTCACGAATATAAGACCAACGCGTTTGTGGGACCCGTGCTTCATCAATAATTGAGATATTTTTCCTAATCACACCTTGAGCTACTTCAATGGCCGAAAAGGGGCCAAGAATTTTAGACGAAGACTTTATCAGCCAGTTTTTTTCATTCTTGTTTAAATCAGCCATAAATATCCTGTCTTAATGGCGAAAATGCCTTTGTCCTGTAATTACAAGATGAACACCCAGCTCTTCCGCTTTATTAAAAACTTCTTCATCTTTGACGGATCCACCTGGCTGAAGCACCCAATGAATACCAGCCTTTGCAATTTCCTCGATAGAATCACTAAATGGAAAAAAAGCGTCACTGATAAGGACAGCCTCTTTTTTTGGATGGAATTTATGATATCTTTCCAGTGCATGTTTAACCGCATCAACTCGATTCACTTGACCCATTCCTAAGCCCAAACTTTGCCCATCTCCAACGATAGCGATCGCATTACTTTTCAAGCTAGAACAAATTCTTTCGCCGAATTGAAAATCGGCCAAAAGCGCAGCACTGGGGTTTTTTCCAATAAACTTCCAGTTGCTCATTTCTGAAAATCCAGGGTCCGGAGTTTGAGTTAAAAAACCACCGTGCAGACTTCGAACTTCTTCTTTTGGCTGAACCATAAAATCTGGCAAATGCAAAATTCTAAGATTTTTCTTTTTTTCAAAAACTTTCAATGCGTCAGGCTCAAATTCAGGAGCTATAATGCACTCTAAAAAAACTTTCGCTAATTCCTCAGCAATTTCTTTGCTCACAGGCCGATTGATTGCGACAATCCCACCAAAAATACTGACCGGATCTGATCGTAGACATTTTTGCACAGCCGTTAAAGCTTTTGAACTTTGAGCAACACCGCAAGGATTGTTATGCTTCACGGCAACCATCGCAGGCTCAGAAAAACTGCAACACAACGACACTGCGACATCTAAATCCAATAAATTATTATAGGACAACTCTTTGCCTTGCAGAATATTTGCAGTTTGCAGACCTTGAAAAGAATCTGTTTTTGCATACCAAGTAGCACTTTGCTGTGGATTTTCGCCGTATCTTAATTTTTGTACAACCCGTGCCGACCAAGTTTTTGGATCCTTTGTTAGTGGATCCAAAGCTTTAGCAATCAATGAGTCATAGGCCGCAGTGTGCGCAAAAACCTTGGCGGCCAAAGACTTCCGCTTCTCTAAGCTTGGGATTTTGTTTTCAGAAAGCAGCCCATAATCCTTGGGATCAACAACAACAGTGATAAACTCATAGTTTTTGGCTGCGGATCTTAACATCGTGGGACCGCCCACATCAATTTTTTCAATCAGGTCGCGGCCTTGATAGCCCTTTTTAAATGCCTCTTCAAAGGGATATAAATTAACAATTACTAAGTCAAAAAACTGAACTGAAAATTCCTTCAGAGCGTTAACATGAGCTGGCTCGTCGGGCCTGCCCAGTAAAGCCATATGGACTTTGGGATGCAAAGTCTTGACCCGGCCATCTAAGGTTTCTGGAAAATCTGTGATTTGCGAGACATCTGTGATTTTTAATCCAGCTTTTCTTAAATACTCGGCAGTTCCACCCGTAGAAACTATCTCTAATCCCTGGCTCACCAGCGGTTTCACAAATTCAAGCAGGCCGGTTTTATCTGAAACACTGATCAATGCTCTTTTCCACATTAGAAAGGCGACCTCGACAAAAGAAGTTTCAAATCGTCGTTCGTAAGGAAAAGGCCAGCTCCTAAGTAGCTTGAGCGAAGGTCTTCCTTATTTAACGAATCGTTGATACCACCAATTAGGTAAATGCCATGGAAAAGGTTGTACTGCAATGAGGGACGTAAGTTCAATTTAGAAAAATTGAACGCCTCTATTGTTGCTCGGAATTTCCGCCTATAAAAATAATAATCCGCCCCTATGCCGCCCGTGTTTTCCATAAGGCCGCCGCGCACGGTAAAATCATAAAAGTTTTTGGCAAACAACACCGTTAACTTAGTTTTGTTATGATACGTTTTTTTCTCGCTGCTTGAGCTCGAACTTCCTCCGGCTGTTGTTGTCGTGTCAGTCGTTTCAACCACGCCGGCAGGGTCATCAATCAAAGCGGCATAATAGTATCGATCTAATCCTGGCTGAATCTTCACGCCAATGTACGACTTTGTCGCACCGATTGAGCTCAAATATTCGCCGTGAAAATCAAAAGCTGTTTGAATTTTATCCGCGGTCCCCAACAGAGAATTAACGCCTTGAACTGCAGTATTAATTTCTTCAACTGTTGTTTCGTCATTGACTAGCTTTCCGATCGTGCCTTCGCCGCGATTTATTTTTCCGGTAATTTCATCAATATTTTTAAGAGAAGAATCAACACGAGCTAACGCCCGCTTCCAAGATTTTTTCAGACCATTGTCTGAATCGTCATTCACTAGCTCGTCGAGGGTGCCAGTGATGTTGTGAACCTGATCGACGACTTCATTCAGCTTCCCTTTGTTTTTAGCTGTCATCTCTGCCAAGTCACCGCTGAGTTTTTCAATATTTATTACGATACGACCCAAAATATGTTTTCTAGTCCCATCTTCTAGAACAGCTTCTTGAAGGGCTGACGAAACATTTTTCAAAGAGGAAGTAATTTCTCCCACTTGACCAACTAAGTTTTCAATCGAGCCTGAATCTTTCACAGTTAAGATTTGTGCGCCATCAGGCAATGGTGGATCAGTCGGTGAACCTGGATTGACTTCAATATGCTTATCTCCAAGAATGCCCATGGCTTTCACGATGACTGATGCTGATGTGGTCATGGAGATATCTGATTTGATCGAAATATCGATACGAGCTTGTCCATCTTGCAATTTTATTTCTTTGATTGAACCGACGGGAATCCCTGCCGACCGAACCGCAGAACCTTTGATTAAACCGCCTGCATTAGGAAGAAGAAACCAAGCTTTTTTGGCGCGACCCATGTAACTTGGATCATCACTGACTTGCAACGACATAAATGCAATCAGTGATCCTACCGTCACAACAAGAAGTCCTACTTTAAATTCAGCCGTCTTCAAAAAACTCATTCCTGCTTCATTCCTTTGGAGACAAATTTTTTCACAAGCTCAATATCACTTTTATAAAAATCTTTAGGCGTGCCATACAAAAGCACTTTGCCGGCATCGAGCATTGCTATGTTATCGGCAATCCGAAAGGCCGCCTGAAGATCATGTGAGACCATGACCGAGGTGGTTCCTGCGTGTGCGCGATGTGTCTCTACTATCAGATTATCCACCATTTCGGTCAGAATGGGATCCAGTCCTGTGGTCGGCTCGTCATAGATTACGATTTCTGGATCTAGGGCGAGAGCCCTAGCTAGACCGGTTCGCTTTTGCATTCCTCCGGATATTTGATTCGGCAATTTATCGAAATGCTTTTTTTCCAATCCGACCGAGACAAGCTTGGCTTCAGCCGTACTAATGACCTGTTGAGGACTTAATTCACGACGATGCTCTGCCAGAGGGAAACAAACATTTTCTAAAACAGTCATGTCATCAAAAAGGGCGGCTGATTGAAAAAGAACTCCAAACTTACACCGAAACCGAGTCAGGTCATCATCAGAGAGCTGCCCAATATCAGTTCCTAAAATTTCAATTTGACCCGAGGTTGGACGAAATAATCCTAAAATATGTTTCAGCATCACACTTTTGCCAGTTCCTGAAAATCCGATGATGGCAGTAATGCTTCCCTTTGGAACTAGCAAATCAATTCCTTTAAGAATAAATTCTTTTCCATCAAAAGTTTTTTTAACATCTGTCAGGCGAATGGCGGCTTCTGTCACTATCTCATCCCTGTGGTCAAATAAAATAACCTGATTAAGTTTGTAATAAAATAATCAATGACGATAATCATCACCATACTTAGAACAACACCTCGGTTGGTGGCCTCACCAACGCCCTTGGCTCCACCTGTTGTATTAAATCCGCGGTAAGTACAAACTGTCGCGAAGACCATTCCAAAGAATGCGGCTTTGATCAGGCCTTCATTGATATGACTGACTTTTATAATATCTCGGATTTTTTGCCAATAAACGGCTTCATCTAGATCAACTATTTTGACACACAAAATCCAACTTCCAAGCATTGCGACAAAATCAAAAATGGCGGTCAGGAGGGGCATACAGAGAATCGCTGCAATGACTCTTGGTGCAATCAAGTATTGCTTTGTATTAATCCCCATAACATCCAAAGCATCAATTTGTTCATTCACCCGCATGGTCCCCAAGCGAGCTGCCATGGCGCCACCAGCTCGAGCGGAAACAATAAGGCCTGTTAAAACCGGACCGAGCTCGCGAGTAATTCCCAAAGCCACCGTCGGCCCGACCATATTAACCGCATTGAATAATTTAAAACCTAAATAGATTTGAAACGAAAGTGCCAAACCAGTGAACAAACTTGTCAGGGCAATAATGCCGACAGATTGATTACCAATAAATTCCATATGTTTAATCACTTCGCCAAAACGATGCGGAGGCTGAAATAAAAGCCGAATACTATCACTAAAAAACAAGACAATATTTCCGGTTTCAGAAATAAATGAGGCCACACCTTTTTTGAAATTTTCGTAAAATTCTAAAATTTTTGCATGTCCCTTCATTGGATCTCCAGACCTGTATACTGCCGAGGCACTCGCTCACTAATACTTGTCAGAATTTCCCAAGGGATGGTCTGTGCTTTTTTTGCAAGCTCAAAAGCAGAGATCGAATTTCCATGGGCCGATGAGCCAAAAAAAACTATTTCGTACTCTTGATCGGGATTGAACGAATTTTTTTGCGCAACCTCTGTCACATCCACCATCAGGAAATCCATGCAAATATTTCCAACAATAGGAACGCGGTGATTTAAAAATAAGGCTTCACCTTTATTTGAAAGAAGACGGTGCATCCCATCTGCGTAGCCGATCGGCACCACCGCAATGATGCTGTCTCTTGAACAGCGCCACGTCGAGCCGTAAGAAACTCCTTCTCCCTTTTTAAGCTTGCGAAAAACTCCAGCAACAGATTTCAAACTCATCACAGGCTTTAATTGAAAATCGAACTCGGTTTCGATGGGATTATATCCGTAAAGCATTAGCCCTGGTCTTAATCCCCATGCTGCCGAAGTCAGTGCTAAATGATTTTTTTTATCCGCGCGCAACTTTAAGCAGCTCAAAATTCCGGCACTATTTAAAACATGTACTTTTACTTTCAGCGCTTTGAATAAATCAATGACTGGCTGAAAGTGCCGCAATTGCTCACTAGTCATTCCTTCGTCTTCAAATCCGTCTTCACCATTTGAAAGGTGGGTTAAAATGGCTTCCACACGCAGTTTTTTGTTTTGCCAAAAATAATCAAACAATTTCTGTGCTTCGCTTAACGCAAACCCCAGTCGATTCATACCCGTATCAAACTTTAAGTGGACGGATGTCACTTTTGTAGCCACAGATTCTAGGTGGGACAGATGCTTCCACTGGGAAACAACTGGGGTCATCTGGTTTTCTAAAATCACCTGTGCCCCTTCAAGATCAAAGCCTCGAAAAACTAAAATTTGACATTTAATTCCTGCTTTTCTTAATACAAGTCCTTCTTCAATCAGACAAACGCCCAACTGAGGAACACCCCATTTTTCTAACGCCCGCGCCACTTGCACATCCCCATGTCCGTAAGCATTTGCTTTGACCATAGGGCATAAAAATTCGTTTTTAAAATTTTGACGTAGAACTTCAAAGTTATATTTTAAGTGGTCTAGATTAATTTCGGCAAAAGTTTTTCGATGCATTCTCACACATCATCCCGGCTCAACCCGAACTTCAAATTCGGGATTGTGATCGATCGGCGCTTTAAAGAGGCAAATTTTGTTGCCCCCACGACCGGCGATATGATGAAGAGCTTTCGCGGCTGATTCTTCTAAGGCGGCCGCAGAGCCGCACAATGTTGGGTATTCACTCAGACCCAGACTGACTGAAACTTTGAAACCACTTTCCACTGTCATTGAATTTTCAACGATACGACGAACTCGCTCAGCACGAACCATAGCCCCCTGGCGATGACAATGCGGCATAAGAACAGTAAATTCATTTTGTGCAGTCCGCGCGACACAATCATTGGTGCGACTGGATTTCAAAATTAATTGCGCCACTTTTTTCAAAAGTAGATCATGAGCGCTATCACCCAGAACCTGCTCAATTTCAAAAAAATCATCAATCGAAATTTTCATGATAGATACGGCTTGTCTTATGCGCAAAGCACGCTCAACCTCTTCGATCAGTTTAATATCATAATACTTTCGATTAAAGACTTCTGTAACAACGTCTTGGGTTTCCAGAAGCTCGTGCCTTTTTTGCAAATCTAAATAGGAGAAGGCCAATGAAAATAAAGCGAACTCATCCATCAACCTTTCCTTCAACGACTCAGCAATATCGCTAGAATAAAGAATAAAACCTTCCAACTGACTGGCTACATACAAAGGAAGCAATTTAGGATTTTGAATATTCAAACTTTTCTGAGCAAGGCTCAAAACTGGGGCGGGAACAACGCCAAGGCTAAGTTGAGTTGAAAGATCTCGCACCCCTAAGCCCTCTATTTGACAACCAACCCCTTTAATTTCTTGTGGCGAAACTCCAGAGGCCTGAGTCACTACGAAAGACATCACTGATCCCAGAAAACGAAAATGATAAATTGGCTGCAAGCCACTATGATCAAAAAACTTTTGGATCAGAGCTTCGCGACCTGATGCACTTTGATAATCCACCACTCGTGCAGTGAGGCTTTGACCCGTCACCAAAGGCTCAGGCTCCGGCGCAGGTAATAGGGTCGCAACAGAAAGTGGAACCGCTTTCGACGCTTCCTTAAGATCCTGCAGCAAATGCTCATTCTGATAAATAAAATAAAGCTTTTCACAGGTTCTATCAACAGCCGCAGCGATTCTTAAACCCAAGTTTTCTTGATCAAAAGTAACAAATTCTTCAAACCCATGATCTACAAATTCACTGACGCCTGCAAATTGGGAATTAAAACCCACAGTGACGAAACGAGTTTCTGGATTGAACCTGAGGACTTCTTGGGCCCAAGTGTTTAAGGAGGTCGTAAGTTCAGAAATGCAGTAAACGACAACATGTGGATTTTTACTTTGTAATCTTTCTAATAGATCATCGCTGTCTGTGATCAAATAGTTTTCGTAGCCCGATTGCGTAAGGGCTTTTTTAGCCTCAGCGCCCCAATCTGCGTCAGTGGCCAGAATCAATATACAAAATTGAGCAGAGTGATCACGAATTTTCAATGACAGGTCTCCGCGGGCGACGAATCTCAAATTTATATTCATCCAAAGCCGATGGCGCTTTTGGAGCTAACGTCATTGGGGTTACGAGCGTTTCACCTTGCGGCTGCATTTCTGGCGAGGGTATGGAAATAACATGGGTTCTTTCTAAATCGACCTCTGCCGCAACGTCAGATTCTTGAAAGTCTAAGAGTTGCTCAATTTCAACATCCGCCGGCGAAAATTTTTCGGTCTCGCCCACCAAGGTGATTGCGGTCGCTGACGAAGGCGCCATGGTCACATCTTTGAAATGATTTACATCCGGTAAAACAATAGTAACAGTTGTTCCATGGTCTTTTTGTGACTCCACTCGTAGGTCTCCTCCATGCTGCTTTATCAAACCGTAAGCTGTCGATAAACCCAAACCCAAATGATGAGCAAAAGAACGCGTGGTGAAAAATGGATCATAGATCCGCGAAATATTTTCAGGATTGATGCCTTCGCCCACATCTTCAATGATGATTTCAGCGCCCGTCGAGACAGCCTTAACAGAAACACGAATTTCTCGTTTTAAAATTCGATCCATAGAGTCCATTGAATTTTGTAAGATGGCCTCAATGGCTTTTTCTAAAAGTTTTAAGTCTGCCGTGACTTCGGGAGCATCTGCAATTTTTTGAATGAGCTGAATATTTCTCTTTTGAAACTCGGGCTGCCAACGTGCCAATAAATTTTTTACCGCAACTTCAACTTTAAGTGGTCTCATGACAGCTTCTTTTTCCTGCGCAAAACTAAAAAGCTTCTCCAAAACATTCCGCGCCGCCCGAGTTTCCCTTAAAATCGAACCTGCATAATCCGCCAAAGTCAGGTCTTTCTCTTTTTCTAAAATCATTTGGCTTAATCCCAAAATACGGGCCAAAGGGGATCGCATCTCATGCCCTAAAGATCCAGCAATCTTCCTAAAAACTTCCTGACGATTTTCTGGGGCCGGAGGCGCCTTGAAAGCACCCTCATTTTTTGGTGACGTCAAAAAGACTTCTTTTACAACCGGCAAAGGCTTAGACATTTGACTCATCAAAGATGGAGTGTCAGAAACTTTTATCAGACTGATTCCACCCATGGTAAGAAGGACGAGCCCCAATCCCATAAATAAAAAAGCCGCCCATACTTTATTTTTATCGGCCAATAAATCATGATAAGAAGTGGACGCCATCAGAACTAGATTTGTATTAGGAATAACTTCATAATAACCTTGAAAATCTTCACCTCGGTTATCTTTGAAAGATCCACCACCTTGAATAGCGTTCGACGATTTAAATTCTTTATACAAATATTGATCATTTAAGCGCGTTCCAAAATATTCAGGCTGGGAGTGCGCTAGGACCTGCCCACTTTCATTGACCAAAGCCAACTGGGCAAGCGTGCCTTTATGCGTTTCTAGCAAAGCTTGAAAGTATTCGGCGCCAGTCCACAAAACCAGCTTGCGGTTTTCTGCCCATGGCCAAACAACCATCAGCCAATTTCGATTTTGTGAATCTTTCCAGGGAACCACCAGAAAAGTACCTTTGGCGATTGTTCGCCCTTGAAGATCTCTGACCGCCGCCGCAAGATTCGTATCATCTAACCCGGTTCCATCTTTGATGGATGCATTTTCTAAGGTGGGATTGTTAAGATCGCGAACCCATGCCATCGCTTTAAAAGGATCCAGCGCAAACCAAAAATTCTTATCACGAGCAGATTCTTGAAGGACAGGGGACTTGTGCTGAAGATCATGAATTAAGACTTCAGTGGTTTGTCGAAGCGAAATAATTTGGGTTCGCATTTGCGCTTGCGCCCAACTGGTTCGATCTTCATGAATAAAGTGATTCATGCGCCAGATGACGGAAGCGATGAAAATCACCGACAGGACTCCGACCAGGCTAAGAATTTTTAACTTCATTTCGCTCCCGATTCCATGGAAACAATGCGTGTTCCTTTGATTCTAAATAGATTGCGTTAAGAATCAAGTAAGACTCCTTTGCCAAAGCCATGAAACAGGCATAAAAGATTTTCCACCATGTCGAATTTGAAGACTGATATTTTAATTATTGGCTCGGGCCTTGCGGGTTTATCTTTAGCGCTGAAACTTCCTGAAAGTTTAAAGATCACCATTGTCTCGAAAGAGGCGGCCCAAGACACGAACACGTCGATGGCCCAAGGCGGAATTGCGGCGGTCCTCTCGGAAGAAGATAGTTTTGAAAGTCATATTCAAGATACTTTGACGGCCGGAGCTGGACTTTGTAAGCCTGAGATTGTAAACAACATAGTGCGTCAAGCGCCCGACCGAATTAAGGATTTAATTAATTGGGGCGTTGAATTTGATGTCCGTGGGGAACGAACCGGCAAGCTGGGACAGATTGATTTAACGCGAGAAGGCGGACACAGCTTCCGCCGGATCCTTCATCATGAAGATCAAACGGGCCACGAAATTCACAAACATCTTTTGCGGCTCACTCTAGCTAAAAAAAATATCATCCTTCTTGAAAATCATCTATCAGTTGATTTAATCGTTAGTAAACAAATTGATCCCTATGATTTAAATCCTACCCATTGCGTAGGCGCTTATATTTTAAATAAACTAACAGGCGACGTGAGCGCAATCTCATCACGCGCCACAATTTTAGCAACAGGTGGCGGTGGAAAAGTATACCTTTACACCACGAACTGGAGCGGTTCGACAGGTGATGGTATCGCCATGGCTTACAGAGCCGGCGCCCGAGTCGCTAATTTAGAATTCATGCAGTTTCATCCCACTTGTTTGTTTCACCCCGAGGCTCGGGCTTTTTTAATTTCCGAAGCTCTGCGCGGTGAAGGCGGCGAATTAGTCGATAAAGACGGGAATGCTTTCATGAGCAAGTACCATCTCTTGGGCGCTTTAGCTCCCCGAGATATTGTAGCTCGATCGATCGATGCCGAAATGAAACGAACCGGCGCTCCTTGTGTTTATCTAGATATGACAAAATTAAATGCGGATTTTATTCAGCAAAGATTTCCCGTCATTTATGGAAAATGCCTCGAATTTGGAATTGATATTTGCAAGCAGCCCATTCCAGTTGTGCCTGCCGCTCATTATTTATGCGGCGGTGTCCTTACTGATATTAATGCCAGAACAGATATCAAAGGATTATGGGCGATTGGCGAAACAGGTTGTAACGGCTTGCATGGGGCTAACCGCTTAGCCTCGAACTCACTTTTAGAATGCCTTTCAACCGCCCATAATAGTTGCGAAGATATTGTAGGAAACTGGGATGCATTCCAACCCTATCCAAAGGATCCACCGGCCTGGATTTATCCTATCGAGTCGAATGCCGACGAAATGATTGTGATACACCATATGTGGGATGAAATTCGAAGACTGATGTGGAATTATGTTGGCATTGTTCGCTCTGATAAAAGGCTTTTGCGGGCGCAAAATCGCTTGCGAAATATCTTAACCGAAGTGCGTGAGTACTATTCTAACTTTCAAATTCATAGCGACATCATCGAACTTCGAAATATTGCAATCCTTGCCGATCTTTCTATCGAATGCGCCCTTCGACGAAAGGAATCTCGGGGCATCCATTACAGCCTCGACTACCCTTTTGTCCCTGAGTCGGCGGACATACCCAAAGACACCATTTTGTTTCGCGGGCCACGCTAATCATTTCATACCATAGACAAAGACAATGTTCTTGCCGGTGTTCAAAATGTTGTTCAAAATAGGCCCATGTACACACGCCGAGAAGGTCAGCTCGCTGGCCATGACAACTTACAATTATTTTTCCAAGTTTGGCAAAACCCAAAAGCTAAAGGCACTGTCATCATTGGCCACGGCCAAGGCGAACATTCAGAATCCTATCTGCGAATGATCGATGCCTTTAAAAATGATTCGTGGTCTTTTTATGCGATGGATTTAAGGGGCCATGGGAAATCTGATGGCAAACGTGGCTACGCTGGAAATTTTGAAGATTACTGCAAAGATTATCATTTATTTGTTGAAAAAATTCTTCACGAATCAAAATCTTCAACGGGTCCGGTTGTTTTACTGGGGCACTCGCTGGGCGGCTTGATCCAATTGAAAACTGTGATTGATCACCCCGAAATGAAAGTGGCTGCACAAGTTTGTAGCTCGCCTTTGCTGGGCGTTGCTATTCCTGTGCCCGAGTGGAAAACCCGTGCGGCTGATGTTCTTAATCAGTGGCTTCCCAAAGTCACACTGTGGAATGAAATTACTAACGATATGCTGACCCGAGATTTAGATGTGATCCGCGAGTTCGAACAAGATGTGCTTCGCCATAGTCGTATGTCACCGGGTGTTTTTTTAGGCTTTAAAAATGCTATTGAAGTTGTCCAAGCAAGAGCCTCTGAAATCCAACTGCCAACTTTATTTCAAATTCCAGAAAATGATCCCGTTGTCAGCTCACCGGAAGCGAAAGTCTTCTTTGATAAGATGAGTTCAGGCGATAAAAAATTATGTACTTATGGCGACGGTGCTCGTCATGAAATCTACAATGATTTAGAGCGGCTGAAAGCTTATGACGATCTTCGAGCTTTTCTGAACTCAGTGATGGAGAAACAACTATGAAAAAAGTTTTAGCGATGTTTCTAGCATTAATGAGTGGCTGCGCCATCTTACTTTTGAGTGGCTGCGCCACTCGTGAAACGACGTCGGCGGGGGTGCAGATTGCGACGCAGTCTGAATCTGAGAAAGTGATTGATCGCTATTCAGATCGGATTGAATCCTATACTGGGCTGTATAATACATTGCAGGCGGCGGCAACGCTTCATAATACTCCTGTCAGCGAGGCTATTTTAGATCAGAACGCTCGCTTATTTCAATGGGATCAAGGAAAATTTGATGCTCAAAAATTAGAACGTCAGGAAAAACTAAGCAAAGAAACGGAAGTCTTTTTAAGCTTTTTTACGCCTGATAAAAAGCACGATGATCTTAACAAAAATCCAAGCCTGTGGAAGATTTTTTTAGATGTGAATGGTCGTAGGTACGAAGGCAAAGCCACAAAAATTAAACTTCAAACCGTTGAAGTTCAAAGTTTGTACGCTTATCACAATCGTTTCTCTACGCCCTACCTGGTCGTATTCCCGATCAGCGTCAGGCTTGTTGAAAATTATTCATCCAAATTAACTCTCACCGGGCCAGTGGGTTCGGCGACTCTAAATTTTAGTACCTTGGAGAAACCATGAAGAATATCCATTCTAGAATTTTGCTGGGCTTATTATGTATGGTTTTATTCACAGGCTGCGCTCACCACAGGGATGTGCGACCAGGCACCGAGGGCCTGCACCGAGTTCTTGTCACCGCCGAAGATGGCGAGCAAGGGGCTCGCAATGCGATTGGCCAGGCAAACCATTTTTGTTCGCAACAGAAAAAAACTGCGGCGTTTATCGATGAAAAGCAATCCTACACCGGTAGTATGAAAGAAGAAGATTATAAAACTGCAAAGACTGTTGCAAAAGTAGCGCAGGCAGCAGGTGGTGCTGTTTGGGTTTTTGGTGGAAAAACTGAGCGTGAAGCTGGTGGAATTGTTGGTCTTGGCGGCGGAATCGCCAGCGGCGCCATCGGCAATGGTTATTCTGTGGATATGAAATTCAAATGCCTTTAAAAATTCCACACGACAGTGGGATATAAATTTAACTTATTATTTTCAAAAACTGGCAGCACCGCCAACTGAAGCTCTTGGTCTAAAGCAAAAGCGGACCACCTTTGACTGCCAGCAAATAACCAGGGAATCACCAGCACTCCTGCAGCAACACTTTTTCGCGAGTCAAAATTGGTCGTTGCAATAATTCCCACCATCCACGCCGCCGACCACAAGTAGGTCTTCCAAAAAAAATCTTTCTCAGAATGATGATAGGTTAAGACCTCTTCGAAGCTTGGCTGATAACGCTTATTTTCTTGCCTAGGATCTTCGCAAACCTCAGACCGAATACTTTGTAAACCAAAATAGATTAATCCACCCAGTCCCACGAATGTAACAGCTTGAAAACCTGCGCTCTCTTCTGAACTTGCATCCAAATGGGGAATGAAGGGCAACAACGATGCACCCAGAGTGGCCTTGGTCATCCATGGATAAGGGGTATAGTTTGAAGCCACGCGGACGGTATCGATTGTCTTAATTTCTGCCATCGTGCAGACTTTTGCCCACACATTCGCACTCATAAATATTAAAAGAAAAAAAGCTTGTTTCAAAAATCCCCTTTTTTGAAATTTATCTTTTAAACCGTCGAGCCATTTCTAAATCAAAAAGTTTCGGTAAATACTTTGCCAATTGAAAACCCAATCCCGTTATTCCCTTCGGCGATAGCACTTCAAGATCTAATAAAATGGCCTCGCGAATCATGTCGGCGTATTTTGAAGGGGCCATTGCGTTTTTAGGAATCTCAATTTTTTTTCCAAATCCGTCGATAATTTGATCAAACATTCGTGTCTTAATAGCCGGAGTGATTAAACATAAGGAAGTGACTCCACTGCCTTTTATTTCAAGACGTAATGAATTTGTAAAAGCTAAAACTGCCGCTTTAGAAGCCGCGTAGGTCGAGTGCCCTGGCAAATGCATTCCCGCCACCACGCTTGAGTGATTAACGATTTTGCCTTTTTTTCTTTGCAACATGCGCGGCAGAAATGCGTGAGTCAGGTGAATCAACGAATTCACATTCACTTGCATCATCTGATAAATATCATCCATGTTTTGCTCTTCTAAAAGTCCATCGAACAGAAGACCTGCGTTGTTAAACAAAATATCAATCTTTAAGTCAGCTGTTTCAGAGATTAATTTCTCAACACTTTTCCGGTCCGAAAGATCTGCTAGCCATAGCTGGCAACTGGCAGCGCCGGCAGCCAGCATCTCGGCCTGAAGCTCAGGGTCCTTTTTCCTGACGACAAGATGGAGGTGGGCTTTATCGGCGGCGACAGCCTTGGCAAAGGCACGACCAATTCCTCGGTTCGCCCCTGTTATTAAAATTTGTGCTTTTTTGGTTTCCATTAGCCCTCTGTACTTTCTTCATCAGGGTCAAAACCCCAAGATACTAAAATTTCTTTTTCTTGCAATGGGTCCATGGCTTTTTTAAATTTAGCTCCCGATTGCCCTTTAACACGTCGTTCGCAAGACGGCCAATCCTTATGCTTTTCTAATTTCCCACCCAAAACACTTAAGTAAGAATGCGCTACTTTCTTTTCAGACGCTTTTTTCATTGTCGGTAAGTCTTCCACCGGCGGCGGAGATTTAATATCAACTTCATACAAAGAAATTGGACCGCGATAAAGTGTTGCCCTTTTCCCTTTGGAAAAAGCAACCGCGATTTCATCACACCGTTCATTTCCGGCGGTGCCACGGTGACCCCGTACATACAGCCAAGATATCTTCGGATTTCCTAAACGCGCTAAGACTGCAGTCAGGTCTTGCCACAAATCTTTATTGGAAACATCCGTGCCCGCACTGGTTTTCCAATTATTTTTTCGCCATCCCCAGGCCCACTGAGTGATTCCACGAATCAAGTAAGTTGAATCTGTGTAGATTGTGATAAGGCCTGGCTTTTCAGAAATAGACTTTAACGCCTCAAGAGCACCGGTCATTTCCATCCGATTATTTGTTGTCGCATGATCCCCGCCACCCAATTCGCGGACTTCATCTTCTGAATCCAAGACAATGGCTCCCCAGCCTCCGGGGCCAGGATTTCCAGAACAAGCACCGTCAGTGTAAATGATAAAGTCTTTTTTAGAATTCACGATCTAAGAATCGCATTTCATATCGTCAGATTCAAGGGTTCATATAAGTGTGCTGCGCTAAGGGTCTTCGATCGGCTTTCCTTTTCAGAGATGTATAAAGCCCATAAGTGAACCTGGTCAGAATCTTTGATCAAACCCATTTCTTTCATGGCCCAAGCTGCTGACTCTAAGCGAGCCAATGTATTCTTTGCTTCTTTTAATACGCCCACTTTATAATCAATAAGCCAAACCTGATTTTCATCACGGGCCCATAAGTCCACTTGACCTTGTACTCTTTGATTTTTAGCTTCGACCACGTAATTCCAGTTCGCCTCGCCTTGGCTAACTATTCTTTCGAAGGGAATTTCTTTAAGGTTCTTCAGAAAACTTAAAGGTTCAGCATAAACGGGATCAAGTTCATTCCAAAGATCAGGCTGATATCGAAGGGCTTCAAAAAACTGCAAAAGATTGCTATGTCTTCGACTGCTTTCGATAACCAGCCTCACTCCCTCTGCTGAACCTTGGGACTTTAAACTAAAATCCTGACTCAATCGAGGGACCTCTTGAAATAGCCTTCGATAAGAGCCTTTTTCATTTATAAAATCTGTAAGAAACGCAGGCTCGGACACTTCGCTTCGTACGCGATAAATAAATCCTGCGCTGTTTAAACTTGAAATTTGATGCAGGCCTTCTGATTGCGCGAATGGAAATTGACTGGCCCAGCTTCCTCGCCTTGGGTTTGTCGTCCAAACAAAAGATAGCGAATCTTGCGCTCGAGTCATCGCGACATAAAGCATGCGATCGGCCTCTTCAGCTTCTTTTTCCTGCCGTTCACGAATGAGCTGAAGTCCTCGAAGACTTGAAGTTTTCTTCTGATCATTTGTTCGCAAGGCCAGTGTCCACTGCCCTGTCACTTCATCCACCATCCACCAATCCCCTTGATGCTTCTTTTGATCACTGCCCATGCCCGCAATAATCACATGTTTGAATTGCAATCCTTTCGAAGCATGAATCGTCATCAAATTTACCCGATCGGGCTCGATCACTGGCGTTGCATCACGCTCCTCTTGTCCATCCACGCTGGCCTGTAAATTATCAATAAACTGTAAGGCATTAAATCCTGGAATCGCTTCGGCGAACTTAAAGTCCGTTAAAATTTTCCACAAATTAGCTTCCCTTCGCCCTGTGGGATCGACATATGAAGATGTATCAATCAGCCCACGCTCAGTCAGCATTCTTTTCATGGTTTCGGAAAGCCCGACAATATCAGAAAGTTTTCTGTACATTTGCAATGATTCTAAAATATTTCTTTCATCAGATATTTTTCCAAGTTTCCAAAAGTCCCATAAAGATCCTTTCGCCTTCCAACCATGCGTGATTTGCACCAAATTTGGATCAGGTACTTGAAACCAGGGACTTCGCAAAAGGCAAAGCAGATTTAAATCATCATGGGGATTTGCTAAAAACTTAAGTCCTGCTATAAAATCCAAAACTTCTCTGCGCCTAGAAAATCCTCCTGCGCTGTGAAGCTGAACAGGAATTTTATAGGTCAACGCCAAAAGTGCCACATTTTGTAAAACTCGATTGGTTCGCGATAAAATGCAGATTTCCTGCGGCTTGGCTCCCGATTTTATTTTTTCTTCAACCAAAGACAAAATCGCTTTTAGCTCGTCCTCTTTTTTTTCTTCATTTTTCTGAACAATAATTATGTCACAGCAAGCTTGATCTTGCCCTTCAATCCGATAAGGAACCATGGGTGCGAAGGCTTTTTTTCTATTAAAGTATTCGTTAATGAATTCAAGCACAGGGGCACGGGATCGATAGTTAATAAGGGCTGTTTGAATATCGCCATTATTTCGTCTGACTTCATCCACCTTGGCGTGAAACACATCAGCCCTAGCTCCACGAAAAAGATAAATACTTTGTTGTGGATCACCCACCACAAAGTGCGGCGATTTTCCTACCAAGTGTTTCAGAAGCTCAACTTGCAAGGGACTTGTGTCCTGATATTCGTCAATCATCCAGTAATCCCACTGGGCCGCAAACTTTTCAGCAGTCCATGGAAATTTTCGAATCAGACGCAAAGATAAACCTTCCAAATCCGACATGGACAATAACGATGTCGATAAACGCTCTTGCAAATTTTTTGCACAAAAAGATTTAGCTAAAGTATCAAATTTTTGACTGAGTTTCTCGTGGCGCAGGCCAAATGAAGTTTGTAATCCTTCTTGCTGAATCCACGCTTTACTCTCCTTTATATAGCTATCAAATTGCTCATGCAAATTTTCATCAAAGGGAGGCTTCTTCGAGCTAAAGGGAGGCTTTCTTCCTAAGCTTTCAATAATTTCTTTAAAATCATCAACCGAAACTGGATCAGCGCTTTTAAAGCTTCTAAATTTTTCTAAATAGTTCTGCCACCCTTCAGATAATTGGTGGGCTGATATTTGTGTGTAAAATTCAAATCCCTTGCGCCTGAGGTCTAAAATAATTTCATCAGCCAACTGTTGCAGCTCTTCTAGGCTCACCGGTGCTAAGGCCTGATGAAAAAAATGATGCTGATAATATTGATTCAACATCGCAAGCAAAGTTTTAATATCGAAAGTTTCAACAAGGTCTAACCACTCTGAGTTTTCAAGAAGCAAATTTCGCAGTATTCTTTTCTCCCGAAAGTGGACTTCCGGTCCATCGATCAGCTTAAACTCGGGTGCTAAACCCAAATCCTTACCGTACTGCGTAAGATAAAGACTTAAAACACCATGAATCGTAGAGATATGAACTTTTGACCGGGAGTTAATGTATCTAAAAAGATCTGGTGAGTCGTTCTTCAATGCATCTGCCAATAGCCGTTCGCGAATCTCTTGAGTGGCTTTCCTGGTAAATGTCGTTAATACCATTTTTGGAAAACGGCGATGCACTTTTCTAAACGCCAAAGCTGTCTCTTGAAACAATTTGATCAAGGTCGTTGTTTTACCTGCACCGGCGCCGGCTCGAAGAATCGAATTCTTAAGCTGAAAGGGCTTTAATTCAGATGAGGTGCGCGACATAGTCTCTTCCAATGGCAAGTAGTACAAATATCTTCGTCTCTGGGGCGAGGCGGAAACATCCCGTTATCAATCTGACTCATCACTTCAATTAAAATCTTCTCTAATTCTGCAATGAGTTCTTTCTTTTGGGCTAAATCGGTCAAAGCCCCAGATCTGCCCTCGACAGGAAAAAGATCTATTCCACTTTCGCGTAATCCTAAACCCCTGTGCCGCTCCATCGTTTTAAAAACAAAATAAAAAGCGCCCACAACTTCATTCTGATCCATAAGATCATTTTCTAAAGCCCAAATATAAAATAATAATTGTAGCTTATTTTTTTCCTGCCAATTTGAAAAGTTTTCGGCAGAAGAAGATCCTGACTTATAATCTAGGACAACTAATTTTCCTGACCCATCGCTGTCAATGCGATCTATTTTTCCACTGAGTAAAAACCTTTCATTTGACCTAAGCTTGGGTTTTCGATCCACTTTTTGAACCTTTAGTCCGCCGGCCTCATTCCAAATCTCGTAGATCCATTTTTTTTCCCTTTCAACAATGATAGTTTTAGGAAAACGCAGGCGCCAATTTTTTTCAAATTCCAAGAATCGCTCAGCGGTTGCAATCAAACGGTTTTTGTAGGCGGGCCAAAGGAAAGGATGAAAAACTTTTGTAAAATTATTTTCATAAATTTCTTGAAGGATTATTCCAATTTCACTTGCTGAATAATCCCATCGCTGGGGCTCAGCCGTCAGTTGTTCGAAAAGATTGTGAACTAGATTTCCATAACTTCGTGGGTCCAAATGAAGATCCACCTCAGGCAAATCTTTTAATTCAAGCAACGCTTGTGCTGCAAACTTAAATGGACAGTCTAGAAATATTTCGACACGACTGGCGGACAAGCTTGGTTTTTCAAGACCCACAAAGTTTTTAAATTTTTCAGGGGATTGATCCATTTGAATTCGAAGAATCGACCTATCCGCTTGCTCTGGGCTGAAAGATCTAAGGCGCTCTAAAATCTTTTCAGGTGTTGAATTTTGGATTTCATCCCACCGAGTTTTTAGAGGCACTTCAACTTCGGTTTTTTTGACATCCCACTGAAGCCAAGCACCAGAGGGCGCTTGCAACTCCCCGCTTAGGGTCACAACTCCAAAAGAAAAAATATCTTCTTCGGAGTCAGTGTCAGCCAGCATTCGAAGTTCAAATTCTTTGGAGCTTATCTCATGGTTTTCTAAAAAAAATCCTAAATCAGAAAATAGCTTTTCAACTTCAAAGCGGGACAAAAACTGACTGCTACTTTGTTTGAGTGAATCTTCTGAAAGGCCTAAAAAAATTCGCTTTCGCAACCAGAAGGAGGGGGCCGCCATCAAACTAGCTAAATGCACGCCGTCCAGATTGGCGCTTTCAACTGGAATTTCCAAACGTGTTACTAAACTTTCCAAGTGATCTAACCAATCAGAAATGGGCAGGACTGTTCCCATCGAGGCATTGGCATACATTTCCTTTAAAATGATCGCCAAAGTTTTTGGATCTCGGTCCTTGCTCCACAGTCTTGCAATAAAAACGACCCATTCATCTCGATTTGGAGTGAATGATATTTTTAAAGGTGCCAAATAAAGGGATTCTATTTGAAAATGCTTTTTTAAATCTTCAGAATTTAGGATATTTGCAAAAAGTGATTTAAACTCCTCGTAATTGAGCTTTCGTTCCTCCTGCTGAAAGAAATGAACTTCTAAATCTGACGTGCGAATTTCCTTAAACTTTAATCGTATCCCCGCCAGCCACTCTTGAATGCTGGGAAACGAAGACAGCTTAGCCGTCGATTCTTTGTTGGCGGGAATGCCCTCTTGCTCAAAAAAACTTTTTAAGACGGGCCAATATTTTTCAATATCTGGGGCAAAAATTCCAATTTCTGAAGGTTGAATACCTGCATCCAACCACTCCCTTAGTTGTCCGACGGTTTGCCTGATTTCTGCAAGTTCGCCCGAAAACTTCTGAACCCGTGTGATTTTTTCATTGGGTCTCACTGCTTGAGCCAACTCAGACACCTTGCCCGCATGGGATTCTAAATGCTCGTAGGGTCGCATTTTATAAGCGAAATCTTTTTGCCATTCGCCGCCAACGACAAAAATCTTAATCTCGATATGTTGGCCAAGAAGCCGCAATAACTCGGCTTCAGACCATAAAATTTGTCCACCCAAGTCCACCCAAAGGGGGCGCGTCCAATGCGAAAGAATCGAATCCGGAAGCACGCCTTGCTGAATCAACAAGGGTGAAAACCAAGTCGACAAAACCAGATCTTTTTCAAAGTACAAATATTGAAAACAAAGCTTAGTCAGCAAATACCATTCAGCCCAACGATCTTTAATTTCAAGATGAAGTTCGAGCCATTCTTGAAATTTTTCATGACCCTCTGGGTGAGATAACAAGGGAAGAAAAAATTCAATCATTTCTAGAACAGTCGATGAAGACGCCTGATGAAGATTTAAATCGCCAATGTTTTTTTCCAAAAAGTTTGATAAAATAACCCGGGCCCAACTGCGCTCTATAATTTTCTTTTTTGGAAACTGCCGGCGAAAAAGGATTCGCCAAAGATCTGTCGCACGCAAAATAGATTTATCAATGAAAAATTTATCTTTTTCGAGCAAGCGATTCTGAATTTCTAATTTCGTTCGAAGGTCTGAAACCAGCCAGCTCTGGATTTTTGCATCGAACTGCGAAAACTGCTGGAGGATGTCTGAGCGCTTCTGAACTTTAATGATTTCAAGCATATTAACGACGTTGTTTTAGTTGTCGCTTCCTACCATCTTTGCCTGTTGATTTAAAGTCCGCATCCACTGAAATATTAATTGAAAAACTTATTTCGGTTCTCAGATCAGGAGTTTGCCCAGGGTAATCCCCTGTTTCAACAGTATAGTAAGCAGCGTCTACCTTTATGAACCAAAGATTAATCCCAGCCCCGAAAGATTGGTACCCTTGACTTAGCCCGGCACGAACATCGATCAAGGGCAGCGAAACCTCAGTCCCAAAATGCAGTTTCTTTCCTAGCTGAATGCCAGTCTCGTTGATATGACGTGCCTCGGCTCCGAAGCGCCAATCAAGCCCTGGCAGATCTAAAAGACTTCCCACCCCTAAAATAAAATTATCTTTTAATCGTGGAGGATTGTCTGTTCCGCTTGTTTTTGTAAAGGCCACAGACCCTGGATCTTTCCACATTGCGACCACGCGGGGCGAAAAATCACCTGGGAGTTTTGCCATTAAAGCCAGATCTGAGCTGTATCCTGAGCCCGCATTTTGAAACTGACTTTGAAGTGTGGTTCCTGTGGCAGCAGCTATTGTACTTAAACCCAGGGCACCTTCGCCACCAGATCTTTGGATTCTTTTAATGCTAGCACCCCAGGAATAAACAGAATCAAACTCAAATCCAACCCCGATCTGAAAACCCGAATCGTTGAAGTAGCCAATATTAAAATCAGGAAAGGGGGGTTTATTAAGTGCACCAAATACTTTGATATCGTTAAAGGCAGCAATCGCAAAATGTGGAAAGGCAATGGATGTCCGACCATTGCCACCTACCCACAGACTTTTTCCATAAAGTGCCGAATAAGCACTTGTTCCACCGCTGCTGACTCCAGAAAAGGCTGTGTAGTTTTGCAATCCATTAAAGCCCGCTTGCACATTCGCAATATCCCAATCAATTCTTTTAACTTCGCTCAGGGCAGCAGGATTAACAAAGATGGCATCTGTTTCACTTGGAAAAGGCGAATAGACTCCACCCATTCCACGGGCTCGAGTGGGAATATTATATTCAAACAGCTCGGCCGCATGGGCGCTAAAAACAAAAGTTAGTACTAAAAGAAAAATAATATTTTTTTTCATAGCCTCACGGACAACACGTGACAAAAGGGTTGTTGGCGCAGTTTTGAATTCCAAATGAATTTGATTTAATAGCGGATCGAATGACCTTGATATTCGCGGCTGTCCAATTCGCACTGTTAACATCTGTAATGACACAAGCGGCGCCGCAGGCTGCTTGTAAAGCGGCAAGGGATGTGATGGCGGAATTACCTGCGACTGCCGCCGTCAAAGAGGCAATATTGTCTAGAACTAACCCCAGCCCTGTTCCTACTTCTTTTGTCTGAAGATCAGTGATTGTTCCTGCAGCACAAGCATCAACAAATGATGCATTCACAGTCCCCGTCTGCAATGGGTCAGCAATTGATCGCAAATAAGTTCCCATTTTTGCAATTCCAAGAATTGCTAGAAACAAATTTATATCCGCCGGACGCAAGGCTGACGTCGCTCCATATTTAAATTCAATTTCTGCCTGGGACGAATCACAAGAGCTCGGGGAAACCGTCACGGTCGTGAAAGCATTCATAAAAAGAAGTAAGGGTGTCGCCGCCGTCACACTTGTAATCGTTGTGACCATATTAAAAAAATTAAGACCACATTTTCCAGCGTAGGCCGCTGCCGCCGCTTTACTGACACTAGCATCATGCCTAAAAGCTGAAGTGATCTGTCCGATATAACCAATAGCTCCATCGTAATCTCCGCTGTTGATGGCCTTCAGGGCATTTTCCAGCAGCGCTTCCTCAGTTGTTTTATTCGACATATCTGTGTAGATATTTCCACTGCAAGATAGCACCGTAACTAATAGAAACACGACTGTGCATTTAAAAAAAATTGAAAAATACTTAGAATCGAAATGAAAATTTTGTAACATATCTTCGATCCTCCCTCAAGATCGTACTTGAACTACCAATCTCTTCTCCGTAAGTCGCAAACTGCAATTGAAATTTTTCGGAGGCCAACTCAAGACCTGCTGTCCAGTAACGTTGATTCATTCCCGCTCTCACAAAAAAGATATCATTAAAATTAAACTCTACGCCGGTATGGATTAGCTTAGCTTTGTCTGGCTCCGTCGCTCCCGAAGTCAAACCTCTGTATTCAAAACTCCATGCGGATCGGATTGAATTTGTATGAATTGGAAAAATAGCGACACCCAAATCTATATCCTGCGCTTGGGATGCGGGTCGAACGATGGACGTGCTTAAGCGGTTATTGTACGATTTATCAAAAGCTGTTCCGCCCACATCCCGGATCACGGCTGTGATCGTTGGAATGTAGGTCCATGGACCCGCTAAAATAATCGATGCATCGGCGCCAATAGCAAGTCCTTCAGCGGCTGTTCCTGCGGCAGCAAGGGGCGCAATTTCAAGATTAGTCAGTGGATCCAGGGCCGCCTGGTTGACTTCAATTCTGCTGATAGCTTTCCCTGTAAAACCAATTTTTATGCGACCCTCGAACAACCTTAAATTGTAGCCAAGAAGCAAAGATAAATCGTCTCGATAAAATGTATTTACTGCTGTTCCCGCTGCGTTCGATTCGGCATTTAACATGTAATTAGCCAGAAGCGCGATGCCGAAATTTTTTGCAACAAACGACGGCATCACATGGCCGCGAGTGTGAAAAAAGGTTTGTGGCGAAAGGACGACGGCGGGGACCACTTCAGATAATCTAAAAGGCTGCGTAAATGCTTTCGTAGAATAAATATCAGAAGCTCCCTTGTTTGCTTCCAATTCGGGATCAATGATAGTTCCATAAAAATCACGCAGGCGACCCAGCGCTGCTGGATTCACAATCAATGCCGTTTCATCGTTGGCGACAGCAATCGAGGAACCACCCATTCCCAAATAGCGAATTCCTCGATAAAAATCAATTTTCTCTTGAGCCAATACCGTGACAGATCCTAATTGAAGGATTGAAAAAAATAGAATGCTTTTTAGCTTTTTCAATTTTCTCATCACTCTTCCTGAGTCTTTTTGGGTCGTCTTTAACCTCTTATTTATATCGGAGGAAACCGTTCTCAAGTTGAGACATATCAAAACTTTCTAGCCCTTGATCTAATCTTGATTCTTCAAGGATAAAAGTCCCGCATAGAATTTTCATTTTTTTCCGATTAACTATAAGAGGCGCTTAATTAACGCCAGGAGTTTCTATGAAAAATTTCTTCATTATTTTGCTAGCTCTTGGCCTTGTTGCCTGTGGCAAGGAAAAAGATTCAGATAAAGTCGGCAATGCACAGCTTTGCCTGGATCGATTAGGCTCAAACTCTACTCCTGCTGAAGTGACTGAATGCGTTTCTAAAGTCGACGGCGTTGAAACTTCATCGGCCTACGGCTTACGTTGCGCGGGAAGTTTTATGAAGGAAGGATTTTTGAATCCCAATAAAATAATTTCTGCGATGGCTCAATTAAATGGTGGCTCCGGTGGCACTACAAACTTCATGCAGCTAATCACTTTTACTTCAGCGGCAAATATTGCAACAGATACCGCCAACTCTTCAACGGCTTTTGATTACTGTCTGAGGGGCGAAGGCAAAGGCTCAACACTTCTTGCTTCCTTTGGATTTATGGCAATGTCGCTGTATAAATTTATGAATTCGAAAAGTGACCCCTCCTGCGCTGATACTCCTGCCGTCACTGGCTACGATTTTCCAAACTGTGCGACAAATTTCGTGATAGCTCAACCCCTGTCTGCTGTAGAACTAACGAATGCGACCTCAGTAGATGCGGCTACAATTTCACTTCAAAGAAGTATTGGGGCAGTGATTATTGCGACCAGCAGTCTCAGCTGTACTGGCTCTGCTGCCAGCAGCAGCCTGTGTGTGACGATCAGTAACTCAATCAGTCAGGCCGGAGGAATCACAGCCGATCCACGAAGGATTGCTGTTAAATTTTTTCAAGCCTTGGGTTTACCTTAGTTTTTGTAGGATAAAATACTTTAAAAATTAAGATTTAAACGAACCATGTACATGCGATTTTCTACCGGCTGAGAAAAGGTTCCGACATCTTCTGAATAAGTTGCTACATCTAAATTAAATATCGTAAACAGCGCTGAAATTCCCGCTGTGACGTAGCCCTGGCTTAATCCCACTCGGTAATTCCCTTTCCACCAACTGCTGACAGCCCAATCAAACTCAAAACCCAAATGGCTGCCCTTCCGCCAGTTCCAGTAAGGGTGATTGATATCTCGAATATCAAGAACGCCACGCCCACCGAAAATCCAAGCCGATGGGTATTCCCACTTTGTTCCTACATCTAAAACGCGATAAAGTTTTTCTGGCGCCTCAGTTTGAAGTTTATTAATTAATTTAAAAGAATTTTTAAATCCCGACTCGCCAACATTTCTGACGACAGCTCCAAATGTTGGTCTTGCTAATCTTAAATAAGAAAAAATTCCATCGGCTGGCAAGCTTGGTGTAAAAAGCCATCCTAAATCTGCGTCAACTGTGTAGCCTTCTCTTAAATCCTGAGCGGACACAAGATTTGGATTAGCTGCTAGCTCTAAGGCGGTTACAGTTTTACTAAAATATCCTCGGTTGACTAATTTACCTGTCACACCCCATGACATCCGCCCTGAAGACATCCCACGAAAATCTGATCCGTAGCCCAAAGCAAAAGTAGAATCGCCATAGACCGAAAGATTAATCGCAGGGCCGACATTTTGATGCATTGTCATCTCGATGCTTAAGTCGAAAGGTATGAAAGCGACGCCCCATCCTGGTCGCACTAAAACGCCATTCAACGGCGAAGTTCGAAGACTAAAGGTTTTTCCGTAATATTTTTCGATCGCAGCCACTTGAGCCGTTAACTTTTCAGTGTCCGTTCCCGTTGTTGCCGCGGCATCTTTAAAATCTTTGCCGGCCGTTGCAAAACTTCCCGAGCCTGCAACATCAAAAAACAAATTCAATTCGCCATCTTCACGCCGAGCCAAACCCGCTGGGTTGTAAAATAAGGCGTTGTAATCATTGGCCACGGCAACAAATGCATCTCCCATACCTAAAGCCCGAGGAGATACGTATTGATGATGGATAGTATTGCTAACGCCGCTCTCATCAGCCCACGCAACAGTGCCCGCCATTAAGGCAAAAAGGGCTAGTAGGAGTCTATTTTTGCTCCCGCGGATCATGAAAGGCCTCCCAATTTCTATATAAAAATTGTAATCTTTTATTGAGGAATCTTGAATGCGTCTTTCTCTGTTTTCCATTTTTTTGACTTTTGTCCTGATGACTGGTCAAGCGTTTGCCGCTCCTCACAAAGGAGGGGTTAAATCTCGCCCCTCAGGCTCACAACAGAATGATTTTGACGAAGACCCAGGACCCACGAAGATAGAACCAACTCGACCGACTTATCCAAATTTACTAGAGCCCAGTGATCTTGAATCGATCATAAATCCAAGTGCAATGACTCCGCGAGGACTGAAAGATTTAAACTTTCATATTGGCTCAGTAGGTGGAAATATTCTGACAACTTTAGAAAAAAAGGCCAGTCAGTACTTTGGAGTTCGTTATATTCCCTATGAAAGTTTTGAAAAATCTTGGGACTATACCCTGGATGCTCACACCGAGGGACTTGTCGGAGCTTCGGCGGGGTATCGCTGGCACATTCTGCCCGACGAACATTTTAATTCGTACTATCGACTCGCTTTTCAAAACTATATTGATTCCGGTGAAGGCTTTAGCGGCTTGCTAAATATTAGGCACATGAAATTAATGGCAAGTTTTGGGTTTCCTGATATTTTTGAATTCCACCGCCGAATTGTCGGCGAAATTGGCGCCGGCGGCGGACCCAGCGGCTTTGTCACCTACTTACAAATTGGTTTTAATTTTAATCTATAGTTTTTAAAATTTAAATTTAATTTTTCAATCGAGGCAGAAGGCTTATGATTTCTGCCTTTAGATTTTCAATGTCGCCATCATTGTAAATAACATGATTTGCCTTTTGAATTTTTTGACTCAATGGCAATTGGCTATTCAATCGATTATTAATTTCTTTATCGGTCCATTGGTTGCGCTGCCGAATTCTTATTTTCTGATTTTCTAAGGAAGCACTTACTACAATGACAGCATCAAAACCAGAAATGTTTTTTTCAAATAATAACGGCACGTCGTAAAAAAGAAGCTCTGTTCCCTTCATTTTTTCTATTTGTTTCTGGTGTTCAACCTCGACCTTGACTAAAGGATGAATAATATTCTCAAGGTCCAACAGAGCCGACGGGTTTTCAAAAACTTCCTGTGACATTTTTTTGCGGTCTAACAAACCGTTTTCTAATAAAAATTTATTTCCAAAGCGCTGAATCACTGACTTTAGTCCAGCAGTTCCAGCACCGATCACCTCAGTCGCCAACTGATCGGCGTCCAAAACGACACAACCGTGCTCTCGCAATATTTTAGCTACAGTGCTTTTTCCGGTTCCAAGACCACCGGTCAGTCCTATCCACTTCATAATGATTTATTCTTCTTTTACAATGTTCTCAATCAGTTAAGTAAGGTTCCCACTCAACCGATAAACTAATCAAGAGGAAACAGCTTTAATGCCTCAGGTTGAGCAGTTTGGTAAATACATTCTTTTAGAAAAGCTAGCCACGGGTGGTATGGCCGAAGTGTATTTAGCGAAATCAACGGGTGCCAATGGCGTTAATAAAATCTTAGCCATTAAACGCATCCTTCCCCAATTTTCTGAAAATCGCGAATTCATTGATATGTTTAAGGAAGAGGCTAAAATCGCTGTGAATTTAAATCATAGCAATGTGGTTTCAATTTTCGACTTTGGAATCGAGAAAAAACAATTCTTTTTGGTGATGGAACATGTTGAAGGAAAAAATCTTCGACAAATTATTAATGAATTAAAGCGAGTCAGTGTTTCTTTCACAATCGAACAAGTTGTTTACATGATTAAAGAAGTCGCGGCAGGACTTGATCATGCCCATCGTTGCATCGACGGATCCACGGGGCGCCCCCTCAATATCACCCATAGGGACATGAGTCCTCAAAATATTATGCTCAGCTTTGATGGCGAAGTTAAAATTATTGATTTTGGTATTGCCAAGGCTGAAACTCAACTTGAAGTGACAAAAGCGGGCACTCTTAAAGGAAAATTTGGCTACATGAGTCCCGAACAAGCCGAAGGCCAGGCTGTCGATCTGCGAACAGATATATTTTCGCTGGGAATCGTTGTTTGGGAACTGCTTGCTAATGACCGTCTTTTTACGGCCAGCAGTGAAGCTGCTATTTTAAGAAAAATTCGTGACTGTCAAATTCCGTCAATTCGCAAAATTAACCCATCGATCCCCCCAGAGCTAGAGCGAATTGTTAATAAAGCATTACAAAAAGACAAAAATTTACGTTACCAGACGTCAGCAGCCATGCACCGAGACCTAAATCGTTTTTTAAATACTCAGTACCCTGAATTTACTCCCAATGATTTTAGCGTGTTTATCAAAAATACTTTTGCGACAGCCTATCAAGAGCAAAAAAGAAAACTGATTGAGTTTTCAAAAATAAAGCCTGAAGAGACGACCAATATTACAAGAACTTCCAGTACTGAAACGGGCACGCCTCAGCAAGAATATATGGAAGGGCTTGAAGAGTTCAATCCACCTGATTCTTTCGACTTGAAAGCGGAAACTAAGGTCACACTGACAGATTTGCGAACTAATGGTGTTCGCAAAAATTCAGCTATGATTAGGCTAGGAACTGAGACCGGAATACATGCTGGAACAAAAACAAAACAGCTCAGGGCAGCTGGCCAGCGTGGCAAGAAAAAATTTATCCTTAAGAAGATCAGTCCTATTTTGCCGGCTATTTTTCGAGCTCTTGCCATTATTTTAATATGCACCTCAACTTTTTACGTTTACCGGTCTATTCCGGGACACTATTTTCATGCAGGATATTGGCTTGAAAAAGTAAAAAAGGCGACGGCGCAACAAGCTTCTACAGAAGCTCAATCAGGCGACCTAGAAACTGCCAGTAAGGCTGAGTACTTTGTCACTATCCACTCAAATCCTATCGGTGCCGAGATCTTTGTTGGTGGAAAAAGCCAGGGCTTTACTCCAGGGCAATTTCGTGTCGAAGGAAAAAAGCCATTCCACATCACTCTCGTAAAAGATCGATATTTACCCTACGAGCGAGATATGATTGCCGATCGTGATGCGCTCACTTTCAACGCAACAATGCTTCCATTGCCTCGAGCTGGCTATCTAACTATTAATGTTGTTGCAGGGGGAGATAATCCTCTGATTGAAATCAATGGTCAGCGTTTGGGTGAAAAACCTCCGATTACCAACTACCCCATTCCTGCTGGTATTCCTGTGATTGTACGGGCTCGGAACCCCTTCTCTGACACTTTCGCAGAACAAAGCGTGACCATCCAAAACAATCAGAAAAAAACGATTGAGCTCATCCTTCGGCGGGATGATCGCACGCTTCAAAGGTAAAAATGTCGAACACAATTCTCCAAACTCTTCTTGATATGCCAAAACGTCCATCCCATCATGTTGCAGTTCGAATTAAAGAACGAGGCGCGTGGAAAAGTTTTTCGTGGCAAGAATATTATGATCAAATCTTAAAGGCGACTTCGACTTTTATAGAGCTCGGAGTAAAGGCTCAAGATAAAGTTGCTATCATGTCAAATACTCGCTGGGACTGGGCCGTTTGTGACATGGCTGTGATGGCAGCACAAGGCATTGTTGTTCCCATCTATCCTAATAGCACGGCTGAAGAAGTTGAATTTATCTTAAATAATTGCGAAGCCCAAATTTTCATTTGCGAAAATAAATCGTCCTTGTCTATATGGCGAAAAATTCGTGACCGCTGCCCCCAAGTGAAGACGGTTATTTGTTTTGAAACAGACCGCCCCGAAGATCAATCGATCCAGCTTTGGAGCCGACTTTTGACTGAAGGCGAAATTCATTTGGACAAAAATAAAAAGAAGTTCGAAAGCAATTGTCGAAAAGCGAACAAGGCAGACTGGGCCACCATCGTTTATAGCTCAGGAACAACAGGTCAACCTAAAGGTATCGTACTGACCCATGAACAAATTTACTCCGAGGTTTCAGAGGCCTTTCCTTCTTGCGGCGTCACACCCGCGGATTCGACTCTGACTTTTCTTCCGTTCGCCCACGTCTTAGGGCGGATCGAGCATTGGGGCCATATTTTTATAGGCTTCACGATGGCTTACGCCGAAAGCATAGAGAAGCTTCGTTATA
The DNA here is from genome assembly GCA_043747555.1 of Pseudobdellovibrionaceae bacterium. Taxonomy (GTDB): domain Bacteria; phylum Bdellovibrionota; class Bdellovibrionia; order Bdellovibrionales; family Bdellovibrionaceae; genus JAYWDA01. The sequence continues at coordinate 18,095 of JAYTOY010000006.1, read as the reverse complement.
ATCTTCCAGAGATCAAGCCCACAATCATGGTCGCCGTTCCTCGAATTTTTGAAAAAGTTTACTCTCAGATTTTATCCCAAGTGGAAACTCAACCGATAAAAAAAACAATTTTCAAATGGGCTCTCGATATTGGAAAAAAAGTCAGCTATCTGAAACTAACTCGCCAAGCAATTCCACTTTCTTTGCTCGCTGAATATGAAGCTGCCCGTAGATTGGTTCTCAATAAAGTCACGAATACATTTGGTGGCCGTTTACGCTTTGCCATCAGCGGCGGAGCGCCGATCAGCTCTGAACTTGCTCAATTTTTCCATGCGGCAGGCATCCTTATTTTGGAGGGCTACGGACTCTCTGAAACAACAGGTGCCATCGCCGTCAATACTCCCTACAATTACAAATTTGGCTCTGTCGGTCGACCGATTGGAGATGCTCAATTTAAAATTGCGGATGACGGCGAGCTTCTAGTGAAGAGTAAAAAAGTTATGATCGAATATTATAAAAATCCAGCCGCAACGGAAGCTGCTTTAAAGGATGGATGGTTTGCAACCGGTGATATTGGTCAAATTTTATCGAATGGCGACTTGCAAATTACCGACCGTAAAAAAGATTTAATCAAGACGGCTGGCGGAAAATATGTTGCTCCTCAAAAAATTGAAGGCTTACTAAAATCTAACCCGCTCATAGCCCACGCCCTAGTTCATGGAGATCAAAAGAAATATATTGTTTGCTTGGTGACCTTAGATAAAATCTATCTTGAACGATGGGCCAAAGAAAAATCGTGGTCTTACAATCAGTGGACCGACCTGACCGCCCAACCCGAAGTTCAGCAGGTCATCAAAGAGACCTTCCAGGAAGTGAATTCTCAATTGGCAAGCTATGAATCCATCAAAAACTTCAAAATTTTACCCACTGAATTTACGGTTGAAGCCGGTGAATTAACCCCGTCTTTGAAAATAAAACGAAAACTTTTGGATGAAAAGTATCGCTCAGAAATTGAATTTCTTTATTCTTAAAAATTTTAAAATAGAAAGATACGAAATCCAAGAGCGGCATAGGCTCCGGTCATATCAATTTGATGATCTGATCCATCGGAATTTTTTATAGATGTTCCACTCGTCACAGCTCCGGCAAAAGTCGTCACATCTTTGGAATAAATTAAATTTGTAAATTTTAGCTGCCGATATCCGACTTCAAAAATTAAGGTGGTTGTATCGAAAGCACAAAACTCAAAGGCCACGCCACCACCACTCATATTGGCAGCCGCTTTGGCATCGACAGTATGACTGCTACTGGGGGCAATGGCGACCGCGCTATACTCCGTACTTTCAACTAAATTCGCTTGGCCAAAAAATCCATACCCTAAAAAGCGATAAGTGGGTTTTGAAATAAAGTTTATTTCCATGGCAAGCTTTGGCACTAGAACCGAAATATTATCCTTATAATAATACTTCGTAGAGCTGCTATTTTTGGCATAACCTTCCACTGGCGGTGGCTTAATAATTTCAAATCCAAACCGAAATCCAACATTATTGTCTTCGTACATTAATCCAAATTCACCACCGACCGGTAATTTATAAGTGTCACTGAAATCATCCGCCACAGTCAGTCCAGCAAACGGAGTTTCCTTCAGATTGGATTGGGAGCTTGAAAAGATAAGGTAGGATCCAAATTTCTGTTTACTCAAATCAAAAACTCGGGCTTGCAAGAGGGGCGAAAAAAATAAAATAAAGAGCAGGAGCCTTCGACTCATTAAGAAAATAGATCCAAAACTAACTTACTCGTGCTTTTCTGCCCTGGAACTTGAAACACTTTTAACTTCACCGGTTTTTTGAGTTCCATAATAAGACTTAAAGTATGATCTGAGGGATCAGATAGCATTTTCACACTTTGCACATAAGTTGATTTTTTCAACCGTTCCGACAAAGCTTTAGAGTCCATCAAAGTGGTCGGCATCTGCGAGAAATCCACAACAATCCTTTTAGCGTTATTTTTTAACTCCACATTAAAGTAGCCCGGCAGTCCCTTCATCGGGTGCCCGTCAATATCTCCAACATCAAACATAAGACGCTCTGAGCGGGTTTGCAGGTTAGTCATTGTTTTCAAATTCATCAGGCTAAAACCCGTGCCCGCAATTCCACCGGCCATAGAACCAGAACCAATTAAAATTTTCTGTGGTTTCACAGGAAGTGGTTTTAAGGCCCCTTGAGCCTGAAAAAATACGCCTAAAGCCACCAATAAAATAACAGAATGCATAGAACCTCCCCAAGCCTCGATTTGATCAATTTTAGCCACTTTCATCAAGCGAATTTATACAGCGCAGAAAAATGTCGCAAAGCCGCGCGCAACAGCTGTTTCCTACCCCCTTCTATGTTACTCATAATTGTTCTTTAACTCGCTTAGAAACAAGGTGGAAGCTATGACCTCCGATAATTCCCTACTGAAAAACTTCACAACACCAGATCATTCTGTGCCTTTTGACCAAATTAAGGTGACGGACTTTATTCCCGCCCTTCAAGCCGCAATCCAAGAAGCAAAAGCGCATATCGAGTTGATTAAAACCAACACGGCCTACCCTACTTTTGATAATACTATTCTTGCCATTGAATGCTGCTCTGAGCGAGTCGACAATATCCGAAGCATTTTCTCAAACCTTGAAGTTGCGCACGCCACTCCAGAACTCCAAGCATTGGCTAAAGACTTTTATCCCATTCTTTCAAGTTTCGGTTCTGATATTTCATTAGATCCTATTATTTTTAAAAAAGTTCAAACGGTTTACGAAAACCGGTCGAACCAAAAAATTTCCCCTGAGCAAAATCGGCTTCTTGAAAAAACCTATAATGATTTAGTCCGTAATGGCGCCATGCTCACGCCAGAAAACAAAGAAAGAATTCGTGCCATTGATCAAGAGCTTTCTATTTTAGGACCTCAGTTTTCAGAGAATGTTTTAAAAGCCACCAATAAATTTGAAATGATCATTGAAAAAAAATCGGACCTTGCCGGTCTTCCTGAAGGCGCTGTTGAAGCCGCCATGGTCGCTGCCGAAGCTAAAGGGCACGTGGGAAAATGGCTTTTCAATTTGCAAGCGCCTAGCTTCATTCCCTTTTTGACTTATGCAAAAACGAGGTCTGTGCGCGAAAAAATGTGGCGCGCTTACAGCTCGCGTGCATTTCGCGATGAGTTCGATAACCAGGATAATGTTAAAAAAATCGTTCAACTTCGCCATGACCGCGCCTACATTTTAGGATTTAAAACTCATGCCGATTATGTTTTGGCCGAACGTATGGCCAAAGATACAAACACCGTGAATAAATTTTTAAAAACATTATTAACTGCTTCGAAACAGGCGGCTCAAAAAGATTTAGATGAAGTCGTTAAGTTTGGACGCGACTCTGAATCGGTTATGGATTTTAAACCATGGGATTTCGGATATTTTTCAGAAAAATTAAAAGAAAAAAAATATTCTTTCAATGAAGAAGAACTTCGCCCCTATTTTCAGCTCGAAAAAGTCATTGAAGGAGTTTTTGAGCACGCTCGCAGACTCTATGGCCTTACATTTCAAGAAACCAAAAATGTTCAACCTTATCACCCCGAAGTTAAAGTTTATGAAATTCGCGATACATTAAATCAATACATTGGCCTTTTTTACACTGATTTTTTTCCTCGTGAAACTAAAAAGGGTGGCGCTTGGATGACCACTTTCCGGGAACAGGGGATGATGTATGGGGCCGTACAGCGGCCTCATGTCAGTATCGTTTGTAACTTTACGAAACCGACGCCTTCGAAACCGTCACTTCTTTCCTACAATGAAGTGCAAACTTTATTCCATGAATTTGGCCATGCCTTGCATGGCATGCTTTCGACCTGCACCTATCGCAGTATCGCTGGCACCAACGTCTATTGGGATTTCGTTGAGCTGCCTTCGCAAATTATGGAAAACTGGGTTGCTGAAAAAGAGGGTTTAGATATTTTTGCTCGCCACTACCAAACGGGCGAGCCGATCCCTAACGACCTTATGGACAAACTGAAGGCCTCCCAAAAATACTTAGCAGGGTGGACTTCGTTACGACAAGTCACTTTTGCGATGATGGATATGACTTGGCACTCAACGAATCCTTCCCAGATTAAAGACGTCGACGCTTTTGAAGACTTAGCAACTTCCGAAACTCGCCTGATGGAGCGAATCTCTGGCACGAATTCTTCTTGCAGTTTTAGTCACATTTTTGCAGGTGGCTATTCAGCGGGTTATTATTCTTATAAATGGGCCGAGGTTTTAGATGCTGATGCCTTCGAGTTTTTTAAAGAAAAAGGCTTGTTTAATCCTGAGGTGGCAGAAAGTTTCCGTCGGAATATTTTATCTCGCGGCGGCACTGAACACCCGATGGATCTCTATAAAAAATTTCGTGGTCGCGAGCCTGATCCAAATGCGCTTCTTCGCAGGGATGGACTGATTTAATGTCAAAGCCCGAACTTTTAAGCTCGATTAAAAATGTCGCTATTGTTTACCGCCTTCACACTCCCCAGGCTGTTAGCATTAGTAAAAAAGTAACGGCGTGGCTTAAAGAGCGGGGCTATCAAGCATTCACAGCGCCTGATCAAAAGTTAATTCCCGGGACAACTTTGATTAAGACCTCTCGCCAATGGGATAAAGTTCATCTGGTGGTGGTCCTTGGCGGTGATGGGACCTATCTAAGGGCCGTCCGCTTATTAAGGGGCCGACGGGTTCCGATCGTTGGCTTTAATATGGGGTCCCTCGGATTTTTGACAGTTTACAGAGCGGAAGAAGTTTGTGACGTTCTTGAAAAAACGATGCAAGGTCGGTTGATCTTAAGTCCCCGACGGATGATTGCCACTAAAGTTTACCGTGCCGGTAAATTAAAAGAGGAAGCTCACGCGCTGAATGATGTCGTGCTCGAGCGGGGATCTTTTTCTCAGCTTATTAATATCGCAATTTACAGTGATAAATTTTTGGTTAGTGAAGTCAAAGCCGACGGTTTGATCGTTGCAAGCCCGACAGGCTCGACAGCCTATAATTTGGCGGCTGGTGGCCCCATCTTAGATCCTGAGGTTCGGGCTTTGGTGGTGACTTCAGTCTCCCCCCATTCCTTAACGAACCGACCTTTAATTTTTCCTGACGATCGAAAATTATCTTTTAAACTACAAGGTGCTGGGATGAAAGCGCACTTTGTTGTGGATGGACAAAAACTGATGGAAATCACCCCCCTTGATGAAGTGCTCGTTGAAAAAAGCACCTATGATCATTGGGTGGTTCGAGCTCCGGGATTTAATCCCTATCATTTACTACGAGAAAAATTAAAATTTGGCGACCGCAGCTAACAGGGGGAATCGTGTTACTCGAAATTAAAGTGCATAACTTCGCGATCATTGAAAACGTGCAAATCCAATTCAAACAAGGTCTTAATATTCTTAGCGGAGAAACTGGTGCCGGAAAATCTGTACTCCTGAAAAGTCTTGGGCTTTTAATGGGCGGAAAAGCGTCTGCTGAATCAATTCGAACAGGCGCCGAGCAAGCGACGATTGAGGGTTCTTTTGATGTTTCCAAGAGAAAAGACCTACGTGAAAAATTAAAAGAATTTGGCATCGAATGTGAGGACGATATTTTAATCGTTCGCCGTGTGATCAGCCAAGGTGACAAATCAAGAATTTATCTAAATGGCCACTTAAATACGCTCGGAGTATTACGAGAAATTGTTGCTCCCCTGATTGAGGTCACTGGTCACCAAGCTCCATTGATTGAAATGACTGGCCAACATGAAAATAAAAATCTGCTGTCCAAGTCTTATCATATGGATATGCTAGACCAAGCGGCTGGCCTTTTGGAAAAAAGATTTAACTACACAGAGAAATACGAAACTTTTAAAAACACTTTAACCGAGATCCGTGAACTTGAAGAAAATTCTAAATTCACAGCTCAACGTTTAGATTACTTAATGTTTCAGCGTGATGAAATCGGCAAGCTTGATTTAGCTCCTGGCGAAGATGTTGAATTAGAATCAAAGGTGAAGCGCCTTAAAAACTCATCCCGCATTATGTCTTTCGTAGACTCCGCTGAAATGGCACTTATCAGTGAGGACGACTCTGCCCTGGCGCGAATTAAATCCATTTTACGCAAAGGTCAAGAAATTGGAAACTTGGATCCTGTTTTGTCAGAAAAACTTTCGCAACTAGAACAAGTGCAAAGTATTTTGGACGATACTTTCTTTGAAATTCGCCGGCATACTTCCAGCCTCGAGGAAGATCCAAGTCGTTTGGATGATCTTGAAGGTCGCCTCAGTGACATCCGAAAATTGCAAAAAAAATATGGACCCAGCATGGACGATATTTTAAAGGCACTGCTCGAAATGGAAACCGAAATTGGCAAATTGCAAAGTTCTGATTCTTGTTTAGAGGATTTGCGTAAGAAATCCATCCAACTGCAGCTTGAATTAAAGAAGCAAGCCCAAGAACTCCACGACAAGCGCAGCAAGTTCTCTAAAGATTTGGCTAAAGAGGTTAACTCTGAGCTGTCTGATTTAAATATGAAGGGTGTTACTTTTCATATCGCCGTTGAAAAAATGCTTCAGTTAAATTCACTAGGCGATAGCGATGTCGAATTTATGACTCAGCAGTCAATCAAGGACCCGGCCCGTGCTCTTGGTAAAACGGCGTCTGGGGGTGAGCTCTCAAGAATTCTTTTAGCATTAAAGCGTGTTGTGGGTTCTTCTAAATGGCCTCGAACCTATTTATTCGATGAGGTGGATGCCGGAGTTTCTGGCGTCACAGCTGAAAAAGTTGGAAAAAAATTAAAATTAATCGCAAAAGGCCAACAGGTCATTACTGTCACTCATCTTCCTCAAGTGGCAGCGGCCGGCGACGTCCACTTTTACATTCATAAGTCGCCTCAGAAAGGCGCTATGAGCATGGACGTTTCCGAACTTAGTAGCAAAGAACGTGTGCAAGAAATTGCGCGCCTAATTAGTGGTGAGAAAATTACTAAAACTAGTATTGCCCATGCTCAGGAATTACTTAGCCATTAAACAATACTAGGCTTCTCTATCTCGGGACAATACCGCACGAAAACACCGGTCTCCCTGGGGCAAAATGGTTCAACGGCTCCAGGATCACTGTTTTATAGCTTTTGAGTTAGCCTCCCCTTTTTGCAGAGAAATAAAGGCAAATCATTCTCGGGAGGTTTTTTAAAGTGGAAACCCAAATCAAAGATATTATGTCGAAGACACTCATTGCAGTTCCGATCGGATCACCGGTCGCTGCAGCTGCTGACATCATGAAACAGAACCGAATTCGGCACCTGCCCGTGGTTGATGAGCTCGACGTGATCGTGGGCATTATTAGCAAGCGAGATTTTACACTTCTCGAAAACCTTGAAGAAATTCCTGTCGAGCGTGTGATGAATTCTCCGATCTATTATATCGATCAGGATACGCCGTTAAGATCTGCTATATTCAAAATGCTGGAGCATAAGATCTCTTCACTTTTGATTTCAGACGATAATGACGATGCCGTAGGGATCATTACGACAGATGACCTGCTTGGTTACTTAGTCCATTTATTGGATTCAAATCAAAAAGAGCGCACACCATTTTTTAGTGCTTTAGACACACAAACATTAGGCGAAGTGGCGCGACAATTATCTTTGGCCGGAATCTAAAAAAAAATTATTATCGGGTCTTCTGATAAAGAGGCATAACCTTCGGCATTAGAATTTCGATATTAGCTATGCGTTGATCGCTGGCTGGATGGGTGCTTAAGAAAGTTGGTGGTTTGGCTCCGCCCTGGGACTGCATTTTATTCCATAAATTGACGGCTTCCTTCGGGTCATAACCTGCCCGAGCCATCAGTTCTAGACCAATTTCATCGGCCTCAGATTCATCTCTCCGACTGTTCGGCAGGGTCATTGCTGCCAGAAAAGCAACTCCTGCAAGCTGAGCATATTTGGGATCAAGCTTTCCAGAGATCACTGCAATTTGTAGTAAGCCCTGCTGCGCAAACTGTTCGGTCATTCGCTCACGTCCGTGTTCACGAAGCGCATGCGCTATTTCGTGCCCCATAATGGCTGCGATCTCTCCGTCAGACAACTTTAGCTTATCGATAATGCCTGAGTAAAAAATGATCTTTCCTCCAGGCATACAGTAAGCATTTAATTCAGGGCTACTGATAGTGTGGACTTCCCACGCCCAGGCTTTTGCATCTTTTCGAAAAACGGTGGTCTGCAAAATTAATTTTTTAGAAATTTCTTGAAGCTTTTTTAACTGTTGTGGATTTTGATCAAGCGCATTTTTCTGTTTTGCCTTTCCTTTTTCTTCCTCGTAATTTTGCACAGCCAACCTATTAACTTGGTCTTCAGGAAAAGCTAAAAGCTGACGGCGACGAATGCCAACAGCTCCCTCTTCCGTTGAGCTAGCACAATGAACAAGCGATAAAAAACTAAGGGCTATTAAATATTTTTGTATCATCGACGAATGTCAGTCTTTGTCATAAAAAAAGTCAATAGAACATTTTCAAACTTAAAAAACATGACTTTTTCATCAAGATTAAAAATGGTAAGAACCGCTCGGCGCCGACCAAAGGACAGTCTAGAGATGGGAGAAAAAAAGCTCATAAGTGCTCTCAGTGAGGCTCGTAAATACTATTTAAAAATCTCAGAAACTTAAACCAAAGTCCGTAAAGACTCTAGCCGAACCTGTCGATAGCTCTTTTGAAGATGACTCTAGGGAGTTGCAATGAGCTTTAATTATCAGAAACATAAAGACCAACAAAACCACGATAGCCAGTGGACCTCGTACTCAGATTTATTTATGGGTCTGTCTTTCGTCTTTCTTTTACTCTATGTCACAGCTAGCTTGCGAACGGGAACGAATGGCATTCAGCAGCAACTGCAAATTCGCAAGGTCACGCTTGAAAATGAAGATTTAAAGAACCAATTAAAAGTCTACAATAGTCTTAATAAAGAGTATTTAGAAACAGATGCCACTCAAGACGAGGCAAAGCAGTATCAGGATCTTATGGCGAAGTTAGATCTTCTACAGGATCAAGCCAAAAACGAAAAAGAAAAACTTCAAACAGAATCCCAAGAAAACGCAAAAAAAGAACTTGCTCTTAATAAGTATCAGCAAATGATTCGAAATATTTTAAATTCAAATACAATTGCAAAATCTAGGATTAAAAAACGAAATACAATTATTGAAGAACAGGATCAAGAAATCACGGATCAAGATTCAAAAATAGGATCTTTAGAATCCACAGTTGAGGAAAAGAAAAATCAAATTGCTGAACGTGAAGAGCAAATTGAAAACATGAACCAAACTCTCAGTAAAAAACTGAAGGAACTAAACTGGTCTTATAAAAACCAAAAGCTATCGCAAAAGAAATATCAGACTCAGATCTCTCAGGCGCGGGAGCAACATAATAAAAGACTTAAAGATTTGCAAACTCAACAAGCCCAAGCAGAGCAACAGTTAAAAGCGGTCAGCACTCAGCTGGCAAGCACACAAGGCTCTCTGGGCCAAGCCGAAGCTGAAAAACAAAGATTGGCGACTGAAAAACAAGAGCTGGCAGGAAAATTGGCAGGCGCAGAAAAAGGCTTTGCTGAACAAGCTGCAAAGCTTCGAGGTGACTTTGAAGGTCAAAGAGCTCGTGATAAAGCGGCCTTTGATGCCGAGATGGGTCGCCAAAAATTAAGTGCCGCTGATCGAGCTTCAAAAGAAGCCGCTTACCGAGCTGGAATTGCAAAAAAAGAACGTGAACTTGGCGACAAGATCAGTGGCCTTAAAGGCCAGTTAGCTGGGAGCGAGGCCGAATTGGCAAAAGCCCGAGCTCTTAACGACGCCAAAAAGAATGTGGCTAAAGAAATTATGCAAGGCTTTGCAAAAGCTGGAGTTAAAGCAGAAATTGACGGCGAAACTGGCGATGTGACCCTTGATTTCGGCGATCATTATTTTGACAGCGGCAACGCCAAAATCAAACCTGAGATGGCAAAGATTCTTCAGAAAGCACTGCCGATTTATGCTAAATCTCTGATGGAAAATAAAAAAATCGCAGGAAAAATTAGCGCCATTGAAATCATAGGATTTGCATCCCCGACTTACCAGGGTCGATTTATTGATCCCACTAGCATGGGTGCAGATGACAAAAAAGCCGTGGAGTACAACTTGGATCTTAGTTACCAACGCGCCAAATCTATTTTTCAATACGTCTTTAATCAAGACAAAATGGATTTCAATCATCAGCGCGAGATCCGTCCCCTTGTAAAAGTGTCCGGAAAAAGCTTTTTTGAAGCTGCTAAGATCAGCCGAGATGTAGCATCTGCCAATGCCAAAGATTTTTGTAAAAAGTTTGATTGTAAAAAATCACAGCGTGTTTTGATCAAATTTAACGTTGATCAAAAATAAATGAGAGGTGCAATATGTCTTCAGGAATAATAACAAAAGTAATGAGCAGCGGAGTTCTCCCACTCGCCGTGGAGTTTCTTACGCCCCTTATGCTGGCAGCCTTTTTCATTGGCGGGGTCTTCCGTCTCTTGATCTGGTATACGGTTCGCCGCCACGATTGGTTTGCACAAGAGTTTGAGAAACGCGTCAACCGATTTATCGAAGGCGAGCGCCCCGGCAATGTGAACAATGTTTCATTTTACGCTCTCACCAAACAATTATTGGAGAGAACTTTTTATGAAGCCTTCGAACTCCGCGATCGTATGCATCGCCGTAAAAAAGATCATGTCGATAGCTTAGGCGATCGCATCTTCGTGATTCGTCAAGGATGTGCGTGGCTTATCAGGGATATTCTTAAACAACTTAAGTTTCTTAAATGGCATGACAACAATCCGAAATTAATCAATATCACACGAGCTACGTTTCAACAAAACCCATGTTTTAATCGGGTTTTTGGCGTGATTCCACTTTCATCAGTCAATGATGTCCTTAATATTCTTCCCGGCATGTTTGTTATTGGAGGAATCTTTGGAACTTTTATGGGTATCGTGAGTGGCCTTCCAAAATTAGGCGGCATGAACGTTCAGGACATTGAAATGACAAAAACCGTGATGGATGGATTTCTTTACGAAGTGTCATTTGCGATGAACAGCTCGATTATCGGCATTCTATTTAGTGTTCTTATGACATTCACCAACACTATTTTTTCACCAGAAAAAGTATTTGTTTCAATGATTGAGCGCTTTGAAAATTCTTTGGATCTTATTTGGTACCGCAGCGACAATAACCAGTTCCCCAAAGAAGGCAAAGATTTCGACGAACACCGTGACCCTGTTGAGGCCCTCGCTGAAGAATCTCTTAATTCAGAAATTAACAAAGGAACGCGAAGCCGTAATCTTGACGAGATTCGAAAAGTAAAGGCTTCTTAAGACAATATGTCCAAGATTCAGAAAGTCTTATTCCTTAAAATTGAGCAGCCGGAACAAACCATTGAGAGGGTTTATGACCAAAATCCTCTTATTATTGGCCGTTCTACCGAAGCTCACATTGGTATTCCAGATCCTGGAGTGAGCCGGACTCATGTCGAAATATCAATCAAACAAGGAAAAGTTTGGCTCCACGACCTAGGATCTGCTAACGGAACATTTATCAATGGCAAGAAAATGTTGGCTAAATCAAAAGTCCCTTATGCTGAAGGCGAAATTATCCAGGTAGGAAGCCAACGAATTAAAGTGACCGTTAATGTTTTAGAAAAGGCATTCGACTTGAAAGCCGTCACGAGCTCTGATTTGAACCCTGACCAAAAAGAAAGTTTACTAACACTCGTAAATTCCGCTCATGCCGAAGCTGACCGAATCAGTCATCTCGTTAAGGGAGAAACTGACCAAAGCCTGCGTGCAACAGAAGTAAAAATTAATAGCTTAATTTCACAAGCAAATTTTCAGGCAGAACAAATCATTTCCGCTGCGAACAACCTTGCTTCGACAATACAAGAAGATGCAAAAAGAAAACAGATGGAAACTGTTTTACTTGCAGAAAAAGAAGCCATGGCAGCAACCTCTGACGTCTTTCGTAGGGCAGAGCTGGTCGTAAAGGAAGCTGAAGAAAAAGCGCATCTTATAATTCAGCAGGGTGAACAATCTTCCCAAGAAAAATATACGATAACAGAACAAGAGGCCACACTCCTTCTTCAGCAAGCTCGACAAGGTATTCAACAGCTTAGAAAAGACTGGGAAAAGGAAATGGAAACCTTAACTGAAGATGCCCGCACTCGAGCTCGTCAAATCGAAGAAAATGCCAAGGTCCGTGCCGAAGAAATAGTCCTTTCGGCCGATCGACAAAAAATAATCGTTTTAAATCAATCAAATGAATTATTTGATATCGCAAAAAAAGAAGCCCAAGAGCGTTCGGCTCAGTATTATACGCAAGCCGAAATTGAACTGAAAGCAGCTCAGCAAAAATCCCAAGAGATTCTGACCGAGGCTTACAGCCAGGCCCAATCCATCCAATTAAAATCTGAAAGTGAAATTGCTGTCCTTAAGGAAACTTTACTTCAGATGGATAAAGAGCGTCACCAGTTTGAGTCGTCACTACTAGAGACCAAACGCGAGCTAGAAGAAACAACGGAAGTGGTTAACAACTTTAAAGCTGCTGTAACAGATCTTGAAGTAAAAAAGGAAAGCCTTACACTTGAGCTTTCTCAATTTAAACATCAGTTGTCTGAGACGCTTGAACAGAGAAAAACAGCGGTGATCGAAGGCGACCGCGTAAAACAGGACGCGCAACGATTTAAAGAGCAAATTGAAAAAGAAGCTCAGGAATTTAAAGATGCCGCGCGAAGAGAGATAGAAGTATTTAAGACCCGTGAAAACGAGGCTCTTGATAAATTGAAACTAGACGAACTTAAAAAACTTAAAGAGATTCGCGCCGAAGGTGATAAAAGCCTCAATCGCCATAGAGCCGAACTCGTTGGCGAGTTCCTCAGACTGACTGAGTCCCATCTCATCACCCTGCTAAAATCTGAATTACCTTCTTCTTACGATTGGACAAGCGTAAATAAGCGTCTCCAAACAGAAGTTAAAGCCTCGTTGGATGAAGCCATCTATAAATTTACGAATGTCGACACCCACAAGCAATCTCACGAAGTCATTGAACAAAAATCTTTAGTTTTTATGAAGCGTTTTAAAGTCCTTAGCTTTTCCTCCGCGATAGCAATTGTTATCATGTTCGTTATTCCCACAAGCCGAAAATTTATTATTGAATCCGTACAGCGGAATAACATCGATTCCGCAGCCCAAAACTTTTCCAAAGAGATGCAAACTGAAAGGGCTCGGCGCTTTGAACCGCCAAAAACTGATGAATGGCGGGACAATTATACGGATTCCTTACTTTACACTCGTGGTTACGCGGATTTAAAATTAGAGCAAAAATTCCAAGATAAATGGATTCGCGATCTGCATGATTATCTTTATACAAAACTACGTGTCGATGAGGATTCAATTGTAAGGCTAGTTTCCTTGGAAGCCGCCATGGTCACAAAGCTTAAAGAAGAAGCTGATAGCATTCATCCCGACTATATCGAACAGCAGGTTAAAAAAATGCGCGATATGGAGAAGGAATCTGTCACACAAATGCAGCAGATCATCGGGTCAAGTTCCAAGTTTGAAAGCTTTAGGAAATTCTCCGAAGGCTATTACTATGAAGAAGTTTTAAAACGAGCTCCCGCTCAAGTTCAAAAACGCCAGTAACCATCAAGATACAAAATATAACCGTCTTGCACACTCCACTTCACATTTTTTATATTGGTTGAATAAAGAGTTGTCTGCAGATTAAATCGATCCCATATTTTAGCGTAAGCTAAATAAGCACCTATGGATTTTGTCTCGAAATTATAGTTTGGTCCGTATAAAATACGCCCCCACCCATCCGTGATATATTCATAACCCGTTTGAAGCGTGCTCGTTCCCCCTGACTTAATGGCCGTGGTGTCTTCCGCTTTCTCAATTGAGTAAATAGCCAGTGTAGCAAATGTGTGTGAGATTGATTTTTCATTCGAATAGGCATCCCACATTAAATTCCAATTCAACGTATAGCGCTCCCCTTCCGGCACTCTTCGTAAGGTAAATCCCGTGGCCACTGTATTTCGAATTGAATCAAGAAATCTAACTTTAAGAGTCAGGTTTGGGGAGTTACTAAAATCCGCAGGAGCGAGCGTACCGATACTCATCCAATTAAAAAGGCCATAATGAAGTAATCCATACCAAGTTAAAAGAAATTCATTTGGTGGCAAAGTTTGAGCTGTTTCTCCGATTAAAATTCCTTGGGTAAATAAGGGTTTGAATCTGGCCGAGGTGTTTGGGGCCTCTTCACGAACAAGTAACTCTGTACTGCCCTTATAATCTTCGGTGCTTGATGATAGATCAAAATTTACCAACTTGTCGCCAATGCGGATTAAATTGTACTCTGAGGCCTTGCTGAGCTCTGCAACCACTACCAATTGGCCCGAGGATCGATCCACCGACCGAACTCGTACAAAGCCAATCAGTCCAACTTCCGCACTCTGGCTTTTGACTCCTAAGGTCTGTCCCACGGCAATATCAGCGCCGTTCCCTTCAGCTATTAAAGATTTATTATCTTGGAAAGAGGACACCTTCAAATAAACTTCGTTCACTGAAGCCAATGAAATTAATGGGGTTAAAACTAAAAAACTCAAGAAAAAAATCATTCCTGAGTTTCAAGTTATTTTAAATATCCGGCAACAGAATTAGGCAATTTTTTTTATTTGCTCTAGTTTATTTCGAAAAATATTTAGGTCATGCTTCAAAGCATTATTTTCGCTGGTCAATTGATTGACCTTCTTTTTTAAAAAATCAACTTCCTCTGAATTGTGTCGTCCTCCGGAAGAAGTTTCGTGCTTGGGGCCATCAAAATTTAAAACTTCTTTTACGGGCTCCGAATCGCTCGATACCGTGTCGACCGAATTTGCACCCTGCTGGTGCTGCTGATTTAAAACATCTTCGATATTTTCAGGTATCGCCATCTCTGGATCAGCTTTTTCAAGTTTAATTACTCCACCCAGTGAAAAAGCTCTCACTTCCGAAATCATTTTTAAGATGCAGGTGACTTTTTCGGCGGGCGTTGGATTTCGCTCTCCAATCATCCCGATAATTTTTCTTTTATCACTGATGCTCATGCAAGAAAGCATGACCTCAACCTGTTCTGGGCTCATACCATGCAGAACAGTGGACAGTGTTAACGGTTGAACCCTAGAAAATATTTCAGCCCGATACTGAACATCCCATTTTAAAATTCGCTCAATGGAAAACATGTATTTCCGAATGCCCAGCTCCCAAGATTTACTCTCTTGGCCAATCAAATTCAAAAATTGTTCTTGTTTTTGCTTTCCCGAAGTTTCGATCAAAGTCAGCAGCTGAATAAAACCATTTTTTTTCTTATATCGATCTAACATACCCATACATTTGTATCGGAGATTTTTATCAAAACTAAAACTTCGAAACGTCCTAAGACGCTCTTTCGCAGCGTCTCATAATTAAACAATATAATGAATCCTCTATTTAAAACTGATTAGGACAACTGTACGTAAATCGAACCTGGCTCCCTGCCGGCAGCTGAGTATTATAAACGATACTTTTTCCAGTTCGAGTGTAAGAAAAAGATGCGGCCGCAGGAATCGGAGTCACTTGCAGATTAATGGGCTGGTCACAACCAATCACCGCCCCTTTATTAAGGGCAATTTTATTAGCGATCGGAGCGAGTGAAGAAGTATAGCTATTTGCACAAATGCTGACCGCCGCGCCCCAGCCGCTTTGCGTGAAATTTAAATAAAGATTTCCTTTGCTGCCCGAGACCAAACCATTTGTTGCCGCCACAGCTGGATTACCTAAACTTTGTGAGTTTTGCTGTGATAGGCAGGCATCATCGGTAACAACGATCGCATGAATCTCAGTGATTTTATCTTTTCCTTGGGCCTTAAAAGCATTAAACAAACTTAACGGCTGATCCAAGTCTTCCAAAGGGTATCCTGTCGCAGCACAGCTGAGGTTGTTAGCTCCACCACAATAAAGTCCACTTCGAACGTCTTCATCGGCAACAAAAATAATCGCCAGGTAAGCATCGCTTCTTAAAAATCCGCCAGAATTATTTTTAATGGCCAAATTGGCAGCATAAGTCCCGCGCTCATCACCCGTAGGGCAGTTCGCCTTGTACTGAGATTTGTAAGCTGCGGAACTCAATGTTCCAGTTCCATTGGCTGAAACCCAGTTGGCAATAAACTGTTCACATTTTAGTGTTTCCGGACGAACAACCGCAGTATTAAATCGACCCACTCGATCTCCGACCGAAGGAGTTAAAAAATTAATGCCATCACCAAACGAAATTAAATTTCCATTCTGCAAACTGCCGTTCCCATTGATAGGGCGGGCTTCATTGTCATCCTGTCCGCTATGGATATCAGTGGTCGTCATCGCAATTCGATAATCAACATGCTTGCCATCCAACATTTGAATAAATCCTGCAAAGCGATTCGCCAACGCTTTTTGCTCAAAAGACATAGAGGCCGAGTTATCGTTGACGAAAAGGATATCCACTTTAGGACCAGAAACATCTTCGGTATAATCACAGACAGCACCGCCCGAGCTGGTCGCACAGAATTGTGTAAATCCATTCACAGGACTATTGTTAACTCCAAAATTAACAGGAGCACAGGCCACAACATAAAAGACAACAGATCCAAGAACTGCTGTCCAACCTAGTGACTTTTTCATACACCACCTCGTACCAACAGGTGATCCAAGGAAAGTGCCAAAATATTAAATTTCTTGTAAGTACCTAAAAAGACGAACAAAAACCTGGGATAAACCGTCGTGGAAATTTTTACTAAGCTGTCCAACATTTGGACGTTTTTGGACTAAACTACTAAAAAGTCTATAAATTTCAGTAATTTAAATACTTAAGGGGTGGCTCCTAAAAAAGACCATTCTGGCCATAGGACCACAGAATGCCTCTCTTGTTCTTTTTGAACTTCAGCTTCAAACTATATCAAGGGTCAGTAAAACAAAGGCATTATGAAAAATGTAATCACCACTATTATTTCAATTTTTCTTCTAGCCTCTGGTGTCTTTTTTATTATCCAAGGGGAACAAGATTCAAGCGTCCCAGCCCTGGCTAAAAAAATAGACCAAGATTTAAAAGCCGCCAAAAATCAAAATTTTTTTCCTAAGTCGGTTGAATCGGTTTCAAAAATTCGAATAACCATTCACACTAAAAACCCACACTGGAAGGAAACAATCCTAAAAAGCATCATCTTACCTTTTGAAGTATCACCGACGGGTAAGCACTCCATGCAAATAGATGTCATTGAAAACTTCAGCCCCACCACCGAGGCCATTTTAATTTTACAGTTTAATATTTTTGAAAATAGCACCCAAAATAAAAAATGGGAAAGCAGCAGAATTTATCATTTAGATAAAGAAGACTTAACTTCATTCGCAGAGTCTTCAAAACTGTAAACCAAAATATCCAAAAAAAAACCCGATCAAGTTACCCTGATCGGGTTAGTAAAATTAGAGCTGGCGTCGTGCTACTCTCCCACATCGTTACCGATGCAATACCATCGCCGCAAGCGGGCTTAACTTCTGAGTTCGGAATGGGATCAGGTGTGGCCCCGCTGCTAAAAACACCAGCAAGTCTTATATAAATTTGGTTATCATCGGGAAACTGCTCACGCAGCTTCCGTCATTTAGTTTTTTGAAGATTGAAAAATTGATTTAGCTGATTTTTAGCAAAAAGGTTCAAGACCATTTTTACATGATTTGAAATAAAAATTATATAAAAGCCTCACGGACTATTAGTATAGGTCAGCTAAATACATTGCTGTATGTACACCTCCTACCTATCAACCTCGTAGTCTCCGAGGGTCCTTTAGGGGCCGAAGCCCAGAGAAATCTTATCTTGCAGTTAGCTTCCCGCTTAGATGCTTTCAGCGGTTATCTATTCCGAACATAGCTACCCAGCGCTGCTCCTGGCGGAACAACTGGAACACCAGAGGTTCGTCCATCCCGGTCCTCTCGTACTAAGGACAGGTCTGCTCAAATTTCTTACGCCCACAGAAGATAAGGACCAAACTGTCTCACG
>JAYTOY010000005.1:0-11245 GCA_043747555.1 Pseudobdellovibrionaceae bacterium | reverse complement strand
GAGCAGGTCTTCTTCGGTCTAGTTTTGCATTTTCTTAAGTGTCGAAATGAGAATGAGCGGAATCCTAGGCTCCGAACAAAGCCGTTAACGGTCGGTTATTACTAATCAATATAAATAATATTTACTTGTTATACATTTTAATGTTTATAAGCTCAATTTCTAAGCTTTCTATCCCCAAGGCAGGGTGACTATTGGCCCAGCGCCTTTAATAACTTTCCATAAATTCCGTCAAAGCCACCGTTACTCATAATTAAAATAAGATCGCCTTTTGCAGACCTGGCTTTTAAGTGGTTAACAATGATATCTGCTGTGTCCAGACAAAAAGCCTTGCGGCCCTTCTTTTCAAGATCTGAAACAAGTTCATCTGTTGAAAATCGGTCATCTTCATCAATTTTTGATTGATCAAAGGCTTTTGCGATAATGACTTCGTCGGAGGTCATAAAGGCTTCGACATAATCTTTTTGAAAAACTTTTCGTCTTGATGTTGCAGACCTTGGTTCAAAGACAGAAAATACTTTTCGACCTCTGTACTTATTTTGGATGCCCTTAATAGTCTCGCGAACCGCCGTCGGATGATGGGCAAAATCTTCGATCACAAGAATTCCATTAGGTTCGCCTAAAACTTCTTGGCGTCTTTTTACACCGCCGAACGTTTTTAATGCTGCCTTTACGTCGGGTAAATTCCAACCCAGGTTCACTGCCATGGCTATCACGGCTGTTGCATTTAAAACGTTGTAATCCCCTGTCATCGAGAATTCAAAGGAGCCTAAATTTTCTTTTTTATAAGTCACTTCAAAAACGGTTCCTTGGTCACTGATTTTAGAAACTTTGGCGACGACATCAGCGTCTTTAAGTCCGTAACTAAGCTGAACTCCCGCTTTGCAAGTGCTTATCATCGAGCGAATATGCGGATCTTGCGCCCAATAAACCAGCGAGCCATTAATTGGAATTATATTTAATAAAGTTTGAAAGGCTTTTTTAACATCCTCTAAATCTTTATAAATATCAGCGTGGTCAAATTCAATACTGGTTAAAATCACATGTCTTGGTTTGTAGTGAATAAATTTTGGAACTTTATCAAAAAAAGCGGTGTCGTACTCATCCCCTTCAATGACAAAATATTTACCTTCGGGGTTTTTAAAACTTTGTGAAAAGTTTTTTGGAATTCCACCGATTAAAAAGCCGGGCTTATGTCCACACGTTTGGGCCACCCATGCCATCATTGAGGTCGTCGTTGTTTTCCCGTGCGTGCCTGACATCACAATGGATTCCCGATCGCCAATCACTTGGGATCCTAAGGCTTTAGGCAGTGAAGTGTAGGGAATTCCTAAGCGGACTAATTCTTGCGCTTCCACGTTATTTGCACTGATCACATTTCCAACAATCACAAAATCAGGTTTAGGATTTAAATTAGCGGCCGCATAACCTTTTAATATTTGAATTCCCATACCTTCAATTTGTGTCGACATTGGCGGATAGGGATTAGCATCACTGCCTGTCACTTTATAACCTTGATCTTTTAGAAGTCCTGCAAGACTTGCCATGGCCGTCCCACAAATTCCCATCAAATGCACATGTGACCCAGATTTTAATTCCATTTGATGTTCCTTAGTAAGAAGATTTCTTTAAGCCTTCAACCAGCCAGTTATGAATATCAGATCTAAGCGGCCCAAAAGCTTTATTCTCGCGACCATAGGCCACCCGATTACTTAACACCGCCACGGCTAGATCCATCTTTGGATCATACCAAGCTGAAGTTCCTGTAAATCCAGTGTGACCAATTGAATTCAAAGAAAAATAAACTCCGCAACTGGCTGATCCCGGTGTTGGCATCATATACCCCAACGCCCAATCACCCTTACCAACCGGACGCGCTCGCTGCGAAAATAACATCGCAGTCTTCTGCCGAATGATGGATCTGGCGACCCCTTGAATCTGAGATCTTAGGTGCAATAAAAACCAACCCATATCATCGATGCTGCCAAAAAGTCCTGCGTGGGAAGAAATCCCTCCTAAGGCAAAAGCATTTTCGTCATGAACTTCGCCTTGAAGAACCCGCAGGCGCCACGGACACTCTTCCGTGGGAGCGTAAAGATTTTTCCTGTAAGCGGCCACATTGTTTGTATGAAAGTTTAAAGTCGTTCCGCTATAAAATTTTTCTTTTGTCTCATTCCAAATTTCAGGTAATGACTTTTGATAAAGTGCTTCCAAAACAAATGCCAAAGTTAAGATGCCCACATCCGAATAAGTGCTGACCTCTTTGATTTCAATCTCTTGGCCGATGATCATGCTCTGAAGTTGCTTCCAACGTTCTGGGACAGAAGCATCGGTTTTTATATCCTTATAAAATGGCACCCACCATGGAAGCCCCGATGAATGAGTCAGCAAATCTTGCACCCGGGTTTTTTTTGAAGGAAACCAAGGTAAAACAGAAGACAGCTTAGTATCTAGGTCCCATTTTTTTTCTTCAAACGCCACAGTCATCGCCTGAACAGAGAAGATGATTTTAGTGACACTGGCTAAATCATAATATGGAAAAGTTTCGCCAACACTGATATCGCAAACAAGTTTTCCGCCCTGATAAGCGCGGACTTGAACACCAGGGGTTACATCACGCAGTCGAGGTTCAATTTGCGCAGCTAAACTTTTTTCTAAGGTCGAAGTTCTGATCATCTAAAGGGCTCCCGTCTGAATAGCAATTTCGCAGCCCGAAGAATTTATTAATATCGCTTCTGTCATAAAAGGCACGGGTCGCAAGTTCACATCGTGACCTGATTCCATCCCTGAAAAAACGGGAATTTTAGATTCAGTGGCCCAGCTTACTAAGGCTTTTTTAACAAAGTTTCCACCTTGAGGCTCGTCGCCTCCTGTGAAGTGGCCCAGTAGAATGCCTTCACAGTCTTTAAGCTTTCCCGCTTGTTGGAAGTGCACAAGCATGCGATCTAATTTGTAGCCTCGCTCGCCGATATCTTCTAAAAATAAAAACTTATTTTTTAAATCGAATTCATAAGGTGTTCCAAGCGTTGGTTGTAAGGTCGCCAGGTTGCCACCCACAATAGAAGCTTTAATTCGGCGAACTTTTTCAGCCGCAGCATTGACAGGTTTTAGTTTTTTAAAAATAACCTCCTGAGACTTTCCCCACAAAATCTGTTTCATCTCTTTTTGAATTGATGGTGCGACTTTGCCTTTTTGCCCAATCCGGTCGAGGAGTGCGCCATGTAGACTGGGCCACTGCCACTGATGATTAAAAAAATTATGTAATGAAGTAATATCACTGATGCCAATTAAAAGTTTTGCGCGCGAGGGTTTTTTTATTTTTGCTAAGCTGGGAACTAATCTGATGGAGCCGTACCCACCCCTTAAACACCAAATAACTTTCGAATCTTTAGCTGTCACGGCAGCGTGCAAATGAGACCAGCGAGCTTCATCACTGTTAGATGCAATCAGGTTTTTTTTAAATAAATTTTTTGGAACACGGGCTTTTAGATTCCAAGACTCTAAAAATTCCAAGCTGGATTTCAGAACTTCGGGCGTTGTTGACCAACCCGGCGCTATAATATCAACGATATCTCCATCTTGGAGAGGCTGCCAATTTTGCATTTTACCATCCCTGCGGCACTGTACAAATCATTCGGCCCTTTAGATCAATCGCGGTCCAAGCCAAAAAGAGGCGTTGGATATTTAGCGCCAAAACAGGCCGCACAAAATTTATTCGGCGGCTGGCCCAAAGCTTGAAATAGTCCTTCGATAGACAAGTATCCCAAAGAATCGGCGCCGATGAAACGACAAATGTCATTTTGACTTTGCTGCGCGGCAATGAGACCAGACTTTTTCGGAGTATCAACACCGTAATAACAAGGATTCACCGTTGGCGGAGCAGCGATTCGCATATGCACTTCAGTTGCTCCAGCGGCCCTGATTAAGTTGATAATTTTCTTACTGGTCGTGCCTCGCACCAAAGAGTCATCAATCACAACCACTCTTTGGCCTTTCAGGACCGCAGACTGAGGATTCAGTTTAATTTTAACACCGAAGTCCCTGATACTTTGAGAGGGTTGAATGAAAGTCCGACCGACGTAATGGTTCCGAATGATGCCCAGCTCAAAGGGAATTTTACTTTCCTTCGAATAACCAAGGGCTGCCGGAAGGCCACTATCAGGCACAGGAATGATCAGGTCTGCATCCACAGCAGTCTCTTTGGCTAGCTGCTGACCAAAACTTTTTCGGGCTTCGTAAACGCTTTGTCCAAAGACGACACTGTCGGGTCTTGCAAAATAAACATGCTCAAAAACGCAGTGGGCTGTGGCTACTTTGTCGCTATATCTGACCGAGTGTTCACCTATTTCATCCACCCAAAAAATTTCACCGGGTTCAACTTCGCGGTCAAATTCGGCTTCGATCAAATCAAAAGCGCAAGATTCAGAGGCCACAACTCGGGACCAGCTGCCATCGGCGTTGGCTTTTTTTCCTAGCACTAAGGGCCTAAAGCCTTGCGGATCTCGAACGGCGACCATGCGATCATGGGAAAGCAGAACCAAACTAAATGCTCCGACGATTTTCTTTAAGCTATCTCTTAAAGCCTCGACTAAATCACTTGAAGGATGTCTTGAAAGTAAATGCAGAACAATTTCCGTATCATTAGTGCCACTAAAAATGGAACCTTTGGCTTTAAGCTCATGACGTAACTCTTCGTTATTGACGATATTTCCATTGTGAGCAATCGCCAGAGGACCATTCAGCAAGGTGGCCGTCAAAGGTTGAGCATTCGTTAATAAATTCTGCCCTGTGGTTGAATACCTAACATGACCAATGGAAGCTGCTCCTTGCAGACGAAGAAGATCTGATTCTTTAAACACATCACCGACTAAACCCAGACCTTTATGAATAATATGATCGCCTTTTTTCAGCGTCACTATTCCCGCTGATTCTTGTCCGCGATGTTGCATGGCAAATAAGCCCAGATAAGTCATGCGAGCAGCTTCTGGAAAATTCCAGATGCCAAAAACGCCGCACTCTTCACGCCAAGATTTCATGTTCATCCTTATCTTTTTTCGGTCTCGCCATAAGTTTCAAAAATCTTTTGCGGCGAACTTTTTAAATGAGCCCCTAAACTAAATAAACCTTCTTTAACCTGACCGATGGCTTTTAATGAAAAATCTTTACCAATTAAACTTTTTAATTTTTCAACGTCACCCGGAGCAACCGCCAAAACCATTTCGTACAAATTTTCTTTTAATAAGTCCTTGGTCTGGATGTTTGCAAAAAACTTTTCATCGCCTTCGAATCCTACAAACCGCGACATTAATGCCAAAGATCTGAGGAGTCCGCCTTGCCCGACGACCCTTGAAGTTTTAATGATTTCGCTTTCTACCAATTTAACTAGCACCAGTTGAAATTCGCGAATTTTTGCTAAATTGAGTTCACCCTTAAAGCCTGCAGGTTGTTTTAACATTTCTGCGCCCCAGAAAAAAGCTTCGACATGAACTGCACTTAAAATAAACACTTGATCCTGTTCATTAACAAATTCATCGAAAGGAATCCGATTTACATCAGGCCTTAAACCAATCAGACCCGTTGCTGGCGTTGAGGTGATATTTTGCCCCATGGTTTCGTTATAAAAACTGACATTTCCACTGATGACCGGCGCATCAAAAATCTTTGCAGCCTCGGCCAGGGCCTCGACTGATGTCACAAATTCAGTCATGATATTTTTCTTTTCAGGATTTCCAAAATTCAGACAATCACTGACGGCCAATGCGTGTGCGCCTTTGGCTGCCATTTGCAGTGTTGGATAAATAATCGCATCGTAAGCGCCAAGCTGTGCGTCCATCCGCATCAGGGCGGGACGACAACCAACAGTGATCGCAAGTCCCCGACCGGAATCTGGCAGTCGCAAAAAAGCGACGGATTGCCTGGCATCGCGGGCCGTTCTTAAACCCACCCGTTGGTCGTACTGCTGATAAATCCATTCACGACTACCCGCTTTTTCTTTGCTTATAAACTCAGTCAAATATGTTTCAAGTTGAGCGGGCGAAACTTCCGGCATCCATTCTGTTTCTTTTTTCGCCTTCGGCGTCCATGACGAATAAGGCCGATCATAAATCGGTGCTTCTTCGGTCAACCACCTCGGATCCATTTCGGTCAGCACTTCATTTTTCCAAAGAAGCTGGACCTTTGATTCATTTAGGACTTCACCAATGACAGTCGCTTCTAAACCCCAGCGATAAAAAACTTTTTTAATTTTTTCGAAATTCTTTGGCTCACAGACCAGCAGCATCCGTTCTTGGCTTTCCGACAAAAGGATTTCTTCTGGCGACATACTAAAATCCCTGAGCGGAACTTTATCGAGGTGCATGCGCATCCCCGTGCCACCCTTGGCCGCCATTTCAAAACTTGAACTGGTCAGGCCGGCAGCGCCCATATCTTGCATACTTGCGACTAAATTCTGAGCTAGCACTTCAAGGCAAGACTCGATCAGTAGTTTTTCAAAAAACGGATCGCCAATTTGGACGTTAGGTTTTTTTGCTTCTGAGTTTTCACCGAAAGACTCACTGGCCATACTGGCGCCATGAACGCCGTCTTTGCCGGTTTTTGCACCGACATAAACAACCCAGTTGCCTGGACCTTTAGCCTTCGAAAGGGCCATCGGATCGTCTTTTCTAAAAAGTCCCACCGCCATGGCGTTCACTAAAATATTTTTATTATAACTGGGATCATACTCTGTTTGCCCAGAAACCGTAGGAACCCCAACGCAATTTCCATAGCCAGAAATTCCGTGCACCACTTCTTTTTGCAAAAAACCCATGCGGTCAGCAGAAGGCTCGCCAAAACAAAGATAATCCGCCAGCGCGATCGGCCTTGCTCCCATGGTAAAGATATCTCGTAAAATTCCGCCAACTCCTGTGGCCGCTCCTTGGTAAGGTTCAATAAAGCTTGGGTGATTATGACTTTCCATTTTAAAGGCAATGCGTTCGCCTTGACCTAAATCAACAACGCCTGCATTTTCGCCTTCAGATTCAAGGACTCTGGCGTGATTGTGTTTAAATTTTTTTAAGTGTTTTCGTGAGGATTTATAGCTGCAGTGCTCACTCCACAGGGCTGAAAAAACCGCCCACTCCACGCCGCGCGGGGCACGACCCAAAGTTTTTTCAATCAAAGCATATTCACTTTGGTTCAATCGATAGGTTTGCAAATTTTTTAAAGTTTGAGGATCTAACGTCATAAAAAGGCCCGCCCTTCAGTTCCACCCATCCAGGCATGCAAAGCGCGCTCGGGATGTGGCATCAGCCCCACAACGTTACCCGTCTCATTGGAAATCCCTGCGATATCGTTCATCGAACCATTTGGGTTTTCACTATAAGTCAGCCAAACTTGAGAGGGTTTTAATTTTGTCATCTGGTCGGCGGGAATAAAAAGACGCCCTTCGCCGTGAGCGATGGGAAGTTTTAATTTTTGTCCGCTGGTTAATTTTTTTCCAAAATAAAAATTGGGATTTTTAACTTCAAGCTCAACCCAACGATCAATGAATTTTTGATTTTCGTTTCTAGTGAGTACTCCCGGCAAAAGTCCAGCTTCGCACAAAATTTGAAACCCATTACATATTCCCAAAACGGGCTTTCCCGCCGCTGCTAATTCTTTCACACTTATCATCGCTTGTGATTGCGCGGCCAAAGCCCCACAGCGCAAATAATCTCCGTAACTAAAACCACCCGGGATAACAACCGCGTCCACCGCGTCGACTGAAAACTTGTCTTCAAACCATAACCAGATAGGAGTATGGCCTAGCTCTTTAACCATCTCAAAGACATCGTAATCGCAATTGGTTCCAGGAAACCGGGTGACGCCGATTTTCATAAAGCTTTTAATCTTTCGATTTCAAAAGTCTCAAGTAAGGGGTTAAAAAGAACAAACTCGGTCATCTTTTTAACTTTTTCAAGAGCGGCCTTTTCGTCCGTATCAGGCACCTCGATTTCAATATATTTTCCAATTTTACAACTTTGCAGTTCAAAACCTTGGCGTTGCAAAGTTTCTTCGACGGCGCGGCCTTGGGTGTCCAGAATCACAGGTCGCATTTTGATCTTAATTCCAAATTTCATAAAGACCCCTTCTCTCGGGTTTAAATGGCATTTTGCAGGCGTTTCAAAACTTCTTCATAACTTCCCCGAATATTTCCTAAATCTCGGCGGAAGCGGTCTTTATCCATTTTCTCGCCTGATTTCTCATCCCATAACCGGCAGCAATCTGGGGTGATTTCATCGGCTAGCAAAATTTCATCTTTTTCATTTTTTCCAAACTCAATCTTAAAATCGACAAGCTTAATCCCCGTTTTTGCGAATAAAGATTTTAAAGCCGAATTAACTTTAAGCGCTGACAATTTCACTTCATCGATTTCTTTTTCGCTTAAAATATCCATCATTAAAATTTGATCATCCGACATAAAGGGATCTTGCAGCTCATCGTTTTTGAAATAAAATTCAACCAAAGGTTTTTTTAAAACCAAGCCCTCCTCAATTCCTAATTTTTTCGCAGTCGAGCCTGCCAGAATATTTCGAACCACGACCTCTAACGGAATAATTTTAACTTTATCAACAAGCATTCCGGTTTCGCCGTGTTTTCCTTTATAATGGCTTTTAATTGAATTTTTCAAAAAATATTCAAAGATCAAAGCTGCAATATCACGATTGATACGACCCTTGTCCTCAAACGAACCTTTTTTTAATGCATTGAACGCAGTTAGGCTGTCCTTAAATTCCAGCAAGTAAGAAGATGCATCCCATTCAAAAACTTTTTTAGCTTTTCCTTCATATAAAAGCGTCATCCTAAATCCTTTCCGTCTAAAGCGCGTTTGACCAAGGGCTTTAAGCTTTTTTTATAGCGCTTGGCTTGAAAAATCTCTTCGATTTCTTTCGGTTTTAAGTAAGCTTTCAATTCTTTATCTTCCATTAGTTTTTTCTTTAAGTGATCACCGCGACCTAAAGAATGACAAATCCTTTGCACATGAAAATAAGCTTCTTCCCGACTGAGACCTTTTTTAACTAGGGTCAAAAGAACATGTGAACTAAATAATTGCCCTTGCGACAGTTCAATATTTTCAAGCATTTTCTTTTTATTAACGTCCAAGGACTCCATGACTTGCGCCATCCTGTGAACCGCATAGTCAGCCACAATAAAAGCATCCGGAAAGATCACACGCTCCACTGAAGAATGACTGATATCTCGTTCATGCCATAAAGCGATGTTTTCAAAGCTAGAGACTAAATATCCGCGCAAAAGTCTGGCCAGGCCCGTAATATTTTCGGCACTGATCGGATTTTTTTTATGCGGCAT
This sequence comes from Pseudobdellovibrionaceae bacterium, assembly GCA_043747555.1. Lineage (GTDB taxonomy): Bacteria > Bdellovibrionota > Bdellovibrionia > Bdellovibrionales > Bdellovibrionaceae > JAYWDA01. Next base: position 1,918 of record JAYTOY010000005.1, on the reverse strand, counting down.
CGCAGATGATCCTTTTTGTCCACGACTAAACCCTTCCGTCACTTCAGCGACTTCACTGCGCTGCAAATGGCGAAGCTCGACGGCTAATCGTTCTAACCCAGCCCCTAACATCGTTAAGCTCCAGATCATCTCAGTATGCCTGTCTCTGGGTACCACTTGAGTTGCAATGGTTTCTGATCTTAACCCTAACTTGCGGGCCACTTTATCTTCAACTATTGGTGGTTGCGCCGAATACGTTCCGACCGCACCACTTAGTTTGCAGATCATCATCTGGTCGCGGGCTGCGATAATTCTTTTTTCGTTGCGGATCAGCTCTGCATAAAAGCCAGCCAGTTTCAGTCCAAAACTTGTCGGCTCAGCAAACATTCCATGGGTCCGCCCCGCTGATAAGCTTTCCGTATGCTCGCGAACTTTAGCCCGTAAAGCTTTTTCCAACCGCGCGATCGATTTTAAAAGAACTTCCACAGCCTCACGAATTTGTAAGCTAAAAGCAGTGTCTAAAACATCCGAACTTGTCATCGCGTAATGAAGATATTTTCCATCTGGACCAATACTTTCAGCGACATTACTTACAAACGCGATCACATCATGTTTTGTGATCTGTTCAATCTCTTGAATTCGTTTAACACTGAAGCGGGCTTTTTGAGTGATCTCGCGTGCCGCTTTTCGCGGAATAATTCCTTCTTGCGCTTGCACTTGCGCTACGGCAATCTCAACTTCAAGCATTTTACCAAACTTTGCATCCTGGTCCCAGACATGCGCCATTTCGGGACGAGTGTAGCGATCAATCATTGATCAGCTCCTTTTTCTTATTTTGTTTTAGTAACCATTGCTGAACAATTTTATTTCGTAACTGAGTTTGAAATTCATGCTGATAATCTAAAGAAAACTGAGCCCAGACCTCTTGTCCATCACGATGAAAGTTTTGAAAAAAACACGCTCTCCGGGAGGCCGCATCTTCAGGCATAAACACCGGAAACCGAGTCGGACCAAGCTCTTTATACGTATAATAATAAGGCTGCGGGTAAGTTAAAACTTCAGGTTTCGATAAAGGTATTTTTAGGTCGAAATTTTCTACAATTTTCTGCCCGATTCGGGTGAGATAATCTTTATTAAATCTTTGCACAGTCGGAAGCCTGACCCAAGCATCCAGATTTTCAGCCAAAGCCGTCTTGGTCAGCAAACAAAGGTTTTCGTGAGTCCAAGGCTCCATTACATCATTGATCCAACAAAGGGATCGAGGCAGTGAACTGACTTCAATGCAATTTTTAACTTTTAAACGGAAACGCATCCACGACCAACTGCACTCAATCGCACCTTGCGGAAAAAGTTTTTTACCTAACCGGTTATTTAAGAAGAAAGTTTCTTCGCTGGATAAACTTGAGACTAAATTTTCAAATCGAAAAAATCCTGACTCTGTTCCTATAATTTCAAGACCGGTTAACTGCCGGCGCCCCGCCATAGCGATATCGACAATTTCACAATTTTGAAAAACTTGAATCCCGTGACTTTCAACCCACTTCAAGGATCGCTCTAAACCATCCCGACTGGGTTGGTTAATAAAATAAGAATTCATCAAGGGCAAGGGGTTGCTCTTCACAAACGACGTCACTTTTGTTTTAAATGTACTTGAACTTAACTGGTAGGCCAGATGAAGGGGCCAAACTTGTTGAAACGGAGTTGTCTCTAAAAGAGTTTTATCCTTTACTGATAAGGCGCCCCCGGCCGATAATAAATCTCTCATTTTTGGATGCAGGCCCAACTGCGTGAATCGGTAAGCCGTTACGGGTGATTTCATTTCGATGGGTCCATCGCCCGTCCAAACAGTGAATCCCGAATCGACGGCTACGTGATTGCCTATATTAGAAATGTACTCAAGAAAACTTTGCGGATATTTTTCTGACATAAAAAGACCGAA
>JAYTOY010000004.1:0-4112 GCA_043747555.1 Pseudobdellovibrionaceae bacterium | reverse complement strand
GAATTCGTAAGGCAACAACGAACCACTTAAGCCCTTTAAATATCAGAACAATCTTGAGGCGTTAGCCTGCACTAAGCACACTCAAGTGGAGCAGTTTCTGAGCATCGAATTCCTCTTTACTCATCGTCCAATGGTACACATTCTCCGGCTTTTCATCATTACGTTTTTGAACCCGTCGCCATCTTTCTTCAGAAGAAATTTCAAAATAGTAAATTTCAATCTTAGCATCTGCTGCTTCAGCAAGCTCCATAAGCCATGGCCATCTTCCGACATCGAAAACGACCGATTGACCACTTTTAAGAGCTTCCAAAGCCCTTAAAAACATCAGATTGAGTGCTTTCGGCATCAAACGTTCATAACCCTGCAAATCTTCGATGGGTTCATTAAGGTTTTTAATTGTTCCATCAAGAGATTGAAAAAAAGAGCCCTGCTCTTTCGCTATTTTTAGCGCGAGTGTCGTTTTACCGGAACCCATCGGGCCGGCCATTGCATAAATTGTTAGCGGGGAATCTGGATTCATTGATTGCATTAACTATCTGCAGATCGAGGGTATGTAAAGGAAAGGAATCGATCCTTACGGCAACCTGCATTCACAATTCAGAGCTTTTATGGGTCTTACCGCCCTAGCGGCGGTAAGACGATGGCCGTCAGTGACTCCATCGTTCGGGTTTTTTTCGTCAATCGAGCCCTAAAGGCAAGTGTGATGAAACAGGGGCGGCCCCATTACCATACACTTCCCGCCGGTGCCCGATTTTCACCACAAGAACTATTTTTTTATCTTCTTCAATTTTAAAAATGATTCGATAATCCCCGACACGGAGCCGTCGAAGCCCTTTCAAACTGTATTGCAAAGGCTTTCCAAATTCAACGGGATTGGTCGCGAGTTTTTTTTCAATGGCCTTACGGATGTGCTCCTTGTTTGCCTTAGAAATCAAAGACAAATCCGTCTTTATAGACTCACTGTACTCAATTTTGTACACAAGCTAGTCCCAAATATCTTTGTGAGATAAGCGCTTTTCCTTTTTAGATAAACGACTTTCGCTCACTCGGGAAAAATAAAAATCTTCTTGCAGATCAAGCGCTTTTTCAAGCAGCAGATTGCTAATGCTTGCCACAGAGGTTTTCTCTTTTTTTGCGATTTTATTCAAGGACTCGAAAATATCATCTTCGACCGTCAGATTGATGCGTTTTTTAGCTGTTGGCATAGATGTACTCCTTGTCGGTTAAGTGTAACACCTTTACATCACTTATGCAAACTTTCTTGTCATAGCATGATTCCGAGGCCGTAGCAGGAGTCCCCTATCGAAGTCAGTGCCTACAAAGAGCCTGCAAATGGACGCGGACTCTCGCGCAAACGGCTTGGATATCCATAGGTCCTACCCCGCAAGACTCTTCATTCGAGGGGCATATTGCGTAAGCCGGAATGATCAACTCAATATCTTGCTGATTTAGAATCACTTCACCAATTTTGGTGACATCTTCTATCGACAATCTGCCCTGCTCATACTCCTTGGCAGCAATATCAAAAGCTGTGTAAAATCTTGTTGCGCCTAAGGGAAGTTTTTTATTTTGTACTTGCCTCAAATAAATCCCCACGAACTTTTTTGGAAACTGACGATTAATTTCTTCAACTAAGTTTATACTGGCCGCAGAATTATCAAAAATAACAATAAATTGACGATCACTTTTTTCCTTTAGGATCTCTTTTATTTTTTCGATTTTGAAGGATTCGATAGACCATTCGGTGAACCAGTTTCTCAAATATCGGAGGTGAGAGGGAAAATGGGATTTTAGCAAAAACTTATTTATTCTTGTATCGAACCAATTTGAAATGCCACTGACTAAAACAAATTGGGGTGCCGTCTCGTGATTAGAAATTAATTGATATAGCTCAGGCATCCCTGAGAATCCCTTGTCTTCCTCAAAGATTTTTAAAGTCGCTTTGAGTAAACCCGTGTTCTCAGCTTGCCTAAGAACATCATCAAATCCGCTGATAATATACGGCTTTTGAGCAGCCTCAGCAAGGTTGCCCAAACATAGAACAAGGAAAAGAAATAATATCTTCGTCTTCAGCTTCAACTAATTCTGAACAGAAACCCAAACGTTTCTTACGCCGGCCGCACGAACTAAGCCGTTAAATATTTTCCCGTTTTCTGGGTGGATTCGGATGCAGCCGTGAGAGACTGGCTGGCCCAGTCTTTTTACATTCCCTAAGCTTGTGCCATGAATGGCGATGCCGCCGTTGATAAAGACTGCGTAGGGCATATTTCCTAGGCCTTTATAATCGCCGCCTGGGAATTTTGTTGAAGTGTAGGCCTCGTAAATCCGGCCGTTAGGATGTTGGTTCAAATTTGGTGTGTCGCGACCAGGGCTGCCTGTTGAAACTCTCCAAGTGTATGTGAGTTGGCCATCGACATAGATATAAATCACTTGCGTGGATTTAATGACTTGGGCGTAGATGTGGCAATTTAACTGAAAGCAGTTGCTGCTTGAAATCGTCATTGAATTCAGAAAATCGAAATCTAAAAATGGAGCCGCCATGCCATTTTCTAAGTTGTACTGAAAATCGATTTGATTTAAATCAGACTCAGCTGTCTGGCTGAAGGGATCAAAGTTATCTAGGGCGTTATTATCTTCATCTGCATTTTGCAATTGTGCCAATGAAACCGAAGACACACCCATCACCATCGCGACCATCAACATAAATTTTTTCAAAAGCCCCACCTTTGTTAAAGATGGTACTGTGTATTTAGACGGCAGCTTGAAGTCAAAAAATGCCCTTAAATCTTGAAAGATTTAAGCTTGTTAGGGCTAACAATGTAATAATTTCATGATGGGTCCCCCGTCGCCCGGGGCAAATAAGAACCTAAAACTGTCGAACTTATCGACAGCCTCAAAGTCTATTTTCCCCTCAACTTTGATCGCGTCTAGCCGATAGGACTTATATCGAGGGTTTACGTTGTAGGAATTTAAACCCTCTTCTAAAAAGTCATCGAAGGAGAGTTGTCATGGCAGAGAAAAAGAATCTAGAAAAACAAGTTCCTAATAACGTGGTTTCCATCGGCTCACAAAAGTGCCTGGCTGATGACTGCAATGCAAAACCAGCGCGTGCCAGCTTCTGCGGCGAGCATTTCGAGTGGTTTAAACTAGGCTTGATCTCTAAAGAAGGTCACCGCGTTCCTGACTTTGATAAAAAGTTTCATCATTATGAGGCGGGTAAGAAAAAAGTCGCTTAATTTTTGTGTAACTAAAAAAATACACAACTATGATTTGCATCACAAGGGAGCTTTGGGCTCCCTTTTCTTTTGCGATTTACAGATCTTATGTTACACCCTATTTTATTGGGGAATTTATGAAAAATGCGGTGATCATCACAGGCGCAGGTTCTGGTATTGGCGAAGCCACTTGTTTAGAGTTTGCTAAAAATGGCTACTTTGTTTTTTTGCTGGGGCGTAAGCTTAATGCCCTTCAAAAAGTGTTAATTCAGTTAAAAGGTGATGGCTTAGCATTAGCCTGTGACTTGACTGATCCCTTTTCAGTTCAGCAAACCGTTCAGAAAATTTTTTCAGGCCCGGATGTTAGCGTCACAGCTTTAGTTAATAACGCTGGTATTTTTAAGCGGCAATCCTTTGAGTCTTCTTCTGATGAACTTTGGCTTGATCAATTTAACACGAACCTTTTTGGCGCGGTTCGAATCACCCGCGATGTTTTTCCTTATTTTAAAAAACAAAAGCAAGGCTCGATCCTCAATGTCTCGTCCACTTTAGGACTGTCCCCGGCTGCCAATGTATCAGCCTACTCGGCCAGTAAAGCGGCCATGGTGAACTGGACTGAAACTTTGGCATTAGAAGGTGGCCCTTTAGGAATTCGGGCCAATTGTGTCTGTCCTGGAATTGTGGATACGCCGATTCACGCAGGCCAAGATTTATCTTCTTTGCAAACTCTGCAACCTTTGCAAAGAACAGGAACTTCTGCGGAAATTGCTAAAGCCATTTATTTTCTGAGCAGTGAGGCTTCGTCCTGGACAACAGGTGCTGTTTTATCAGTTGATGGAGGCATCAACTTGCTATGATCCATTACTTGAGCTTTTCCTTTTCAAGCGCTCATTTTTA
>JAYTOY010000003.1:0-26919 GCA_043747555.1 Pseudobdellovibrionaceae bacterium | reverse complement strand
ATGGAATTCGTAAGGTCGCAAGGAGAAGGCAAGCATCTAGAAAAACTGATCTTTTTCGACGCGCGAGTTAATCCAAGCACACTTAAGTGGGGCAGTTTCTAATTTTTAATAGGCCCCTAACCGCAATCGTAGAGCCTGTAGGTTTTTCACTTTCCGTTCGTCCAGAAAATATATCCTAACGTCCAAAAGATTTTGGCTAGGACTCGTTTGCAGCTGTTGTCTACCGATAAACTTAAATATGTTGAAAACGTCACACATTCCAACGGTGCTTGCAGGCTTCGCCCTTACGCTTATTTTAGGCTGTGGGCCCTCGGGTAGCAATTCCCCTCAAACGACTCTCATGCCATCGAATGACGACTCTTCCAGCCTTACCCCTGGACCTGGCCACACTGAAAAAGGGATTTGCTCGACCTTGGACTTTATGGGCTTTAGCTGGCCCACCAATATGTTTGATTTTGAAAGGGAAGCTTTAGTCATTGCTTTAAATATCACGGGCACTTTCGAGGGCACTGAAGGTTGGCGCAATCTGACCAACGATTTTGATGGCCAAGGTATCAGCATGGGTTTGATGAATCAAACCTTGGGCACTGGCAGTTTACAGCCTTTGCTGTTAAGGATGCGAAATCAACACCGCTCAAAGTTAGAAAGACTATTTCAAGCCGACCATCTTCAATCTTTGCTCTCGATGCTTTCCGAATGGGAAACAACTCAAGGGGCAAACTCTTTATCTACTCCATTATCACCTCTAGATATTGATCAAGATGTATCTGCCGCCGGCAATTTATCGGCTTTATCCAGTGTCGATTGGGCTCGAAAAACTGTCTACGATGCGCCGAACCAGTTTAATCCCACTTGGAAGCAAGAGCTGCAAAATCTTGCGGGCTCTCCGGAATACGTGGCTTTGCAAATTGATGCCGCTTGGGAATTGCACTTACGTGCCCTTCGACTTCACAAATTTATGGCGGTGCACGAACTGCGAACCTATTTATTGATGTTTGATATTGTTGTTCAAAATGGAAATCTGAAGCCACAAGATGAAGACGATTATAGACTTTATGTTAAACGTAATCCGAAAGCGTCAGCGCAGCAAAGACTGCAAAAAATTGTCGAGCTTAGATTACGCTGGGTGAAACCCCGGTTTCAGAATGATGTGCGGCTTCGTAAGACGTCATTGATCAATGGGACGGGTGTGGTTCATGGAGTCAGTCGGCAGTATGAAAAAGAGTTCTGCTTTAACCGCAGACAAGTTTTTCCCCGTCCACCGACTCCACTTCCTTAAATTAATCTCATAACTTAAACTCTAGAATCCAAACATTAAATCAAGCATGGCTCGCTTGTAGGGAATGTCTAAAGTCGAAACATTTCGTTTTCCGTCGTAATAGCTGGCGGCCAAAACAACACCCTTATCTAACTGGTACTGAAGCTGATAACGGGTGCTCTTCACATCAGTACCGCCACCGGCTCCATCAGATTCTGCTAAGATTCCAACAGTTGAATCTTTCTTCAAATCTCTGAAATCAACTGAAAAAGTCAGATCGCTATTTTCTTTTAGCTGACCGATTTTAAATCCATAAAGTTGGGCCGTATTATCATCTGTAGGATCACCATTTTTTGCGTAATCCAAGAAGAAGCTTACAGGTGTTCCAAATAATGGCAAATCAGCTTGTAGGAATCCCCGAGTGATTCGGTATTCGAAAGTGTAGGTTGTACCAGTTGTACTGTTTCCCTTAGCAAATGAGCTTCCCGCACTGATTGTTGTTGTCTCTTTAATGTTCGGGAAATTTAAAGAACCTGCACCGACAGTGACTTTTGCATCACCCAAATTTAAATTTACACCCACTTCAGCACCGACCATCATCACGTCGGTCTGATTCACGGGAGTTGTTGAATCGTGCCTTGCATTTAACATTGAGTAACCGAAATTCCAGAAGGCGCCAAAATTTTCACACTTGCAAAAATCTTTATAACTGATTCCTTCAGGCGTGATATCTGAGTCTATCAGTAAATCAGAAGTCCCAGGTTGAAAATACTGAATTGGACTTTTACCAATCCATACTTGACCATTTTCCCGAGCATGCCAATTGGCATAAGCTAAATCCAAATCAATTGCTTTTTTTGAATTGTAATCTGTCAGGTTTTGGTTGGTTGTTGTGCCTCCCGCAACTGTCGTGTTGCCAGTCGCTAACCTAAAAGTTGTTTCAACAGCATCGTTCACTTTTCCGGTTAATGATAATCGCGCGCGAATGCGATGACGGTTTTCTTCGCTCTCAGTCATCACAGTTCCAGCGGTATTAGCGCCGTCTTTAATTTGTTCATTCCGGAAACGGAAATCGCCTTTTAAATTCCAGCGATCGGTCCAAGAGCCATCGGCAGCAGATACAGATAAAGACCAGCAACTAACCAATAATAGCGTACGAAAATAATTCATGATTAATCTCCTTAGAGGCCATTAGGCCGCAAAGTAATTTGTCACGCAAGAAAATATTTGGTTAAGTTTTTGTTAGGATTTGAACACACTTCTATTATTCGGCGGCCGCTTCGTAGGAAACTTGCACTTTGGTTCCTGCGGGTTGATTGGACCAAACAATTTTTTCGCCTAAGATAATCGCATTTCTGAAAGAATCGTAGCGAAAGCCAACAGAAGGATCCGCAGGAATACTTTGCGAACCAAAGTTGACGCGGATTGTTCCTGAAACGGGCCGACGGTTGAGATAAATCAAAGAACCCACTCGCCTCAATAAATCGTCTCCCAAAGAAGCCAAGCGATTTCCATAATCCGGAGAACATAAACTCATAATATTATTCCCAGCGTTTGAAACTTTGCTCAGCAAATCTTCGATGCGTCGTGGAGTTCTCGAAGGTTCGTCACGATCGCAATGTGTATCAGAAGAAGGCACAATCGCTCCGTAAACGCTAACTTTTGCAGAATCGCCTTTTAGGGCCACCAAAAAATTTAAAAAACTGTCTACAGCCACTTGAGTTTGGTCTTCAGCATCAGTCACAAAAATAACTGCAAGATGGGCTTTCGGTCGGTAAAAGTTGATATTTCCAACAGATAGATTTGGCTCCATCAGCGCGGCAATAACAGGTCCAAAAGACTCCTCCTCAGCCGAACCAAGAGTTCCTACCACCATATTTCTAGATAGTGCTTGCGCAAAGTTAGGTGTTGATGGCTGCACGAATTGAGGATTTCCGGTTAATACTCCGCAACAGGGTCCATTACGTCCAAAGCCAGAATTATCCATATCAGTTGTCACAACGCCGATATGAAAATCAAGGCCATTCTTTTTAATAAAACCTTGAATAAAACGGTTCACATTATTTGAGAGGTTAGTCTGATGTGGCTCCATCGATCCCGAGTTATCAATAACAAATAAAATATCCACACTTGGATCAAACACCTCAACGCCATTGTCAGAAATTTTTTCACCTGTCGTCACTGGCGGTAAGCCCAAAACAGAGCTTGGATTTGTACACGAAAATAAACCCATCGTGGCCAATGAAATAATTAATAAATTTCTCATTGTGTCCTCCGAGCTTGGCAGCCCTTTTTGATATCGATTTTATAATTTGTCAGTTCATCCATCCACACTTCGCTGCCGGAAGGAAATTTTAAAACATCGGCCGCTTGGCTACCGGTTTTTCCACTGCGGATTTCTTGGCTTGCTGCTTGTGATAACTTTGTGGTTGATTCAACTCTTTGAATCACTTCGGCTTCAACAATATGAAGCTTATTTAAAATCGTTTTTGTTTCTTTAAGATCTTGTGCTGCTAGCGATTGCACACGGTTCACCGCTTGCGCTTTCATTCGCGCTGCCCGCTGGTCGGCATTATTTTTAATGGTTTCGAATTCACCTTGCAGTCCAGACACATTTGAAGTGGCTGAAGCTTGTGCGGCTGAGTTTGATTCCTCTATTAAAATGGCGAAGGCTTTCATCATTTGTCTGAGGCGCTCATCGCGGACCATAGCTCGCGGCAATGATTTTGAAATTTGCGCCATCTCTGCTAGATTAAGGCCGCCGTCTTTCATTTTCAAAAGGGCTTGGTTCACTTCAGAACTGTTGCCTTGTTTTGAAATTTTCTCTAATCCCATAGCGCGCTCTTTAAACTCGACTGAAAAACTTTTAAGAGTTTCTAAGGATGCTCCGAAATCGCAAACTTTAAGCTGACCTAAAGATCGAACAAACCAAGCTTCAGGACCGACTTGGCCAGAGAAAGCTTTATTCACCAATGTTTGGGTGACGGCCACAGCGTCATTCGGCTGTCCCCGTTTTAAAAAAGCCCATGCTTTTTCTTCCTGGCTTTGCGGAAAAAAATCAGAGCCTTTTGGAATTTTATCATAGTACTTTTGCGCCGCTTCAAAATAGCCATTTTGATAAAGCAAGCGTCCCGCTGTAATATTTAATAGATCTTCTGGAATGAGATTATTTTTTGCTTTCATCAGTGAACTGATAATCACAGCTGCCGCTTTTGTTTCATCTTTTTGACCATGCAGTAAAGCGATATTCCAATCCATTAAGGCGCGCTCGCGGGATTCCACTGGGGAAAGCTTTGACAGCTGTTGAAGTCCTTTCAGATCGTGCGGTAAAGATTGATCGGCAGACTTTACGCGAACTTCTGTGGACACGCCAAAAATTTCAGTCCAAGACGTCTTCCAGTCAAGCTTTGCAACTTGCCATGCCGGGTGAGTGGGCCCCGCCGCTTCACGCCACTGGTTTAAAATCTGCATATGAATTTTTTTTGGCTCTTTAATTAAAAAAAGTTCTTCTAAGGCCGTCACTGTCATTGCATTCTTGAACATCAATAAAGATTTGAAGGCGCGGAAATCATCTTGCCTTGATAAGTTTGAATTCCCAAAGGCTGGCTTCCACTGAATCAAAGCTTCGGTCCACTTTGATTCCTCTAATAGTCGAAGCAGATGATTCTGTTCCGCTGTGGGCGTTTTCAAAAGACCTTTTAAAATATCGGCCATCATCGAACTTTTTGTCGCTGCTTTTGAATCGCTTGATGAAGCTAACAAGTTTTCAAGGTCTTGTCCGTTCGCAGATGTCGAACCAAGACTTAAAACGGCCAGGAAAAGAATTCCTGATAATGTTTTTTGTAATATCATAAAATCCATCCCATTTGGATGGAACCTAAGGCTAAGTCCATAGACTTTTCGCCATCAAAAAATGGCGCTTTGTAAGTTTGATAGCGCATTTCAGCTCGGGTAGAAAAGTTTTTTGACCACCAAATACCAAGGCCGCCACCTAAAGAATAGGCTGAAGCATCACCACTTTGCAAAGTGACTGTGCCGACTCCAGCTAATCCATACACATCAAACTGGGCCACTCGATCAAATAAGTTTACTTTTCCATAAATTGGGTACCAGTCAGCAAACACCATTTTTTCTTCTTTTTGATAATTGATGGCAGGAACAGCGGCTGTCGGATTTGAAGAATTTTTATTGTAATCGTCTAAAGCGCGAGCAATCAGGGCTTCACCCTCCGGAGTCAATTTATTGAAACTTTGGTTGTATTTTAGGCCCAAAGAAAATTTTGGATTGATATGGTAATGAACGTTTAATCCAGCATTCATGGTTTTTACATAAGCGTCACCCCCTAAGCTTCCAGAATATTCAGGAGCAATCTCCCAACGATTTCGGCGGGAAACGGTGCGCTCTTGCACGACTGAAATTTCAGTTCCGGGATTAATGGCTTTGGCTTTTTCTAAAAGAATTTTATTTCCACCCAAACCGTCAAAATCTTTTTCAACTTCGGCGTGGGATGAAAGGGCCGACGCTAGAATGACCATTGAGACTAAAATTGATTTCATGGTTTACTCCCCGAGATAACTTGGTAAGAAAGCTGCAGTGATGACTGATTTGTGTCGGTGTCTGAACGATCGCGATTAAACGAGGTCACAACCATTTTGATAGTTCCATTTCCAGGAAGCTTGGCTGGGTCCATCGACGGCGTCCAAGTGAATGTGCACTCTAAAGCTCCTGTGGCCAAGCGCTGCGGACAATCGATCGATCCACCAACGGGAACATTGTCGTTCCGGTCTAGTGAAATCATCGTCTCGCCTTTGGAATCATAAACAATAAAAGGAATGACGTTGACTTGATTGTTTTTCAAGATTTTTGTATCCACCCATGTTGATAAAGGCGAAGAAAGATTTGTGTAGATTGTTTTGGCCAAAGGCACCATAGCGCTGCGCCGGCCAAATTGACTGATCGCTTCGACAACAAATCCAGCCGCTCTTGATGAATTCGTCAGCTCGACACCCCTTAAATCTAATTCGTAGTTAGAGGTGTAAATGTGGGTTGTCGCATCGCCCGTGCGGCCTTTAAATTTTACAAAGCTTGCCAGAGAAACTTGATCCACTGTCGGATTTAAAATCGCAAGCTCTGGACCTGTCGCATTGCTGCCAGCCGAAGACGAGTCCATATCTTTTGCCGTGACGCTGAATGGATAAACGCCACCTTCACGAATTTTTGTCGTCGTTGGAAAATTGATCGCCATGACTTGTGGGTCTTGCGGACTTCGTTGCACAACAAACAAAACTTTTTTATCGCGAGTATAGACGATATTTGTCTTAGGGTTTCTTGCAGTCACATGAAGACTGAGCTCTAAATTAATCGATAGCCCATCCGTCACAGTTCCTAGGGGCGGCGCCCATTCAAATTTTTTCAGGCGACCATCGTAAGAGGCCCCACGAAAATCGCTCATATTATCAATCACTAGATCGACGTTTGTAAATCCAGGCTGGGAAATATGCGTTTCTACGGAAATCGTTTCTTTCTTACCTTCGATAAAAGTAACGGCATCAGGAGCTTCGATATAAATTAAATCTGATGAATCACCTTTGGGTTTTTCACCACCTCCCGTATTGGGCCTGGCCTCTTTTAAAATATTACCTTTGCCATCCAAAGGGTTTTGTTGCCAACCGCAACCACTTAAACCGACATTGATCAGACCTACACCTATAAAACCAATTACTAAATTTTTCATGTTCATATCAACCTTGCCCCGATCTTCGAAGTACAAATGGATAAGTTACTTTGACGTCAACGCCACCTTCAGGCAGCGGAAACTTCCAAGTTTTAAGTCTTAAGACAATACAATCTTCCACACCTTTTGCATTCAAGGTGCTATTTTCAATGCCGGCGGCTTTCACAAGACCATTTCCACCAATGGTGAAATCAACAGATACCCGACCCTTGACTGTCGGATCGCTTTGCAAGGCTTGCTCGTAACAAAAACGAACTTGTCCTAGATTTCGATTGATCACCGCTGCAATTTGATCGCGATCTAAACCTTGTGCGACGGTGGCTTCGGCCCCCAACGGCAACGAAGATGCTCCACTCGAGCCCACTAAACTTAAAGACCCGTAACCGGCTTGTCCGCCGCCTTTGCCTTTGGTTCCATAACCGCCAGCACCTTGAACATTTCCACCCGCTCCTAATGGAGCACTGACAATCCCTTTGGCGTAAATATTTGTTTGCATCCCACCGCTACCAGCCGTTCCACCAAGACCGGGTCCCGCTGTCGTTTGCGCGGCATTCAAATTTAATCCTGCTTTTTGATTTGCAGATTTCAAACTTCCTAAGGCAGACAAAGCTCCCAATCTTTTGATGGAAACCGCTTTTTGCACAGGTTTTGGCGTGTTTTCTTTCATCGTTGAAGTCGGTAGAGCCTTGACCACTTCCGGTTTTTTCAAATTTTGCACGATTTTTACAACTTGCTGTTTAAGCTCTTCTTCAATCTTAGCTGTGCTTAAAGGAACAAACTGCAGACCCGCACTGAGTAAAATAAATAAAGCAAAAAGCCCCAGCAAAGTCCAACGCCAGACAGTCGCCTGCTCGTCAGGATTGTTTCTATCAATGTGGGTATTTGCTACGGTATCAACAAAATGCAAGCCGCCCAGCTTTCCTAACATCAAGGGAGCTTTTGAACCGGCTGTCATTTCACCTAAATTTTCAAAGACGATTTCTTGCTCTTCAAGCTCTGCTAAGTTTTCAACAAGTTCTAATCTGTTGGTATCTTGCCGGCGAATGACTTGCACGGGCTGTCCCTGCCAATTGAAAGCTCTTAAAACTTTTCCATCTACATCCTGTAGAACAAGCTTTTGCTCCATCATATCCCCTAAAATTGCTCAGCTGATTGAACCATGCGATCTTTAAAATCGGCTCTTAATCCTAATAAAGAATCTAAAACTTTATCTTCTTCGACAGTGGATACGGCTTCGTCCGTGAAATGATATTTACCTTGAACTAGCAGATCTTCAAAATTGTGAGACATTTCAGTCTTTGCTTGGCCTTGGTTCTCGGAAGTGGATTTTTTATCTGCGAAACTGGCAGATCCTGTCACAAGAACTAAAAATAATACGGTAGTAACTTTCATGGCTGACTCCCTTTTTCTTTCAACTGCTTAATTCGCGTTTCCAGGTACTGAACCATGGCAAAATTCTTTGACGTTTTTTCGACATCTAAAAGTTTTTCCAATTTCTGGCGATCAAAGGGTGCTTGCCGAACTTCATTTCGAGCCAGCTCTATATTTTTAAAATTCGGTTTATCAGCAGTCACAGCTGGCGTTACAAAAGTCGCAAGTACTTTTTGATTCTCTAGGGTTGCCACACTGGAAACCATTTCAATTTCTTGCGCAATCAGCGAATGAAATTCGCCAGCTTCATTTGCGGATTTTCTTAAAGAATCTTTCCACTGACTATTCCAAAACTCGGAAAGCTTAGCTTGCCCTTGATCCGCCTTGGTCTTAAAAGGCGCCGCCTGCTGACCTAATATCGTCATGTATTGTGATTCTTCATCAGGAGATAAACCAGCTGGGATCGGTAAGGACATAAGCTCTTCGTAAAAACGTTGATTTTCTTTTGTTAAAACTGAAAGCGACACAACTTGTGCTGACCAGTCGCCTTTTTTGATGGCTACGGCTGCTAATTTTTCAACAGATTCCAAATCTCGGGCGCGGGATTTGATCGTTTTGGTTAACGCTTTTTGCGTGCTTGAATCAAGCTTTGCGCTTGTCACAGTTTTCTGGGCGGTTTTAAAGTTCTGGAAATAGTCTAGGCGCCACAAAGTTTGGCCCCACAAAGTCGCATCAATCGTATGATCAGCCAGCGCTGCTTTTAAATTTTTATCCGTCGGATGCTTCACGTAAATTTCTGTGTACATTCGACCCAAAAGTTCAGGCTTAGATTTTAGAAAACTTAATTGCTGCTGCAATTCTTTTTCTGGCTGCGAGCTATTCCGAACTAACTGAGATGCGATCTCAGTTTTCAGATCGGCCTCTTTAGTTTGCCCTAAAAACTTTTGATAGTAAGCTTTGCTGTCGACCCCTGCAAGATCAGCATAAAGAGCTAACTTTAAAGACTTTTGATCTGCTGGGATGGCTGGTGCATTCATTTTTTCGAAGGACTTTAATGCCGTTGGAAAATCTAGTCGCAACTCTGCTAGCCAGGTCTTTTGAGAAAGGGCAAATTCCTTCTCCTCAACTGCTAAGCCTGGCAGCACCAGATACTCTTCAACAGCTTGACCCGCCTCACTCCAGCGCTTTGTTTTTTCAGCCAGTACGA
The DNA here is from genome assembly GCA_043747555.1 of Pseudobdellovibrionaceae bacterium. Lineage (GTDB taxonomy): Bacteria > Bdellovibrionota > Bdellovibrionia > Bdellovibrionales > Bdellovibrionaceae > JAYWDA01. The sequence goes on along the minus strand of JAYTOY010000003.1, from coordinate 17,349 downwards.
TTTTGTTTTTTAAATAAATCTTTTTATCCGCCGGCGAAGCCTCGGATGCATTCATTTTAACTAACGTCTGCCATGCGGCCTCAGAATCAGAAGTGGCTAAACGAGCGGTTTGAGACAATAAAGTTTTTTGTGAGATTTCTTTAAAGTCTTTTGCTAATCCTTTAAAAGTTTGAGCGTACTCAGCCGACCAAGTTTGCATTCTGGCTTCGTCTTTTAATTGCCCTAAAGCATCCAAAGATAAGTGAGCCGCTTGCGTTCGCAAAGAATCAGAGGCGCCCTTTTCTAATGCGATGGTATGTAAAAGATCAGCGGCTTTGGAGTTATCTCCCAGCTCGTAAGTTTTTCTAGCTTGCTGATAACGAACTTCGAAAGCTTTAGAGCGAGTGGGGCTTTTTTGTAAATAGGCTTGCGAAGCTTCCTGCCATAAAGGCTCTTGCTTGGAAACTTCACTTATTTCTAGGAATGACAATAAAGTGGATTCCAGCTCGACCATTTTAGCAGAATTTTTTTCTTGATTTTGGATGGCTGTCCGGAAAAATTTTGCAGACTGCGTCCAATCTTTACGAGCTACCGTTACCTGTGCGCCCCAAAGCTGGGCCTGTGTGTCTTCTGGGAAAACTTGTGTGAAGGCGACATAAGCACGTTGTAAGTTTTCAGAAGGCGCTTTTTTCTCAGACTGGTTCCAATTCACCAAAAAGTTTCTTAGAATCTTTTGTTTTTCAGCGCAGTTATTATCGCCGCAACCCTTTAGCTCACTCCAAAGATTCAAGGCACTTTCAAAAGATTTTAGTGATTCGTCGGTTTGATTTTCTTTATATTTCAAAGGGGCCAAATGAACTAAAGCATCTAATTTCAAAGCCGGCGTCGAAACTCTTTCTAAAGCATAGGTCCAGACTTCGACAGCTTCTGCTTTTTTACCTGTTCTTTCAAACTCATTAGCCAATTGCAAAACATTACTTAACCGAGTCGATTCAGGACTCAGCTTGTAAACTTGTTCAAGTTCAGATTTTGAGAAACTTTTTCGTGCTAAAAAAGTAGCCAGATCTCGGGATATTTCTTCTAGAAATCCTTGATCTGCTTGGCCCACCGCCGCTGCTGCGGTCCTTGTCTGCAGCTCAGGGGTTTTTAAGATATTTTTAATTCCGCCCACAGCCTCTTCATAATGCCCTAAAGAAAAATCACACCAAGCCGTTCGGTAAGCGGCAAGGCCCCGACCGCTGGCAGTTTTAGTTTGCATCACCTTCTGATAATGAGGCTTGGCTTCAGCATGTTTGTTTTTTTTGAAGGCCATTTCGGCCAGGGCAAGATGAGCTTCGGCCATCATATTATCAGGCGCACTGGTGCTTAAAACACTTGTGTATAAGGATTTCGCCTCGGCTTCGTTATTTAAAAGTTGATTTAAATGACCCATCTGGATTTGCACTTTGCCTTTTTGATCTGGCCCAGCGTGCGGCAGTGCTGTCTTGTAAAGCTCTAAAGCTTTTTTTCGATCTTTAAGACCTGCCTGGCAGTCAGTGCAGCCCGCCTCCAAGTCCTTAAGGGCAGCTAACCGAGCTCGCTCAGCAAGTAAATCTGCAAGTCTTAACGTCACAGGGATTTTTGAAGAATCGTTGGCTGCAAGATTTAAATTGATGCGATTTAATTTATCAATCAGAAGGTCTTGTGGTTCCGAACCACTTTGAGCCAGGACCATTAATGGGATTGTCAAAATCGCAGCTATCAATCGTTTCTTCATTCACCCTCTCTACTTCATTAAAACAGCAAAACGAATGTCGCCAAATCCGGCCTGAGCGCAAGCAGCAACAACTTGATTTAATACTTCGTACTTAATTCGTCGATCCGCTTGAACGGTGATAATACCAGGCGCTTCTGAAGTGCCCGCTGTCACCATAGCCTTCCGGATCGTCAGCAAAGCTTGAAAAAGCCCGTCGCCACCCTCAAGTAGCTTTTCTTCTAAGAAAATTTTTCCTTCATCCAGCTTCACCACTGGAAAACGCTCTAAAGCTTCAGCTTTGACAGCCGAAGGTAATTCCATGTTTTTACCGGTGAAAAGAATTTCTCCGGTGCTTGAAAAGCTCATTAATAAGAAGATCACCAAAATAGAAAACGCATCGATCAAAGCCGTTAATAAAAGATCGGCGCTGATCACTCGCTTCCATGAATGGGAATTGGGACGCAAAACAGAAGCTGTCGCCAGCGGGCTTAGAAAAGCTGTTTCGTTTAATACACTACGATTCATATGCATCCTTACAGCGGAACGACCCCTAAATCGATCATTCCCGATTTTCTGAATTGATCCATCAATCCAACAATATCTTCATACACAGTTTGAGCTTTTGGCTGAATCAAAGCTGTTCGCAACTCGGGTTCAAGATTTTTAAGTTCGGTCAGAATTTTTTCGACCTCTTGACTGTTCACTTTTCCGGCTTGCGCCTCGACCCGAAATTTTCTTAAATTAGCTGGCACGCGCTGGCTTTCTTGAACTTCAAGAGTCACTTCACCTGTGGCTTCTAACACCACCATCATCAGTGGCTTTTTTGTGGTCTCTGCTGCCGATTGCCCGCCGACGGCTTGCTTTACATTCAGCGAACCAACATTCAGCCATACAGCTGTGATCAGAAGAAAGCAAATGCACACCGAAAGCAGATCGATAAAGGGAACTAGGTTCAACTCAAAATCCAGATGCTTTTTATTTTTACGCACGCACGGCACTCCTTTCGCGAAAACAAAGCTTTCAATTTCTTTTAAGCGTTGGCTTCTCGTGAAGCTTCACCTTTTTTAAAGGACTTAAAACCAATGGGTTCGTAAGAGTAGCTGAGCCAGTTGAATACCTTTAAAGCCGCCTGATTTAGATCTTCATTGATCAAATTGGCGCGATTTTGCAAAATCGCGTAACCAATCAGAGCTGGAATCGCGACAATCAAACCGTAAGCAGTACAATTCATCGCCTCAGAAATCCCGGCTGCTAAAAGCGTCGCTTTTTCCGCCGGCGCCGCATAGGCCACAGAGGCAAAAGATTTAATCATTCCAGTGATGGTTCCAAGAAGCCCCATTAATGTGGAAACATTTCCAACCATTGTTAGGAAACCTGTTCTGCGATCAATCACAGAGTTTTCATGCATTAAAACTTCATCCATTTTGCCTTGGACTTCTTCTTTGCCGCCCAAATGCTTGGCTGCTTTCGCTCCTGCCAGAGTAGCTCTGGCGACAGCATGATCCGTCGACAGATTTTCGGCTTTTTGAATCAGCTGATCGATTTCCCCACGGCGAATGCTTTCTTCAAAGCCTTTTGCTAAAGCCACCTGGTTGGTTTTTCGCTTCCCATACAAAGCGTAAAAACGCTCGATCACAATAGCGAATGACGCTAATTGCAAAATTAAAATTGGCCACATCCAAATTCCACCATGCGAAAATGCGATTGCGATTTTTGACATCACTTCCATGCTCTATCTCCATCCGTTGGTCGGTTTACCCGAGACGTAAGCACAACAAACCTAGACGTTTGAGTCATCAAGAATATTATTTTTTGATGAAGATTATGACACACACGTTCACCAAACCCATCAATCATCAGAAAATATTATGTTATGAAGTTCGATTTTTATGCTATGAGGCTATCTTTAAATCAACGAAGGGATGCACTTTGGCTGACAAATTTACAGTTGGATTAGATTTAGGCGGAACAAAATTAGCCGGTGCTTTGGTTCACTCTAACGGCGAAATTTTATCTTTTCACAAAGCTTCCATCCTTCACCTTAAAGTGGGTTCTCCAAAGATCCAACAGCGTCAAATCATCGATTTGATGGCAACGATGATTTTAAATTTCAAAAAAGAATTTCCTCACGCGTTTCAAGCGCCGCAGTTTGCCGGGGTTGGCCTTGCCAGCGCTGGACCCATGAATGTTGATAAGGGTTGTCTTTTAAACCCAACAAATTTTCCTGGCTGGAAAACGGCGCCTTTACAAAAAGATCTGACAGATGTTTTAAGCCACAATAAAATAAAAACAGCCGTTGCATTTCAAAATGATGCGATTGCCGCAGCCTTGGCCGAAGGCTGGATGGGCGGCGCCAAAGGTTTGAAATCCTTTGCGGTCGTCACCATCGGAACGGGCATTGGCAGTGGCGTGATTTTTAATGGCCAACCGGTTCAAACCAACGGCATGGGATCAGAATTTGGACATTTGATTGTACAGAACAACTTAATCCAATCTTCAAAAGACTTAAGACACAATACGGTCGAAGGCATTGCCTCGGGGACAGGAATTTTACGGCGCGCCAAATCCATGGGTTTCAAAGGGAACTCGATCGAAGAACTAGTTCAAACATTGGAAGGTGGCGAAAAGAAATACCAAATTCTTTTTGATGAGGCCGCTGATGCCTTAGCAGCCCTTTGTTATAATTTATCAATTGGTTTTAATTTAGAAAAAATTCTTTTCTCGGGTGGCCTTATCAAGGTTCGCTCTTTATATTACGAGCGCATGAAAAAACGCTACCTCAGCTTAGTGAACGAAATGAATCCTTATTTTCGCTGCCCGATTCAAGTGGCTAAGGGGTTAAACCAAGCTGGCGTCCTGGGAGCTGCTTACTTGCCTTACTTAGCTGATTTCAAACGGAGTCCCCGTTCGCCCCGAAAATAAAAAATGCCCCCTCAACTTTAAATAACTTTTTGTTTTAAGAAAACCTAATGCTTATTAAAAAAAATTTGCCCGGCCCATCATTTGCAAAGCGCGAAGCCACAAAGATGGAAGACGTGAGATCTTTCAGCAAATAATTTTTAAGGAGAATAATTATGATTAAGTATTTTATGATCGCTGCTATTTCATGTCTTGGTTTAGGGGCAATGGCTGGAAATGATGCCGAATACCGCGGCGAGTGTGATCCTGCGTATGGCGACTGCCCCGACCAAGGACATCAGGACAATACAACTCCCAGCGATGAAGGCACATGGGTTTGCTATGCCGACAATTTAATCGTGAAAGGCTTTATTGGATTGTCCTCGGATAAGTCAGCAGCTATGGATATGGCAATGGCTAGATGCGAAAATAATTCTCAGCTTCCATGTTTTGAAAGCTTGTGTCGTCAGGAGTAGATCATCTATATCTCTGATTTTTGGAAACCACCGTTGAGTCTTATCCGACGGTGGCTCTTCGTGAACTTATCAGTTTATGGTTTGGTGACCCCACCAGGAATTGAACCTGGATCGCACGTTTAGGAAACGTATGCTCTATCCATTTGAGCTATGGAGTCCGAGTTATTCATCGTCCAATTCATCGTCGCCGACAACACCTAAATTGTACTTTTCGATGCGGTAGCGCATAGACCGAAAAGAAATATGCAACAGCTTGGCCGCTTTTTTCTTCACGCCGCCCGCTGCATGAATGGCTTTAATCAGTAATTCTTTTTCAATTTGGCCAACGACTTTATCTAAATCCACGCCCTCTTGGCCAATTTCGATTTCGTTGCTGGAAGCCATCTTACGGCCATTGGGCGTATTCACCATGGGCGGCAAACTTTCAGGCAAGATAGTTGCCCCACCTTCAAGAGCGACGGTTCTTTCGACTAAATTTTCAAGCTCTCGGACATTGCCGGGGTAATCGTATTTTTTAAGAATATCCATCGCTTCACTAGAAATTCCGTTGATATTTTTATTTAAACGCTCGTTATATTTTTTTAAGAAAAATGCAGCTAGCAAGGGAATGTCATCACGGCGCTCACGCAAAGAAGGTGTTTTAATATGAATGACATTTAAGCGGTAATAAAGATCCTGCCTGAAAGTTCCTTTGGCGACCATCTCTTCAAGATTTCTGTTGGTGGCTGCAATGATTCGAACTTCCACTTTCATGTCTTCTGTGGCGCCCACTCGACGAATGATTTTTTCTTGAAGCGCGCGTAAAAGTTTTACTTGAATTGAAATTGGTAAATCTCCGACCTCATCTAAAAATAAACTTCCGCTGTCAGCCACTTCAAAAAGGCCGGCTTTATCCGCATAGGCGCCGGTGAAGGATCCCTTCTTATGACCAAACATTTCTGATTCCATTAAATTTTCAGGAATCGCTCCGCAGTTGATTGTAACAAAAGGCTTATCTTTTAATGGCCCGTTGTAATGAATCGCTTTTGCTACAACTTCCTTACCCGTTCCCGACTCACCTGTGATAAGAACATTTGTCGGTGTCTGAGAGACTCTGCGGATTAAATCATAAATTACGTGCATCGCTGCAGAATCACCGATCATATTTTGAAAGCTGTACTCTTTAACCAGTTCTTTTCTTAGGACGCGATTTTCAACTTCCAAATTTCGGCTGCGTAGAGCATTGGCAATATTTAAGCGAACTTCATCCAGCTTAAAAGGCTTTGTGATGTAATCGTAGGCGCCCATTTTCATCGCTTCAACAGCGGTCTCGGTCGTACCAAACGCTGTGATCAGCATAAAGACAACTTCAGAATAATTTTCTTTAACGAATTTTAAAAGTTCTAAGCCCGTCACATTCGGCATTTGCAAATCCGAAATCACCATATCGAAAGTTTTTTTTGCGATCAGTTCTTTGGCTTTTTGTCCGTCCTCGGCAAGGCTGACTTCATAGCCTTCTTTTTTTAACATGATATCAAGAAACTCGCGGATAGAAACTTCGTCATCGACAACTAAAATTCTGGATTTCATGCGGCCACCCTTAAGATTTGAAACTGATACTTCATATTTTGCCCTTTGATAGGGCCCAGAGGCAAATCATAAAATGAAGCTTATGGAAGGATCGCAGGAAAACTAATTTCAAAAGACGAGCCTTTATTTTTTTCACTCTCGACAATGATCCGAGCTTGGTGAGCCTGCAAAATTTTATAAGTCATAGCTAGACCAAGGCCTGTCCCTTTTGATTTCGTCGTAAAGAAAGGTTCAAAAATTCTGAGCCTGGTGGCTTCGGACATTCCAGAACCGCTGTCAGCAATTTTTAAAACCAGCTCTGTTTTTTTCTGGGCCAAATGAACTGTTAGTACGGGACTTTGCGCCTCTGACATTGCTTGGTAGGCATTCATCACGATGTTTAGAAAGGCCTGCCTTAACTTATTACTATCGGCTTTGACCATAAGATCTTTTTCAATTTGAAGATCGTGCTGAATCGTCAATGGGATTGATTTATTCTTTGAAGCAAGGTCGATCACTTCTTTTAAAATCTGACTTAAATTCACAGACTCGGTCGGTGGTGGTTCAGGTCGCGAGTAATCTAAGAATTCGGTGATCAGTCCGTTTAATCTATCAATTTCCCGCATCACAATGGCCATCAATTTTTTATCATCATCATTGGTCGTACTTTGGCTGAGCATTTCAATACTGCCGCTAATTCCGGCCAAAGGATTTCTTATTTCATGAGCCATTCCTGCCGCAAGTCCACCAATGGCTGCCAGCTTTTCATTTTGTCTGAGGCGCTCTTCTAGCTTTTTAAGGTCGGTGCGGTCTTCAATCAATGCTAAAAAAGCTCCAGAATCTTTTGATTCCGAATTCTGTTGATCCAAGGATCTTAGGATAATCTGCAATTCTTTTTTATCCCCGTCTAGAATTCCTTGGTAAGATCTTTCAAAGCGCTGAGCTGTACTTCCTGATGAGAAATCAGAAATCTTCAAAGTTTCATAAATATTCATAAGCTTTGAATCCTTTCCGAAGATTCGTACAGCCTCTGGATTTTGATGAAACACTTTACCGCGTTGATTAAATGTTAAAATCGCTAAAGGGGAATTAGCGACAATGGCTTCATTTAATTCTGACAAATTCCTCAGCTGCAGACCTGTTTCCTTCAATGCCTGCCCGACCGAATAAAGCTGATCACTTAGAAATCCAGAAAGTCCCGCCACCAAGAAAAAAGCCGTGTTATTCAGAAATAACAAAAAGACATAATTAAGCCCTTTAAGCTCTGGCGAAAGCATGGAGGCAATCGTGAAAGAAAAACTTGTAAAAACGGACACGGCCAACGCGCCTCTGCTTTGAAACAAAAGGCCCGCTAGGATAATGTTGGCCAAATGTAAAAACATCAGCAGAGATTGATTTTGCCCACTCGAGTAAATTAAAACTGAAATAAAAACCGAGTCTGCAAGGAATGAGAAAAATAAAAGACGGGGCCGCTCGTAAAATTTATCTAACGTTAAGATATAGTAAATGTGTAATCCTAAAGATAGAACGACACCCAGATACAAAGGGGCGAGAACGCTCCAATTAATAAAGCGGGGCTGCAATAAGAAACCAATCAATCCCACCATTAAAACCAGCAAAAAAAGTGTCACCCTTGAAAATTCGATGACAATTTTTTGCGGGCCCGTCAGTGAAGTGGTTGCGATCATCAGCTGCCTACAGCATCAGCCATATTAAAGACCGGCAGATACATCGCAATAACCAGAAACGCAATGGCGCCGCCAAGAACAACCATCAGCAAAGGTTCAATCATCGATGTCATGGTCTTCACTGCATTTTCAACTTCATCCTCATAAAAATCAGCGATTTTTCCTAGCATCACATCCATTGTTCCTGATTGCTCGCCAATCGAAATCATTTGAACGACCATATCCGGAATCACTTTTTCTTTAGCAAGGGGCGCCGCAAACGGACGACCTTGTGTCACCGCAGCCTTCGATCTTAGCAGCGCATTTTCAACCACCGAATTTCCGGCTGTCTTAGCCGCAATATCAATCGCTTCAATCACACCAACTCCAGAAGATAATAAAGTTGAAAGAGTCCGCGTTAACCTGGCCAAAGCCGATTTTTGAATCACGTCGCCGATAATTGGTGCAAAAATAAGAAATTTATCCATTCCCAGTTTTCCTTCAGGCGTCTCTGCCCACTGCATAATTGCAAAAGGAATTCCGACAATCACTCCGAGATACATCCACCAATGCGTCACCATTGAGTGACTAAGATTTACGACCATCATCGTTAACGCTGGCGGCTCTTTTCCTGAAGCCGCAAAAAAACTTTCAAACTTAGGAATGATGAAAACTAAAATACCCGAGATCACAAGGATGGCCACGCAAATAATAACGCCAGGATAAACCATGGCTCCTTTCACTTGCGATTTAATTTTTTCGGCCTTTTCAATATATTGAGCCAACCGATTTAAGATGCCATCCATAATACCAGCCTGCTCGCCAGCCTGAACCATATTGCAATACAACCGATCAAAAACATAAGGATGCTGAGCCATGGAATCCGCTAAACTTCGACCATTTTCAATGGAAGTTTTTACTTTGGCTGAGGCGTCACGCAGCGGACCTGGCCCCATGCCTTCGCTTAAAATTTTAAGCGCATCGACGACAGGAATTCCGGCATTGATCAAAGTTGAAAACTGCCTTGTGAAAACTTGCAAGTCTTTGCCTTTTACTTTGGGTTTAAAAAACGAGAATCCTGTTTCGGGCGCACGACGTGCCGGTGCTGCTTGCGCTTTTAAAAGGACCCGTGAGACCTCAAGGCCCATGGCGCGAAGTTTAATACGCACTTCGGTTTCATTGCTGGCATCAATTTCACCTTGCGTGGCTTCGCCTGATTTTTTCTTGGCCTGGTAAGCGTATTTTCCCATCACACACCGACTTGTTTAAGGAGCTTATCTAAATGTTCCGGATCACGGGTTTTTAAGAAGGCTGCCTTCAAATCAATTCTTCGTCGGATCAAAAGCTTCAAAAGAACTTGATTGAATGAAACCATCCCGCGATCCTCTTGACTCTCTTTTAAAACATTTTGAATCTCTGACATCTTTTTTTCTAACAAAAGATATTTTATTTTTGGCGTCCCTAAAATCATCTCATGAATTGTCATGGCAACATCTTGGGTGGTTGTTACTTGCATTTGATTGATCATCAGCGACAGCTGATCAACAAATCGCCATAAAAGGTGCGTTTCGCCCTCGCCCACTAAAGCCGACATCACTTTGTGGGTGGCATTGATCACTGAAGGCGCCATCACTATTTGAACAACTAAGCGGCCTTCTTCGCAAATATCTAGCAAAGTCAGCATGGCTTCTTTATCACAGCGCCCATGATAAATAAGGATATCCGCTTCGTCGATTTCGCGACTGTGGGCTTTTGATGCAAGCTCTTGAGTGACCAAGATTTTTTTTCCAGGATGTTGACGACGAACCGCTTTAATCACGGCTAGTGGTTCGGCTTGGCGAGTGCCTGAAAAAAGAATCAACCCTTCATTTCGAGCAATCTGATCAAGAAGAATTTGCGGCCACGAAATCTCTGGAGAACTTTCAATATTACGACTGATTTCCATCACACATCCTTGATTGAGGAATTCAAAACTTCTTCAATGGTTGTTTGCCCACGTTTTAATTTTAACAAAGCGCTTCGACGTAAAGTTTTCATACCTTCGTTGCGAGACATTATTCGGAGCTCGGCGGTTGAAGCCCCTTTTAAAATAGATTCTTTCATTTTCTCGGTCATATACATCAATTCATAAATCGCCAGTCGACCCTTGATGCCGGTGTTATTACAGTTGCCGCAACCGCGCCCTTTAAACAAAGTATAACTTTTTACTTCGTCCGGCGAGACACCTAAATTAATTAAGGTCTGAGGTGGAACTTCAATAGGCTGCTTGCAGGTTTCACAGACTCTTCCGACCAGACGCTGAGCCACAACTAGATTCACTGTCGAAGTGATAATATAAGAGGCGACACCCATCTCGGTCAGACGACTGATAGTTCCGGGGGCATCATTGGTGTGCAAAGTACTTAATACTAAGTGACCGGTTGAAGCGGCTTTAAAAGAGATTTCTGCTGTGTCAAGATCTCGGATTTCCCCGACCATGATGATATCAGGATCCTGACGTAGAAAGGCTTTTAAGGCCACTGTGAATGTCAGATCGATATCCGAATTCATCTGCATTTGGTTGATGCCTTCGAAGTTAAATTCAACCGGATCTTCAGCGGTGCTAATATTAACATCAGGCTGGTTTAAAGTGGCCAAAGCAGAGTAGATCGTTGTTGTTTTACCCGATCCGGTTGGGCCGGTGATTAAAACCATTCCTTGCGGAAGTCCTATGCAAGATTTAAATAACTTTAAATCGTCTTCTTCAAAACCAAGTTTGGTCATATCTAGCTGTAAATTTGAAATATCCAAAAGCCGCAAAACGATTTTCTCGCCCCAAATTGTGGGAATAATACTGACCCGGAAATCCATTTCTTTTCCACGAGTCGTTCTGACTTTCAAACGCCCATCTTGAGGCCTGCGTTTTTCTGCGATATCTAGCTTACACATAATTTTAATTCGACTGGCAATCGCAGCCGCCGTCCCTGCCGGAGGGGCCGTGGCTTCGGTCATATTTCCATCTAAACGGAAACGAACTCGGAATTTTTTTTCATAAGGCTCGAAATGAATGTCAGATACTTTTTTCCTGATGGCATCCGTCAAAATCTGATTCACAAATTTGATAATTGGCGAATTATCAGTGCCGCCTTCTTGATCGACAATTTCGACTTGTTGGGGCCCGTTAAAGTCAGAATCCCCTTCATCTTTCATTTCTGTTAATTGCTTAACGTTAATCACCCCATAATTTTTTTCAATGGCTTGTGAGATAGAATGTTCGGTCCCCACCACTGGCGTTATTCGCAAGCGGGTAATAAATCTTAAATCCTCTTTGACCATCATGTTGCTTGGATCTGTGAAGGCCACAATCAAAGTTTGACCGGCTTTTTGAACGGGAATTAAATTGTATTTTTGGCAAACATCTTTCGGAACTAAAGAAATCACAGCTGGATCAACTTCAAAGGTCATTAAATCCAACGGCTGCACTTGATAAAACTTAGCCATTGCCTCAAGAATCTGAGCCTCTTTTAAGGTATTTTGGGAAATTAAAACCGTTGTCAGGCGAGTGCCTGATTTTTTCTGCTCTTCCATGGCCATGGATAATTGTTCAGGACGAAGTAAATTCATCCGGACTAAAATTTCTCCAATTTTAAGGGACATCCTGCCTCCATAAAATGGGACCTAAAGCGACCCTGGTACAGTCTACCTGTCGTGACATTTTTTGTAACTGGACCGAAGGCGAGTTTTAACGAACGGGGCTTATCCGTGTAAGATAGTTTAGCCATTGAGCAGAGAAATCTTCAAATGAAATCACTTTAGCTAATCCAAGGCGCTGTATAAAACCGTAATCTTGCTGAGCGCGAACTTGAAATCCTGATAGCACTCGTAAATTTGCACGGTGCGCTTCTTCAATAAGCCCACTTTCAAGAGGGAAAACATTCAAATCAACAACAAGACCCTGATTTTTCATAAAATTAAAGTAGGCTAGGTCATTCATTAAGCTTGGATTGGGCTCAAGGGGTATTGAGTTGATCAGAATAGCTGCACCTACAGTTTGCATCGTTAATTGCGAGGCTTCCATGGGCCGCCAATCGATACCGACAAAGTTTTTCTTTAAGCGGTCTCGCTGCTCATGCAAGTCACCAATTGATAATCCCACTAAAAAAACTTTAGAAAACCCAAAGCTGATCACCAGCGAGGCCAGGAGTCGAAGCAATGGACCTTCACCAATGATAAACGCCGACTCATTAATATCTAAATTTTTAGCCTTTTTAATTATTAATTCTCGCATGGCCTCTTTTAAATTCAGCCGCGGCCACCATGCACCGTCCTCATAAAATAAACAGTCAGCACAACCGAGAAGCCTGGTTTCAGTTGGCAACGTTGTCATTTGACCAATGAGCTTTTGTGAATCTACTAAATCTAAAAGCGCTGCACGACTTCCAGTTAATTTCTTTTTTAGCTCCTGCCAATTTCCACCGGATGGCAGCTTTTCAACTTGCGCTTCAATTTCTAATTTTTTTAAAAGGCCTACTAAGAATTCTAAAAAATGCTGATCCAGTGGCGCGGGCGATAAATTAAAAAACTTAAGTGCTTCCATGCCAGTATTCTTTCGCTTGCTTGATATCAAGATTAATCTGTTCAACCAATTCTTTGGCGTCCTTAAACTTTTTCTCAATTCTTAAAAATTTAAAAAACTCCACCTTGATCTTTTCACCATAGATATTTTTATTCAAATCAAATATAAAACTCTCGACTCGCAAAGGCCTCGAGCTGTCTTCAAAAGTTGGATTAAGTCCGACATTAGTGATCGAAGGATATTTTTTTTCCTTGTACTGAACAGATGTGATATAAACACCTTTAGGTAAAGGCCATCCCGGGGCTGGGCTTATGTTTGCCGTAGGAAATCCTAATTTCACTCCACGCCCATCGCCCTCCTCCACTGACCCTTCGATGCTGTAATTTCTGCCAAGCAACTCATGCACTGCCGTCAAATCAGGAATCGTTAAAGCAGCCCGAATTCGAGACGAAGAAACAATTTTTTGTTGAATTTGATAGCCAGCAATTTGCATCACTTTAAATCCATATTTGGCTGACTGAGTTTGTAAAAAATCAGCATTGCCAGCGCGCCCTTGACCAAAATGAAAATCATGACCGACGACAAAAACCGTCGGCTGAAAAGGTCGGATTAAATATTTTTCTAAAAAATCTTGTGCCGAGGTTTGAGAAAGCACCTGGTCGAAGGGCTCTCGAATTAAAAATTGAATCCCAATTTTTTTAAGTTGCTCGGCTTGATCATCCAGAGAAAAAAGTCGAAAAACTTCTTTTTCGGGCGCTAAAATCTTAAGGGGGTGGGGTTGAAATGTCAGGACCACCGTTGGTCCCTGAGCAAGCTGAGCTTGCTGCTTCAAGATATCCAACAAAAGTTGATGCCCTTGATGGATCCCATCAAAATTACCTATTGTGATAGCCGCGCCTTGCAAGCCCTTCTTGTGCTGCAAAAGCAACTTTTCTACACCTTCAAAAACCTGCATGCTTTCAACTGTAGCACTCTTTTCAAGTGATTTTAATCCTTGAGTTTATAAGCTTTTTAGATATGATGCGTCACATGTCCCGAAGCTGGTTGGAAGAGATCAAAACACGCCTTGCCGTTACAGCCCGCTATTTGGCACGACGTCGAGGATTTCTTTTCCGAGGCCTGATTTGTTGGTGCTTGGGAATGCTCGCCTTATCCAATGACGAAGTTCAATCTTACGATCAGCGATTTCAGTTGCGCGGCTCGCAGTCTGTGGCGTCAGATATCGTCGTGATTGTCATTCGCCCGTCTGATGTTGCCGGTGCCATTTATTCAAATCGAAACTCATTAATTAATGTCAGTGAAATCGCTGATCTGACAGATGGTTATTTTTGGAATCCAAAACTTTGGAACGAACTTCTTGCAAAGATTCTTGTGCAAAATCCAAAAGCTGTTGGCGTCAGTTTATATTTTGGTGATAATATCGGAAGCAAAGACCAACGCCTGATGAATCCTCAGTTATTTTTCGACAGCAGAGTTATTTGGTCCAATTCAACGAATTATATGGACCGGGTTCTGAAGCCCGCTTTTTCTGCCGAGGACGAACACAATATTGGGACAAATGAAGTTAAGCGAGATGAAGATGGTGTCGTCCGCCGAGTTTTTCCTTTGATCGGCAATGAACATTTACTTGAAAAAATGGCGAAGCTCAATTTTCCGGATGGAAAGCCATTGGTGATTAATTACCGTGGGCCAGGCTTAGTTTTTCCGCACTACACAGTGGCTGAAATTTTAAACGACGAATGGGGTTCTGAAATTTTAAAAAACAAATTTGTTCTGATAGGTTCCGACACTGGTGCGGGACTTTCCTACATCACACCCGTGGGCACGATGACCCGGGTTGAGGTCCTTGCGCAGACCTTGGATAATCTGAACCAAAAACGCTGGATATTGCGTCTGCCTGTGGTTTTTTACGCTGTCTTATTTTTTATCTTAGTAATTTTTTCGATTCTTATTATTACGCAGTACCCACAGTCAGTTGCACTGATCTTTTTCTTTTGGATGGGGACGCTTTTGACCGCTCTGTCAGCATGGGTCTTTGATTCTTTCTATATTTGGTTGCCGGCCTTTTCGCCTTTTTTAATTTTGGCTACGGTCTGGGTGATCTTTATCGGGTACCAAGCCACTAAAATTGAGCGCGTGAATTTTAAACTGAAGCAAGAGCAAAAATATTTGCGCGAGCTAGAGCAGTTGAAAAATAACTTTGTCAGTCTGATCAGTCATGACTTAAAAACTCCCATCGCAAAAATTCAAGCGATTCTAGATCGACTTCTGACACAGCATAAATCTTCAGAGCTTTCAGATGATCTTCAATCTTTAAAAATGAGCAGCGAAGAATTGAATCGCTATATTCAATCCATTCTAAAAGTTCTTCGAGTCGAATCTCGAGACTTTAAACTTCATATTGAAGTCGGCGATATCAATGAAGTCATCGAGCAAGCGATCAACCAGCTGCGTCCCTTAGCCAGCGAGAAACAGATTTCCATCTGGATGCACTTAGAACCTATTTTCTCATCTGAGTTTGATGTGACTTTAATTAAAGAAGTAATAATTAATCTTGTTGAAAATGCGATTAAGTACACACCCACCGGAGGCCAGATCACCGTCAGGTCCCGGGATACGGAAAATGAAATCCGGATTGAAGTTCAAGACAGCGGCGTCGGCATTGCTGAAGAAGAATTAGACCATGTTTGGGGAAAATTCACCCGCGGTAAAGGCCAAGATTTAAAGTCCAAAGGGACGGGCTTAGGCCTTTATCTTGTAAAATATTTTATTGAACTGCACGGTGGGCGAGTTCACTTGCAAAGCCAGTTGGGCCAAGGAAGCACAGTGTCCTTTACCCTACCCGTCCTTGATGTTACAAACCCCTCTGCAGACGAGGTAAAAATATGACTCAGCAATTAAAAGTACTCATTGTGGATGACGAATCTGAATTGCGCCGCAGTGTCAGTTCAATTCTTGCCAATGCCATCCCCAATATTCAATTTCAGGTTGAAGAAGCTGACAACGGTGTTGCCGCTTTAGACAAAGTAAAAACCGGCTCTTGGGATTTAGTTTTAATGGACGTTAAAATGCCTGAGATGGATGGACTCGAGGCGCTGGTTAAAATTAAGGAACATGATCCACGAACATTTGTTGTCATCATGACAGCCCATAGTAATCTTAATGATGCTGTTCTAGCTATTAAAGAAGGCGCCTACGATTATTTAGAGAAGCCCGTAAAATCAGAACGCCTTGTTCAAATTGTAACAAAAGCGTTAGAAGCCAGAGATTTAGTTTCAAGCCTTGCCTTATCCAATCCGATTTTTGATGAAGATGTTGAAAGTGAATTTGTTGGCAACACTCAAAAAATGCGTGATGTTTTTAATTTGATATTTAAACTTTGTAAAGTTGATACCACAGTTTTAATTCGCGGAGAAAACGGCACAGGGAAAGAGCTGGTTGCGCGCGCCATTCATTTTAACTCGCCCCGCAAGGCAGGTTCTTTTGTGGCAATTAATTGCGGGGCGATTCCCGAAACTTTGATGGAGTCAGAATTATTCGGCCATGAAAAGGGCGCGTTCACCGGCGCTGTTGAAAGAAAAATTGGGCGCTTTCAAGCTGCTAATAATGGAACTCTATTTTTGGATGAAATCGGCGAATTAAAACCTGATATGCAGGTCAAACTTTTACGCGTTCTGCAAGACCGGCGTTTTACTCCCGTCGGCGGAACTCGCGAAGTAAAAACTAACACACGTATTATTGCTGCCACCAATCGAAACTTAGAAAAAATGATGGAAGATGGCGACTTCAGAGAAGACCTTTTTTATCGCCTCAATGTGATGCCGATCTATATGCCGCCCTTGCGCGATCGCTCGGATGATATACCTGCACTGATTCAACATTTTATCAAAAAATTTACGAAGCAGCATGGGAATCCCATTCAAGGAATCACACAGGAAGCGTTGCTGATCCTAAAGAGCTATCGCTGGCCTGGAAATATTCGTGAGCTTGAAAATGTGATCGAGCGCTCTTTTATTGTCGAAAACTCATCGATGGTGACAGCTCAAAGTTTGCCCGAAAATATTCTGAACGCCCCTAAGCCGGTCATCGCTGGAAAGCCCGCAAGCCCAGGCACAGCGCTACGGCTTGATTTTGATGTTTTCAAAGAAGGCATGGAAAAAGATTTTATTATTGGCGCTCTTAAAGAAAATCGCGGTCGAATCAATCAAACGGTCGCACAAGCTAATATTCCAAAAAATACTTTGCTGCGAAAAATTCGAAAATACGGAATTAACGTGAAAGATTATTCGGAAGAATAACTTTTAGAAACTCCCCCACACAAATGTGCGCAATAAAGTAGAATGCACATCCCAACCATCTATAATCTCAAATCTGAATTAGTTTTTAAATTGTGGCCTCTCAACGGCTCATCAATTAATTTAGGACATAGTCATTATTGTAAATCTGATACAGCAATAAGTGTTTTTTTAAATTCTCTACATCTTTTGTCGT
>JAYTOY010000002.1:0-8775 GCA_043747555.1 Pseudobdellovibrionaceae bacterium | reverse complement strand
AACTTGACAGTAAGAACTTAAAACACTAAAAACTTTTTCAACATCCGAAGTGGCTCCCAAGCGTGAAACTGGGTGGCTCCCACCAGTGAAATTGTCCAGTAAAGATATAAAGGCCTTCACGTTCCTCAATTATTCCCGCAAAAATTTCCTCAACAAAAACTTTTCCTCGTTTTGAGTTAGAAATATCTTTCATCATTCAGTCTCTCTCTTTATCGGAATCGGGCCAACCGTATGACCAAAGAGCTGTAAAATCTGATCGACTTTATCCAACCGTAAAGTTGATTTGTTATTTTCGAGTTCGCGTATAAACCGAAGGCCTACGCCCGCACGTTCTGCCAATTCCTCTTGTGTTAAATTAGCTTGCTTGCGTTTTTTTTTAATAAATTCTGCCAATTCATTCATATAATTAACTATACCCGATCGGGTATAAAAATAAAGAAAAATACTGATATCGTACCTGATCGGGTATAATTATATTAAATATCAAGAATATTGTACCCGATCGGGTACAATATCTCGGATGCTTACATACCTAAGTCCCATGTAGAAAGGTTACCTGGTTCTTTGAAAACTGAAGAGACGAGAGCAAAAGAGAACCGGATATGTCGGGAACTTTTAGAAAGGAGCCCCTATGGCAATTCAACCCTACACAAAGAAAAACCGGGTTCTACGGTTCAATTTAACTTTTGAACAGTAAATATTACTGGCTAGAATCATGACAGGCGAATCATTTTTTGATCTCTGATAATTTACTGAAGTGAACTTTAATCTCATCGTACTTTTTATTTTTTCATTTTCAATAGTGTCCCATGCAATTGTTGGGGCTGACAGCTCCGTATCATCTGTTGGACCCGACAGCATTTGTCGTATAGTTATGAGCGACTCTAAAGGTGTAGGCATTTGCACAGGGTCATTGATCCAACCAAATCAAGTATTGACGGCTGCCCATTGTCTTGAAGATCTAAACAAAGAATCTGTGCTTAAAGTCTCTTGTGGGTATCGTGGATTTAATAAAGAAAAACTAGTTCCACAAAAAACAAAAAGTGGTAACGCTGTTTTTCTTGCCGGAGTTAAATTCCAGGAAGAAGCGACCGGCATTAGCTATACAATTCATCCTCATTGGCCCAAAGACGAATTTAATTTTGATATTGCCATCATTAACTTGAATCACAATTTGGCAATCAAACCAATGCTGATGAAAGACCCCCGATTAATAAATAAGCCAATCAGTTGTTCGAGCTCAGGATTTGGAATTAATAAAAATATTAATATGGGATTTTTACAAGTCGGACCCGTCGATGCAAAGCAGCTACAAATCAATTCATTTAGCTTTATTGACTCTACATTTGCCGCTGTTCTTTCTGATCCAAAGGAACAAGATAATTTATATCTAGGAGTTCAAAATATTTTAAAGTATGCAGATCGAAGTACGATACAAAGCTCTGCAATTGTTTTTGGCGACTCCGGCGGGCCTGTTTTTTGTCAATATCAAGACACTCAGGAAATTTTTCAGGTTGCTATTAATCGCGCATCTTATTTCACTATTTTAAAAAGAGGAAAAAGTGCTATATTTGATATCGAATATAAATCTGCTTTTAGCATGATTGATGTAAACTTTATTTTGAGCACAGCTAAGAAGCTGACGCCTTCTATCCAAGAACTTTAATTTATGTCCGCAAATCAAAATTCTGCATGATCAAAGAAATGTCAGTTCCGGCCTCTGGATTGGTGAACTTGGGCCGGGTGTATCTTTTGAGAAAGAACTCCTCGACCCTTGCCTTTTCAATTATTCGCTGAATAAGATCGAAGTCGCTGGCGATTAGTTCAGTGCGTAAACTTACAATAATTGTCCTTTCAAATTTTTCATTAATCCCGGTAGGATAAGACAAGCTACCTATCAATTTCTATCGAAAGTGACTTATGAATTCGAACTATTTCAGTCGTTTGGTTTTTGTTCTTTTAACGGCGTTTCTTTTAGTCTGCGGTGAAAAAATAAGTTTTGCTGCTGAGTCCTCGCAAGCAATCTTATCGATTCCTATGAATCCAGATGCTTCATTAATTGTAAAAGAGGATCTTTTATCGTCGACGGCCCGACGCCCTGTGATTGACCTTCGAATTTTACGAATTGAATTTCAAAAATCAGGTGGCTCTTGGCAAAAGGCTATTACCCGCAAAGATGACGGTTACTTTTTTATACTACATCCAGGTGGAACTTCTGGATTTCGACTTACTTTCGATCCAAGCAAAAGCCGTATCACCGATCCTCGGGGGCACTCGTGCAGCTTAGGGTTAACGAACACTATTCTGCCCGTCAATCCGCCGTTAGCGTCGAAAGTCACTCATGCCAAATTGAAACTTGCAGTCGATCTTGCAAAGTCGAGTTTTAAATATCCGGCGCAGGGGGGTTGTGTTTTTTATCCGTCTGTTCGGGCTTTATTATCTTGGCGGGATTTAAAGTGTTCAAATGAGGATTCTGATGATGACGAAGAAGATGAAAGAGAAAGACACGGCCACCAACGCAGAAATTGGAAAAAAGAGTGGAAAGAATTTTGGAAGCGCCATTTTGATCGCGATGATGAAGATGACGAACACAATAAGTGCGGGCACCACTCCGAGTTAACTCCAGCGCCAACTCCAGCGCCAACTCCAGCGCCAACTCCAGCGCCAACTCCAGCGCCAACTCCAGCGCCAACTGGTCCGGTGATTAGAGATTTTAGAACTTTGGAATTATTTTTAACTGATATTTATGTTGAGTGGACCACGGATATTCCATCGACTTCTCAAGTTGAGTACCAAGATCCAAATGGAACGATTCAACGAACTGTTCAGGATAATGCTCTAGTGACGAAACATTCTGTCGCTATTCACAACCTGGCGCCTTCAACAACCTATCTATTAAATGCCATTAGTGTTTCTTCTGAGAATGTAGAGACTATAAGTGACCCAATTGTTGGGAATACCTTTTAAATTTTGCCAATGGCGAGCGGAATGGGGATTACTTTTCTATTAAATTTAACAAATTTGATAAATCGTTTTCCCCTATGCGACAAGCATTCAAGCGGCTGAATGCCACCGCAATTGCTTGTTTAGATTCTGAGCCACTCACCTCAGGGCGACAGGCCGACTGTCCCTGATTTGCCTGATCTGATGACCTTGAATTCACACATGATGCCAATAGGAATGGTATTAAAATAATTCCTAAATAGGTTTTCATATCAAACCGCCTTTTATTCATTTTTTGGCCTTACACTGAGCTTAAAATATTTTGTGAGATCTTTAAAAAGGACCCGATAGTGAACTGATAAAATAACTGCAAAAGTGTCCTGCAACTGGCAAATCTCTAATGAATTTGCAGTTTTTTTGATTCTTACTTCGAGAGAATTCGAGTTGAATTTAATGTTCACATCTTTAATCAGATCAG
This sequence comes from Pseudobdellovibrionaceae bacterium, assembly GCA_043747555.1. Taxonomy (GTDB): domain Bacteria; phylum Bdellovibrionota; class Bdellovibrionia; order Bdellovibrionales; family Bdellovibrionaceae; genus JAYWDA01. The sequence continues at coordinate 5,354 of JAYTOY010000002.1, read as the reverse complement.
GACGCTCTATTCCTTTAAGAATGACGCTTTGAACCTTCACACTTTTGAATTCAAAAACCTTCCGACCTTTAATGGCTGAAAGATCATGATCAAAAATATTCCACTGCGCCTGGTAGGGCCATCGAGAATCTGTCCATTCCGGCTTCAAAAGACTTTCTAGCTGCAGCGAATATTCATGAATCTGATTCCCAAGAAGACCTATTTCCTTTTCATGCAGCCTTGGATCTGCGTCTGCACTTAATTTCAAAACAAGATCGATTTTCTGATGAATTTCATTGAGCAAACTTTTGATATCACCAATTTCATTCATATCTCGACAATCATTTTCAAGAAGGACCTCAGAGGCTGTGTCCATTTTAATTCGCTCGCTCTGCTTCTCTTGCAAGCATCCTTGCAAAAACATCCCGCTCAATAAAATAATGAGATAGCGAACTAGATGACTCATAATGATTGGTCCTCAGCCTCGATGGCCCGATCCATTAAAATTTTATGTAACGCAGATTTTTTTCTTAAATGGAAAGAGAGGGTTTTAAATTCTTCTTTCGTTAGGGATTGTTGGTTGGCTTTTTTAATAAGCTCACCGGCTTCTAAATTGTTTTCTAGCCTCAGAATCTCATTTCGAAGCTCGACTTCTTTGTAGGAAAGAAATTGCTGCTCGATTTCGTGAGTCGAAGAAATATCTTCTAGCTCTGGACTTTTGTTGTTGGGATTGGAAGGGTTTTCGACTGGGACAAATAAATTTTGCTTTTGCTTATCGTTCAGAAAGTTGAAACCCATGAGCTGAGGCTTGTCGTCATTGAATGAACTTGCGGCCCAAGCTAAGGTCAACGCAAATAAAAATAGAGTGCCAATTGCTTTTTTCATAATGATTCTCCTTTTTAATCAGCTGATATGTTAATTTGAACTGCCATCGCTTGGGTTTGCCCGGGCACTGAAAGAAATTTTTCGCCGTTTGATTCTGTCCACCGCGAATTTGGTGCCATTTTTTCAACATCGAAAAACTTATCCATTATTGCCACTAGTTCACCTTCAGCTTTCATTGGTGGAGTCTGTGCCTTTGAACTTAAGAAGCCACCCAGCCTAAAACCCAAAAGTGCCGCTCGACTGATTGGATTTTTTCGACTTGCAATTATGGATTTTGAAATGCTTTCTACTTTTGCATAGAAGTCACTGAGTTGGATTTGTTGTTCTAGCGAAATTTTTATGACCGCAGAGGATTTCGTACTTAGGGCCAATCGATGCAAAATTAAATCACAAGCGACGTCTTTAGAAAAAATACGTAAATAGGGTCCATCTTCATTTTCAAGTACGCTGATTGGAATGGGCTCTAAACCAAAACTTTCCGAGACCTGAGTTAAACTTTTGGGCTTGAAGGCAAATGTTAATTTTGAAAATTCAAAAGCCCTTAATATAATTTCGGATGGAAGCTGGCTAAAGTTTGAAATTGTATCTACACTTGCTGCTACAGCGACAAGCTCTGACAGTTCTTTGGTTTGGGCTTCGGATAGTAAGTTAAACCCGCGCATATTTGTAATCTTGAAATCAGTTTGAAAAGTTTCTTCATCCTGACTTGGCAAGGCGGCTGTCCTGAGCCTTGCCATTTGATCGGCTTTCCAAACTTGCGAAGTTCCCTCTGCATTCCAAGCCACTTTGTCTAGTTGCTGACAGCTTTTTGCTAGATCTTGGGATGAACTTTTAATTACAATTTTGTAATCGGTCGGGTAAGGGGCTTGCCAAAAGTTTGTTTGAACCAGGCCCATCCCCGCAAAACACGGGAGGGCCGAAAAAAAGATACAGGAAGCGAGCCTTGTTTTTTTCATTTTGTAGCTCCTTCTGTTTTGCCTTCAGTCGGTGTATATGAAGTCACCCAAGGCTTTAAAATCACTTTCGCTTTAGACCAACTTTCATCCAGCCAAATATCTTGAATTTGTTTGTAATTAGCACTGGCTGAGCTGCTGCCGAAAATAGCATCAAGACTCGAAAAAAGAAGAGAAGCTCCAAGGCAGTAGATATTAGTTGGACATGCTGTCATCAGCGAACTTGCCACAAGTACAGCACCATGCGGAGGTGGCTGTCCTGCTTGAATAATTGCATCTCGGTTTGGAGCTGTTGGTAGAGCTAAAGATGCAAGCCGTTCTAGAATGTGGGCGCGCATATCGTGCTCAACGTTTAACCTTTGCTCCTCGGTCACAGTGTTTTCAGGATCCTGCTCGGTCCAATTAATGCTGAAGGAATCACGGAAAAAGTTTCTTTCTTCCACTGATGTCCAAGACCTTGAGCTGAAAAATCCTCCGCTAGATCCCGAGCTAACAATTTTTTCGAACATTTTGTACATATTGTAGTGTACAGAAGCCTTTAAATTGACTGTTGTTGGAAAATCGTAGGCAATGGTTAATCCGTATTTCATTTCTGAAACATGCGTCGGCATTTTTATATTAAAATCTTCAGGATGGAGCATGGGACAAACTCCTAAAAGACTAAGAACTATGTTTGAGCTAATAGCTGCAGGGAAACCTGCATTCAGTTCCATATAGTTTTCTTTTGGAGTTCCAGCAATTTCATAGGCAAGAATGGCTAAATCACCTGGAATGTCCTTAATTCCTTTTATTGAAGAAAATAACTTTGCGTTCTGTGTGTTAATTTTCTCAAATTCGAAACCAGGATTAGATATCCGTAAGCTTGAAAGGTTTTCATCCCAGTGACTGTTATAATTAAAAGCTGCACGTCCGCCCTCAAGCTTTGCGTAATCCGCATACATTTTATGAAAATCACTTCGCAAGTTTTTTAGGCGCTCTTGAATTTTAAAAAAGCCATCTTCGATATCTGCTAAATTTTGAAGACGGGCTTCCACTAAAGCCTTTTTTCGATCATAGGCCCGGACTTGCTCGATATTCTCGCGAGCTAAAGTACGGCGGTCGCTGACCAATTGGCTTTTTGAATTTTCTATTTCCCTGATTTCAACTTGGACCTGCCCACAAGCAGACTTGCAAGAATCTGCTAATTGATAAAGATTTAAGAGCCTGTCTTCTTTTTGCTGGATTTGAGTGTCCAGATCAAAAATGGCACTTAACTTATTTTCAGCTGCATATTTGGCAGCGTCTTCTCTGGCTTCAAATAGCGACTTTCGAGCTTTATCGACTTCAGGTTTATATTTTAGCTCTTGCTCTGAAAGATCATTTATTTTCTCTGTCGCCCGCCGAGAGTATTTTTGAAGATCTGCTACTTCCCTACAAAACCCGACGTTTGCACTGAGCGTGTGGAGGCCTGTGACAACGGCTTCTGCAACATTCGGAGGCATCACATAAACTTTATTTAAGTTAACGTCATCAGCCACTAGGTTCGATGTCGTTGGATTTGATAAATTTTGCAGCTGAGTGATATTGACAGGATAAATGCTGGGAGCTGCCCAGGCTGGTGACAAGTTCATTAATAAAGAAGCCGCGACGATCAGATATGTTTTCATTTTACCTCCCCAAAGGTTGCGAAATACAACAGCAAGCTTTAAACCAGCTGGAAACACCTCTGAATTTGATTTGGGGAGCTTTATTTAAGTTTCAGACCGCGGCTCGGACCCAAGCCGGTGAGCGAATCTGGGAGAAGATAGCAACGACCTTAGAGCCAGACACTGACAAGAAACATTCCTTCTTCCAATCGGTTCCTTGTCCTTTACAACAGCTTAGGTCCTCAGTTAAGCAAGTAGTATAAAGAGGGCCTCCATGTACCTGCACGACTTGAAAACGATAAACCCTCCTTACAGCCTTCAGCAGGAAGACTCAATTACCTGGCTTTCTCGGGCCTGGGCGAAAAAACAAGGCAAGGCGCCAGAGGATTTAAAGAAGATATTTTCGCGAGTGGCTGTGCGTCCTGAACAGATTCAAAAGCGTTCTTTCTTTTTACCAGAATTTCAGTCTGAGGGACCCGACTGGCGGATTCTTGAACTGGATAAGAATCAAGGCCACGAAGCTCGGAATGAGTTCTTTGCAGAAACCACTCAGAATGTGTTTAATCAAACTTATGAAAATCGAACAGCTCCGGACCATTTAATTCATGTCACTTGTACCGGGTATACTTCGCCCAGTCCTGCTCAGAAAATTTCTTCTTACAAGTGGCAAGGAAAAACTCAAGTGCTGCATGCTTATCATATGGGATGTTATGCGGCGGTTCCTGCGATACGCATGGCCCAAGGACTGCAAGGGTCAGTTGATATTTTTCACACTGAGCTTTGCACTTTGCACATTAATCTTTATGAAGAAAGCCTTGAGCAAATGGTCATTCAAAGCTTATTTGCTGATGGTGTTGCGGTTTATCGTTTAAGTTCTGAAGCTCCAACCCATGGATTTAAAATTCTAGAAGCGCGGGAACGTATTCTTCCGCAGACGGAAGACGCCATGAAGTGGGTTTGTGCCGATTTTGGCATGAAGATGAGTCTTTCCAAAGATGTTCCGCGTTATATTGGAAATAACTTGAATCAGTTTTTGGAAGATTGGAAAAAAGATTTAAACATCGACACTTTGCCGGAAGATACAGTTTTTGCTATTCATCCCGGCGGTCCAAAAATTATCGACTTTGCGCAAGAAGCATTGAACCTTAAAGAACACCAAGTGAAGAAAAGCCGCGAAGTTTTATTTGCTCACGGCAATATGTCCTCTGCAACGCTTCCTCATATTTGGGATTTAGTCTTGCGTGATCCTGAAGTAAAATCTGGCACTGACGTTATTTCTTTTGCCTTTGGCCCGGGGCTGACTGTGGCCGCGGTATGGATGAAAAAACTTTGATTGCGCTTTTTGGGATTGTTGCAGGCTTGCAGGCTGTCGCCATCTTAGTGGATGAATTTTATTGTCATTGGCGGCGCACTCTTCCTAAGTGGGAACGATGGGGCCACCCCTTGGATACTATTTTTTTAATTCTACCATTGGGGCTTTTGGTCTTTATCCCTGCTTTGCCTTTATGGGTCTACATTTTGACGTCCGCTTTTTCTTGCCTATTTATCACCAAAGACGAATGGGTTCACACCCAGTATTGCGATGCGTTTGAAAATTGGCTGCATGCTGTTTTATTTGTTTTGCATCCCTTGGTATTAATTTTTGCTTGGTTGGTCCACGCAGAACAGCCAAGGTTATTGATTTGGATGTTACCGCCGATGGGGCTTTTTTTAGCTTATCAACTTATCTATTGGAATTTTTATGAATCAAACTCAGTCCGATCTTGATCGTCAGAAAATAAATAACGATTATTACCATGGTCTTGGCCAAAAGTGGTACGGAGCCCAGGATGATCCGATTGCTTTACTCAGGGCCGAATCAAAGGTTCGAAATCTTTGGGTCTATGAAACTTTGATGGCGACAAATCCATCC
>JAYTOY010000001.1:0-3085 GCA_043747555.1 Pseudobdellovibrionaceae bacterium | reverse complement strand
GCATGATGCGGATTTGGCGACGCTACGGTTGAGCTTTGCGACTGTGGATGTGGAGAGGATTGTTGAGGGGGTGGGGAGGTTGGGGGAGGCTTTGTGAGTTTAAATATACCTGCTGTGGATACATCAAAGATTGAATCTCAAATTAGAAAAACTGGATTTGTTCTAGAACATACACTTGTTTCATTATTAAAAAAATCAAATTGGCATGTCATCAATAATAAATATTACGTAGATGATCATGAAGAAAACATACGTGAAATAGATATACTGGCATATAAGACATCAAAAATTCAAAATATTAGTGTTTATACTACACTATTAATTAGCTGTAAAAAAAGTGAATCTAATGATTGGGCGCTACTTTCTCGAGATATTGATTTAAAAGCACCTAACAGTGATTGGTGGCCGCTTCATGCTTGGTCAAACGATAAAGCAATTAACTACAAATTGAATATAAAAGGTGGAGCTAAAGGGTACCATGAAGATTTAGTTGAACGTGGATTGAAGCATGTACTTGACCTGCCTAAAGTAGAAGTTTTTGCTTTTCAAGAAATGGATAAAAAAACAGGTGCACCTCAAAATGACAAGCCAATTTTTAGTTCAATTACTTCCTTGATGAAAGCGCAGGCATATGAAGTCAACTCATTACCTAGTCGAAAAAAAGATGCGGCTATTTATCAGTTTAATTTATTAACAGTGGTCGATACTGAATTAGTGCGTATTCATTTTCAAAATGATGAAAAAATTACAGCAAAAGCAACTGATTCTGAACATTATATTGCACGTTACATTATTCATAAAGAAGACACATTTGCGAGAATCAGATTTATAAAATCAAATAAATTTCAATCGTATCTTGCAGATTATGATAAATTACATATAGAAAACTGCAATTGGTTTATAAAAGCTAATAATAATTTTTATCTTAATATAGTAAAAGATCCTGAAAGAGTAAATGTATTTCAGAAAGATTTTCGAAAGCGGTTAAGTGTACTTGTGAGTATCTTTGCACAAGCGAATAAATCTGATGAATTCTCGGACTTAAGTATTGAATGGCGAAAAGATTTAGACAAAGTTGCTATAGTGAGTAGCGCTATGACTAATGAGGTTATTGTAAAGTTGGCAAAATTTACTTATGTAAATAATATTACTAAAAATGCCTTGAAAGAAATTTATCGATATGAAGGCGATTTTATTTTCTCTGAACCTGAAGACAGTATTCCATTTTAAAAAAATATTGAACAGTTTCTTGAATTGTAATCTAACCCTGATTTATTTGCTTCGTCTGCTAGTTCCTAATGCGCAGAAGGATTTTGGAGCAGTAGATTCACTTGAAATAGATGGGTAAAAACGCATTTAGCCCGCGTATTTATTGCCTGAGCAACTATGGAAAAAATAGCAAGTTTGTATCGTGTGTCTTAGTTGCTATTGTGCACGGCTTGGGGCATGGGGATGTTCATCGGCAAGATATCAACGCCATGACCAGACTGTTTCCAATAGTCAAGGGTCAACTCAAATATTTCATTATTAACAGAATTCGGCATCAAAGGAAGTAACTCGTTGCCGATGGATGAGAGTTGAACGCAACCGATAAGAATCTCTGATTTTTGTGAAGGCCGTAAAAGCACCCGTTTGGTATCGTATCCAATTATCAGGTTGGATTGTGTTTTGATTTTAAAATCGGCCAAGGTCTTAAAAAATGTAGCCGCGCCAATGTCGTCCAAATGTTTTAAACATTCATAGTCAATTTTATAATCTATCAAAGTTTGAGGAATGACTATCAAGGCCGTGTTGTTAATAGTCCAACGAAAAGTTGATAATTCTGCAAATTTATTTGCATCCCGCCGTTCCATCGCTGTCAGTGCGGCTAAGGTTCGTTTTGAAATACTTCCTGGCCTCTGTGTCTCAGCACTCAACAGGGTTGCCCAGATCCTTTGTATATCTGCACTTGATTGTTTTTTTGCAAGATCAAAGAAATAAATTAGCCAGTCTTCGCTGATGTCAGAATGGCTAAGGCTGTTTACAGGTAATTTTTCAAGAGCTAGGGACAATACTGTTTCAGTATTATGTTGTTCGCGTAGGGATGTGTGTAATTCACGCGCCCTGGCTCTGGCTTCTATTTCGGATTTAACGCCATCTTGACGTATCAGTGTGTAAGCGTCAGCTTCGGCTTTGGCTTTACCGATGCGTTTAATATGCGTAGGTTCGTAAATAACACCAATTGCTTTGGTGACTGCATCTACCAGCGACTCGCCTAGTTTACCTAAACCGACTAAATCATCCATACATTCTTCTTTGTAAAAAAGTTACATAAATGTACAGCATTAATAGAGTTTTATAGACACTGGATTTCCAAAAATTAGCGAAAAAAACAACCAAAGCCAGATCGCAATATCGCCGCCAGTTTTGTCCGCCGAATTAAGCATTTTCATGAATTGTGATCTGCCCCTGATTTATTTGTCTCGTAGGGTTAGGGCGAAGGCGCAGATGGAGCGCGGGAGCGGGGAATTTGCTTGAAATAGGGATCAAATATGATTCTATACGGCGTATTTATTGCCTAAGGTGCTATTAAAAGTATAGTGACTTAAACCGATTCCAGCCGCTGCACCATGTCTGAAAATAGCGCGACCAAGCGGATGAGAGGTTACTTTTTACCTTCACGCTGCTTTTCCAACCAATCAAAGCCTTCGACAATTTCTGCAAATATATCGCGCTTTGGCTTTGCAGTTAATTCCGCAGGTGATGGCAAAAAGTCTGGAATTATTTTGACATTGCCAATTGGCTCATCGGTGTATTCAATTTCTTTTGAATATGGGTTTTTACGTGACTTCATTTTGGAAAGATCGTATTCGGGTTTCATATTCAAGCTACGCTAAAAATCAAGTTTTTCCCGCAGGCTTTGACATACTTCCGTATGGTCGCAATAGATGGCGAGTGCTTACCTGTAGCCAATGAGCGCTCTAGCCGCGCGACTGCTGGCGCTTGGGTGCCCATGCGTTCAGCAACTTCTGCTTGGGTTAAGCCCGCTGCTTGGCGCGCTTTCAAGAGCGCATCCAGCAATGTCCCTTCTTCTTGCTCAAGGCGC